>JAZSPJ010000068.1:0-1522 GCA_045537365.1 Clostridia bacterium
AAAAGTTATTGTCCTTTAAATATTTAAGTATCATAGGCAGTGCTTCGGGGGTGTGCTTTGCCGCATTGTGAAAAAGCACAATCGAGCCGTTAGAAGTCGGAGGCCAAGCGGTCTTAGGAAGACAACAATGGGCACCAACCCCTTGGCTCACAGAACGACATGGCTACGATCCGACTTATTACAGAAAAGTTATTGTCCTTTAAATATTTAAGTATCATAGGCAGTGCTTCGGGGGTGTGCTTTGCCGCATTGTGAAAAAGCACAATCGAGCCGTTAGATACTTTACCTGTTACCCGCTCATAAATTGCCTGTGCCGATAAATCCTTCCAGTCAAGACTGTCAACATCCCATTGAATTGTATAATGTCCTGCCTCGCGCAGAGTGGCAACTACATCGTTATTATAATCGCCGTAGGGAGGACGGAACAAAAACGGTTTTACGCCTGTTATTTTTTCTATCTTGCTGTCGCACTCGGCGACCTCGGAAAGCATTTTTTCTTTTGAAATCTGCGTAAAATGCGGATGTGTGTCCGAGTGGTTCATAACCTCGTGACCTGCATCCGACAAGGCTTTTACCGATTCGGGATATTTTTCTGCCCAGTCGCCTACAACAAAAAATGTGGCTTTTACATTATAATCGGCAAGTATTTTTATAAGCTGTTCGGTATCCTCGTTACCCCAGGCGGCATCAAAGCTTATGGAGCAAACCTTTTCATCATCGCCCCGTTTAACACAGTATATGGGTAAATCCTTTTTTATGCTGTTTTCAAAAACCGATACGGTAGCATCTTTGTTAAAACCGATTAATCCAACAAGCAACAAAAGCACATAGCTGTATGCTATGATATTTTTCTTGCTTAAAACAAACACCTTCATAGGTTAACACTCCTTGTAAAATTATGCTATATATAATAATTATTACAAAGAGAAATATTTATTACAGTTTTTTACAATTAGAGTATAACACAAAGGCGGTGTTTTTGCAATTACTTTTATTTGACAATTTTAAGTTTTTGTGTTACTATTTTTATATAGATATAAAACAAAATATGAGGTAATATTAATGATAATACACGAATCGGCTGAGAATTATCTCGAAGCCATACTTATGATAAAAAACAAAAAAGGTTTTGTGCGCAGTATAGATATTGCAAACGAGCTTGGCTTTTCAAAACCAAGTGTGTCGGTAGCTATGAAAAACTTCCGTGAGGAGGGCTATATCAATGTGGATGCCGACGGGCTTATATCACTTACCGAAAAGGGCGAAAACATTGCTTTAAGTATGTACGAAAGACATAATATAATTGCAAAGGTATTAATGGCACTTGGTGTTGATGAGCAAACAGCTTATGACGACAGTTGCCGTATCGAGCACGACATAAGCCAGGAAAGCTTTGAAAAAATTAAAGAATATTTTGTAAATAATAATTTGATTTAAAAAAATTCCGGAGTATTTAACTACTCCGGAATTTTTTTGTTGCCTTTTAATATTTTATTATAAGTTAAGGTCTTTATTGTTGTTT
>JAZSPJ010000043.1:0-4172 GCA_045537365.1 Clostridia bacterium
GGCATCACTTTCGTTCATACCAAGCTTTACATTGGTTTTCATCCACGACATACCCTTTGCCATTGGATTTGGCTCTTTTCCATCGTCTTTATATTTATCTAAAAGCTCGTCTATTTCGTTTTTTAAATTATCGTGCTCATCCTTGCAGGCATTTAAAAGCCTTTTGAATTTTTCATCACTTACATAAGAAAGTACATCGTCAATGGATGAAACACCCATTTTTACTCCTGCATCACATTCCCTTAATAGCTTAATGGTATCTTGTTCTATCACAAAAAACAACTCCTTTAAAAATTTATCTTTTTAAAGGAGTTTTCCCAATTTTTATTTAAATATACTCAAATATCAATTGCAAAAGTGCCAGATGGACAGGATAAAACACATAGAAAAAATATTTCATTTTGTATTTGCCTCTCTCGCCCGAATACATCATCAAAAGCAGCACCGAAAGCAGGCAGTACCATTGTATTCCGCCAAGGGATACGCATACAGGCACAAGTCCCAAAAACAGTAATATGGTTTTTATTCTCAAATTATCAAGCTCGTCAATTCCGTTAAACAGTGATAAAACAAGTGGCAGCATACAGCCCCAGAAGCCGTAATCTATTTGTATATGAATATTAATAAAGTATACGCCAAGCACTAATACCATAAAAAGCATAGTCCACCTGACTTTTTCTGCAAAAGGAACGCTTTTATCATAAGCAAGGTGTTTAAGCCTTTCATAAACAAAAATTAAAATAATTGATATGGAAAAAGTAATGAGTATACACATATACATGCTTTTGTTATAAATATATGTTACAATTTGACACAATACCCCAAGCAAAAAGATGAGTGAAAAGTATTTTGCTTTATTTTTGGTGTACCTTGCACCCTCGCCAATCATAAATGCAAATATAGGGAAAGAAAGCCTTCCTATAATACGCAAAATTCTGTACTTAGGTAAAAACATTCCTATATGGTCAATAAGCATAAATATTGCCCCGATTATTTTTAACATATTTCCGCTTAAAAAACCTTTTTGGCACAAAGCATCCATAAACAAATACTCCTTGAATTTTATATGTACCATAATAACATATTTTATTAAAAATTTCAATAATTTAAATAATTGACTGATTGTATTTATAATGGTATAATTAATATACTAAAGCAAAAGATGAAACGAGGAATGTTTTATGAAAATAACAGATATATTAATTCAAAACAAATTGTCTTTATCATTTGAGGTATTTCCGCCAAAAACCGAATCGGGCTTTGACTCGGTGCGCTTTGCAACAGAGGAAATAGCAAAGCTTAAACCGTCATTTATGAGTGTTACATACGGTGCAGGCGGCGGCACAAGCAAGTATACTCTGGATATTGCAAAAAACATTAAACAAATATATTCTGTACCCACACTTGCGCACCTTACATGCGTTTCATCTACAAAAGAAACCGTACAGAAAAAAATTAAGGATATAAAAGAAAGCGGAATACAAAATATTATGGCACTTCGGGGTGATATTCCAAAAGAGCTTGAAGGTGCAGACCGAAGTGGCTGGGATTACAAAAACGCAATAGAGCTTGTGCGTGAGCTTAAAAATTCCGATTACGATTTTTGCATAGGCGGTGCGTGCTACCCCGAAATACATCCCGAAAGCACAAATCAGAAAGAGGATATAATGCATCTTAAACAAAAGGTTGACGCAGGCTGCGATTTTTTGACTACTCAAATGTTTTTTGACAACAACCTTTTATATAATTTCCTCTATAAAATAAGAGAGGCAGGCATTACAGTACCCGTAATACCAGGCATTATGCCAATTACAAATGCAAATCAGGTAGACCGTGCAATAAAGCTATCCGGCTCGTTTATGCCCCAAAGGTTTAAAAGCCTTGTAGATAAATTCGGCACAAGCCCCGATGCCATGAAACAGGCAGGTATTGCCTATGCAACCGACCAGATTATAGACCTGTATGCAAACGGCATTACAAATGTACATGTATACTCTATGAACAAGCCCGATGTTGCTCAAAAAATACAAAGCAATTTGAGCGATATTTTGGGAAAATAGCAGGATAAACAGTATTTTTTACTTTAAACGGGATTACAATAAAAAACTTATGACCTGATAATAATTAAGCATTGTTTACAATAAAAAACACTCTCGATATGAGAGTGTTTTTTGTTAAAGATTCTCTTTATACCATTTTATAAAATTATATACAAACTGTTTTTGTTCAAATGTTAATTCCTTAACATTCTCTTTTATTAAATTATCCAAATCTGTATCAGCCTTAAAATTTACCGAACCAAGAAGTATATAATCAGGTGTTGTTTTAAGCACTCTGCATATTCTCATAAGCACATCTATACTTGGTATAGAGCGTGCTTTTTCTATATTTGACAAATATTTATCGCTTAATTCTGCCAATTCGTTAACCTCTCGTTGTTTTAGACCAAGCTCTTTTCTGCGCTGGGCTATTCTCTTTCCAACCTCATTATAATCAACATACATTTTATTCACCTCAGATTATACAACATATTTATATTATATAATTTCATAAAGAATTTAAAACACATCATAAGTAGAATTTCTACTTGACATAAGACTATTTATGATTTATAATAGTAATATCTACTTTTAATATGAAATATTAAAGGGCGTTTTTACGCAAAACAAAGGAAAGGGGGGGATATATAAATGAAATTTTGTACGAAATGCGGAAATCAAATGACAGATGATATGGCTTTCTGCAAAATATGTGGAACAAAAGATTTGTCTGTTGAAAGCACAGGCTCCATTCGAAATGAACCGCAGGAAAATTCTTTCCAAATACATACATCACCAAGTTTTGAGCACAGCAATGCAAAACCCATAAAATTAAGAACAAGTATGACAATATGGATGATAATTTTTTTTGTGTTAGCCGGCGCTTTTGCTATCGGCTCTCTTACTGATGCTTCAATGCTTGCCGGAGTATGCTTGTTCGGAATTTTAGGACTAATGTTTTTAGTACTTGCAAAAGTACCAAAGGGTTCTGTAAATTTGTTTTCAGAATTAGAGTTTTTCAAGAAAACAAACGGTATAACAAAAGGGGCATTTGTTGGTATATGCATTTTCTTTGCATTCTTTTTGTTCATAAGTATTATAAGTGCTTTTGATACAAATACAACAAATGTTAACAAAGTGGAAAATCATAGTTCAACTACTGCAACCGCAGAAAAAAAGACAGAAAAATTGCAAACAAAAAAAGAGCCGGGAATTCCTTCCGAATTTACAAATGAGTGTCCAATATCTGTTTCAGTATCTATGTATGATAATATTATTGGATTTCCTGAATTAAAATGTAATATTAAGAATAATTCAGACAAGGAGATTTCGGCAATTCAATTATACTTTTCGCCAAAGGATGTTTATGGCGAAAAAGCGGACGGAATTTTTACTCAAAACAGATTGCAGTGTGATACACCAATATCACCAAATGGAGCAGATACAGTTGTATGGCAAATGTTAGACCAAAATGTTAAATCAGGCGATTTGTATGTATATAGTGTCTATTTTTCCGATGGGACTGAATGGGGAAACAGAAACGCCCCGACAAGTAAAATTAAAAAGTACGCAATGCAAATGGAAGCTAGTTATTAAAACAAGAGAAAAGAGGAAATATTTATGAGAAGTAAAATTTTATTTATAGCAAGTACACTTGCCTCACTTTATACTGTTTATTTAATTTCATATTTTAGTGGTGAAACTCTTAATGCAGAAGGCGCTGAAGCTGTCGGCGGGGCAATTGCAACAGCATTAGTTACCCCTCACATGATTATGTTTTTAATTGGTGCGATTTTTGGCTGGATTGGTTTTCTTGCCAAAAAAAGCTGGGCTGCATTGGTAGCCGCTATTTTATATTCAGTAGGAACATTATTTTTCCTTATGTACGCTATGTTTGGCGTACCAATTTTGATATTTGGATTTATTGGATATAGCAAACAAAAAAAGCTTAATTCACAAAATAATTAACCAATTCATATTTAATATTAATAAAAACAGGCGAATCCGAGAGTACTGATGTGACCCCAAAAAGTTAGACTTTTTATAGCGTAGTAGTTTTATGGCTGCTACGCTATTTTTATGCAGCCAAGGTGTTGAGCCGATATTCAACCGGACTCATCCACCCAAGTTTTT
>JAZSPJ010000007.1:0-4620 GCA_045537365.1 Clostridia bacterium
CTTGGCTGCATACTTGAGAAAACAATACTACGAAACACCATCATTCGACGAAATGTATGGTGACAACCAATCAGAAATTGCTACAAAAGCTGAGTTGCTAAAAGGTATTAAAGAATCCGGCTGCGACTGCGTTAGAGAAGACGGTAAAGTTTATCTTATCGATGGTAGAACAGGTGAACAATTCGATGAACCTGTTGCTGTAGGTCTTTCATACATCTTGAAACTTGTCCACCTTGTAGACGATAAGATTCACGCACGTTCAACAGGTCCTTACTCACTTGTTACACAGCAGCCACTTGGCGGTAAAGCACAGTTCGGCGGTCAGAGATTCGGTGAGATGGAAGTTTGGGCACTTGAAGCTTACGGTGCCGCATATACACTTCAGGAAATACTTACTGTTAAATCGGACGATGTTGTGGGCCGTGTAAAAACTTATGAAAGCATCGTTAAGGGTGAAAATATACCTAAATCGGGTATACCTGAATCCTTTAAGGTTCTCATTAAGGAGCTTCAGTCTTTAGGTCTGGATATGAAAGTTCTCGATAACGAGGGCAACGAAATTGAACTTAAAGAGAATGACGATGATGACGATACAGATTTCAGAAAGAGATTTGAAAACGACGAGTACAATGAGTACTATGAAATGAAGGATTTCGAGGATGATCAGGAAGCTGATACTGCCTCTGAGGTTGAGGAAAATGAGGACGAGGAGTTCTTTGATTTTGATGAACCTAAATTTGAGGACGAAGAGCCTGATTTAAGTGAAATAGCATCAGAGGAATATATTGTAAATTACGACGATGATGATTTTACAGATCTCGATTCAAGTATAGACGATATATTCGATCTTGAAAATTAAGGAGGAGGTAGCTTATGTCAGAATTTAATAACTTTGAATCAATTAAAATCGGATTGGCTTCTCCGGAACAAATCCGCCAGTGGTCACACGGCGAGGTTAAAAAGCCTGAAACAATTAACTACCGTACATTAAAGCCGGAGCGTGACGGTCTTTTCTGCGAAAAGATTTTCGGACCTCAGAAGGACTGGGAATGTTACTGCGGAAAGTATAAAAGAATACGCTATAAAGGCATTGTGTGCGACCGTTGCGGTGTTGAAGTAACCCGTGCAAAGGTAAGACGTGAGCGTATGGGTCACATTGAGCTTGCAGCTCCGGTATCCCATATATGGTTCTTTAAGGGCATACCGAGCAGAATGGGTCTTTTGCTTGATATGAGTCCAAGAATACTTGAAAAAGTTCTTTACTTTGCATCTTATGTAATAACTGACCCAGGTAACACACCACTTGAATACAAGAGTGTAATTAACGATAAGGATTATCATGATGATATTGATAAATACGGCAGAGATGCATTCAAGGCAGGTATGGGTGCAGAAGCTATCAAAAAGCTTTTGCAGGATATTGATGTTGAGGCTCTTTCAAAAGAACTTAAAGAGGAGCTTGAAGGCGCACAGGGACAAAAGAGAATTAAAATTGCTAAAAGACTTGAGGTTGTAGAATCTTTCCGTCTTTCAGGCAATAAACCTGAATGGATGATAATGGATGCAATTCCTGTAATTCCGCCTGAAATAAGACCTATGGTACAGCTCGATGGCGGTCGTTTTGCAACAAGCGACCTTAACGATTTGTACAGAAGAGTTATAAACAGAAACAACCGTTTAAAAAGACTTTTAGAGCTTGAAGCACCTGACATTATCGTAAGAAATGAAAAGAGAATGCTACAGGAGGCAGATGATGCATTAACCGATAACGGCAGACGCGGCAGACCTGTAACAGGTCCGGGAAACAGACCGCTTAAATCTCTTTCAGATATGTTAAAGGGTAAACAGGGCCGTTTCCGTCAGAACCTTTTGGGTAAGCGTGTTGACTATTCAGGCCGTTCGGTTATCGTTGTCGGTCCCGAGCTTAAGATTTATCAGTGCGGTCTCCCTAAAGAAATGGCACTTGAGCTTTTCAAGCCATTTGTAATGAAAAAGCTTGTTGAAGCAGAGCTTTGCCACAATGTAAAAAGTGCAAAGCGTATGGTGGAAAGAGTAAGACCTGAAGTATGGGATATTTTAGAGGATGTTATTAAAGAACATCCGGTATTCTTAAACCGTGCCCCCACACTTCACAGACTTGGTATTCAGGCATTCGAGCCGGTACTCGTTGAGGGCAGAGCTATAAGACTTCATCCGCTCGTATGTACAGCGTTTAACGCCGACTTCGACGGTGACCAGATGGCTGTCCATGTACCGCTTTCACCTGAAGCGCAGGCAGAGGCAAGATTCCTTATGCTTTCTGCAAACAACCTTTTGAAACCTCAGGACGGTAAACCTGTTACTGTTCCTACACAGGATATGGTACTTGGTTCATACTACCTTACAATCACCAAAGCAAAAGAGGTTAGAATTACCGATGCAGGTGATACAGGATTTGAGGTTGGCGATGTAGTTTGCTATTTAAGTAATCAGGAATTTAATAAAAACAGCAAAAAAGCTATAAAAACAGGTAAATCACTTAAGGCTATTAACGAGGAGCTTGTAGCTCAGGGTAAAAAGCCGGCTGAATTTACCGAGGAAGGCTGTTTTGCAGGTGAGCCGGGCGAGGCTAAATACTTTACCGACTTTAACGAGGCTCTTATGGCTTACGACAGCGGAGTTTTAGGCTTGCACGCACCTATTAAGGTTGTAAACACAGCTACCGTAGACGGCAAAACCGTTTCGGGCATTATAGATGCTACTGTAGGTAAAATTATTTTCAACGAAAATATACCGCAGGATATTGGAATTGTAGACAGGAAAAAAGACGGTAACCTCGTACTTGAAATCGGTATGGACTTTATTGCCGATAAAAAAGGTCTTGGTAAAATATTTGATAAATGTATCAGAGCACACGGTACAACATCAACAGCAACCGTACTTGATAACATTAAAGCACTTGGTTATAAGTACTCTACAAAGGGTGCGCTTACAATCAGCGTATCGGATATGATTATTCCGCCTGAAAAGAGCGAAATTCTTGAAGTTGCGCAGAAAAATGTTGATAAAATCACAGCACAGTATAAGCGCGGTCTTATTACCGATGAGGAAAGATACAACAGTGTTATCAAAGCGTGGAACGAAGCGGTTGATAATATTACCGATAAGCTTATGGAAGGTCTTGACCAGTACAACCCGATTTATATGATGGCAACATCAGGTGCCCGTGGTAGTAAGGACCAGATTAAACAGCTTTGCGGTATGCGTGGTCTTATGGCAGATACATCAGGTAGAGCAATCGAAATTCCGATTAAAGCTAACTTCCGTGAAGGTCTTAATGTTCTGGAATACTTTATTTCAACTCACGGTGCGCGTAAAGGTCTTGCCGATACAGCGCTTCGAACAGCCGACTCGGGTTACCTTACAAGGCGTTTGGTTGATGTTTCTCAGGATGTTATTATCCGTGAAATTGATTGCGGTACTGATGACTTTATTGAGGTTAAATCAATTTGTGACGGTAAAGAGGTAATTGAATCCTTCCGTGACAGACTTGTAGGCAGAACTGCAAGAGAGGATATTATTCATCCTGAAACCGGCGAAGTTCTTGTTAAAGAAAATCAGCTTATGAGTGAGGATGATGCAACTGTTGTTGCAAATGCGGGTGTTGAATCTGCTAAAATCAGAAGTATTCTTACCTGCCGTGCAAGAATTGGCGTTTGTGCTAAATGTTACGGCTCTAACCTTTCATCGGGTACACTTGTTGATGTGGGCGAGGCTGTTGGTATTATAGCTGCACAGTCAATCGGTGAGCCTGGTACACAGCTTACTATGAGAACATTCCATACAGGCGGTGTTGCCGGCGACGATATTACACAGGGTCTTCCCAGAGTGGAGGAGCTCTTTGAGGCTCGTAAACCAAAGGGTCTTGCAATTATATCCGAGGAAGCAGGTAAAGTTACCATTGAGGAAAAGAAAGACAAGAGAAGTGTTATTATTACAACCGAGGACGGCATAACACATGACTACTTTATACCTTACGGTTCAAGAATCAAAGTAACCGACGGTCAGGAAGTTAAACTTGGTCAGGAACTTACAGAGGGTTCAATTTATCCGCAGGATTTACTCCGTGTAATGGGACCTGAAAACGGTATAAAAGCTGTTACAGATTACCTTATTCAGGAAGTACAGAGAGTTTACAGACTTCAGGGTATCGATATTAACGACAAGCACGTCGAGGTTATTGTAAGACAGATGATACGCAAGGTTAAGGTTGACGATTCAGGCTCAACAGACCTTCTTATCGGCTCAATGATAGACAGAGTAGAGTTTGAGGATGCTTACAACAAAGCAAAAGAGGCAGGCGGAGAGCTTCCAACCTGCACACCATGCTTACTTGGTATCACAAAAACTGCACTTGCAACAGATTCATTCTTATCTGCAGCATCATTCCAGGAAACAACAAGAGTTCTTACAGATGCAGCAATCAAAGGTAAGGTGGATCCGCTTATCGGTCTTAAAGAAAATGTTATTATCGGTAAGCTTCTGCCTTCAGGCACCGGCATGAAGTGCTACAACAACGTTGAGGTTTACGCAACAGGGAAATTCAGCAATAGTGCTGAAAATGCAGAGTGATTTTTGTAG
>JAZSPJ010000148.1:0-12284 GCA_045537365.1 Clostridia bacterium
GCCCCTGCAAAGAAAATACCGCCAATTTCTAATCAAAATTGGCGGTATTTTCAACTAAATCCGTTTTTACAAACGGTTTAAATCACTTCATGATGAAATCTGCAATGCAGATGAAATCGCCTTCAGCGGTTATAAAACGGATTTTATTTCATCAAAGCCATGTGAATGATTTCATTAATATTTCGCACATATCTATTTATTAAAGCTCGGTGGTGTTGTTTCGTTATTTGCAAACGCATCCCCGCCGGGCTCTGACATAGAAAAATACATCCTTGCCGCTTTTGTTGTACCAAAATCTTTATTTGAGCCTGTATTTTGCACCTTATTAAACGCATCCCTGAACATCTGGTTATGCGCCTCCTCACGGTTGAGCAAAAAGTCGATGGTTTCTTTAACCTTTTTATCGTCTATTTGCCTATACAAATACTCATACACAACTTTTGCCCTCTGCTCAGATGCAATATTACTTAAAAGGTCTGCGCATAAATCCCCTGTTACTGTAACATAATCTGCCGTCCAGGAATAACCGGATGCATTTATAAGCCCCGGATTTAAACCTAAAATTACATGTGACTGTATTTCACCCGCTTGAACCTTTTGAGCATCTACATCATGTCCGTTTAATAAATTAATGGTTTGTGCAACCATTTCCATGTGACCAAGCTCCTCTGCGGCAATATCTAAGAATAAATCTTTAATATCGGGGTCTTTAATACGGAGGCTCTGCGACATATACTGCATACCCGCTTTAAGCTCGCCATTACCACCGCCAAGCTGTTCCTGCAATAATACCGCATATTGCGGATTTGGTTTTTCCACCCCAACAGGATGAAAAAGCATTTTTTCATGTTTAAACATAGTTTTTACCTCCAATTAAAATTTTCATTATTTTTAGCAATTATAGGTAAATTATACATATTGTTATTACAAGAGTTGAAAATGTCAGCAGGTATTATTAGCAGTTAATATGTTATTTATAAAATACAAAAAGGTGTTTAAAACCAATGTTTTAAACACCCTATATTTATATAAATGTCTTAATTATTTACGTGCAGCTTTTGCAGTTTCAACGAGCTGTGTGAATGCAGCAGGATCTGCAATTGCAACTTCTGAAAGCATTTTTCTGTTCATGGTGATACCTGCTTTTTTAAGACCATCCATAAACTGTGAATAGTTTGTGCCGTTTAATTTACAAGCAGCACTGATTCTTGTAATCCAAAGCTGTCTGAAGTTTCTCTTTTTCTGTTTTCTGCCGATATATGCATATACCAATGATTTCATAACAGCCTGTTTAGCAGTTCTGAAACATTTACTCTTTGCACCTCTATAACCTTTTGCAAGTTTTAAAACTCTTTTACGCCTTTTTCTTGTAGCCATAGCGCCTTTAACTCTAGCCATTTTAGTACGCCTCCTCTAATATTATTTATAAAGTATCAATCTCTTAATTGTTGCAGCATTTGCGCTTGATGCATAAGCCTGCTTTCTCAAAGCTCTTTTTCTTTTTGTAGACTTCTTGGTTAAGATATGTCTTCTGAATGCCTGATTAAGTTTAACCTTTCCTTTTTTGGTAAGGTTGAATCTTTTAGCGGCACCTCTGTGGGTTTTGATTTTAGGCATATTAATACACTCCTTCCGAAAATAAAAATTATTTTTAGTTTTAATTATTTTTAGGGGCAACTACCATTGCCATATTTCTGCCTTCAAGCTTGGGTTGCTTTTCAACACTACCTACCTCGGAAATTGCCTCGCCGAATTTAACCAACAGCGACTCGCCAAGTGCGGTATGATGCATCTCCCTGCCTCTGAATTTAACGGTAATTTTTACTTTATCGCCCGATTTTAAGAATTTAGTTGTCTGATTAACTTTGGTGTTGAAATCGTGAACATCTATCGACGGTGACATTTTAATCTCTTTAGTATTAACAACATGCTGGTTTTTCTTTGACTCTTTCTCACGCTTGGTCATTTCGAATTTGTACTTACCATAATCCATAATTTTACAAACATGAGGAGTAGCCTGCGGAGCAATCTCCACAAGATCAAGATCCCTCTCGTCAGCCTTTGCCATAGCATCTTTAATAGATACAACGCCGAGCTGTGAGCCGTCGTAATCGATTAATCTGACTTCCTTTTCCTTAATTTCATCATTTATCAACAATTCTTTGCTACTGATGATAAAGCACCTCCAAAATAAATTAAACATAACTCCGCACAAAAAAATGAGCGGACAAAATCCACCCGCTCATAATAATACAATAAAATTACTGTTTATTAACCGTAAGGACAAACCAAATCCTCAGGTGAGAATGGACTTCTGCTTTGTTTTCTAATAAATTATACACTATATTTTTACATTTGTCAATAGTTTTTATATAAATATTTCTGCTTTTAATGTACAATTGTCAATGATGGGTGACACTTTTCTTAAAAAATAAAAAATGTTACACCAGATTACCCTTGTCAAGGTGGAACTGCTACGCAGTCTTACCTTGACAAAGCAGTATATGATATAATATTTAAAGAGTGTTAAGCAATCCCTTGCTTAACACCGTAATTGCCTTACATCACACCTAAATATTTCTCTACCACCTCATTTGGTGTCAGGAATCCCAAACATATTTTAGGTATATTGTTTGATTTCTTATTGTATTTAGTAAGTTGCCGTCTACCATCGGCAAGATTGTACATCTTTATTTTCTTGTAAAATCTCTTTTCATCGGTTCTATGCTGCCTTTCTACCTTGCCGTTATGTCTAGGTGTAGCTACACGTATTCTGTGATACTTTATACCGCATTTTTCAAGCATTTCTTCAAACAATGAAGGCTTACCATCGTTACTCTTTAATGCTCTGGTAAACTCGGTCCCATTGTCTGTTTGTATTTCTCTTATGGGGAACGGACAGCTTATGATCAGCTTTTTTAAAAAATCAGTTGAACTATATGTGCTATGCTCATCATACATTTCTCTGAATGTCCAGCGAGAGCATTCATCTACGGCTGTATATTGATAATATTTCTGTCCATTAACCACACAATATGACGGTACAAATTTAACATCAACCTGAACCTTTTGTCCCGGATATTCCGCTCTCTGGTAAGGCTTTGGTTTTCTTGTTTGTTTTTGCTTGATTTCAGGCTTTATCCACTTATTTACCACCCTAACCAAACTTGTATAACTACGCTTGTATCCTCTTTTTCTTAAAGCATCCCAGAGCATTATCATATCATCCTTATGATACGGATACATTTTTAATATCATTTGCTTTTCTTCGGCAGTATGCTCATTGGGATGGTGATGCGGTCTATGGCTCTTATCTACAAGACTTTTCCAACTTTTTCCGTCATATTTTGCACGCCATTCATATATTGCCTGCCGGCTTATTCTGTAGTATTTTGATGCTGCTGTTACTCCTGTTTTGTAACTTTTTTTAACTACCCGTTGACAAAAGTGGGCATTTTATGTTAAGATATTCATTGGAAAATGATTCCCTCCTGATACATGTTTTTTGTGGTTATTAAACATTATATCATATTTTGGAATCATTTTCCTTTTTATTTGTCACCCATCAATTGTATCACAACATATATGCACAAATCTCCAGTTCAACAGCTTAGGTGATTTGTTTTAAGCGTTTTGTAATAATTAATTAAGGTGATGTTTAAAAAACACCACCTTTTTTACCATAGATTTGCAATCAATCTTTGCCCTTCTTGCCACAGCTCATATATTTTAAACTTTACATTATACTCACCGTCGGGGTTATTTATTAAATTATAGGCATTATCACCCACATTGGTTTTTAGCGCCACCTGCGATGTGTCATCCATTTTAACACATTCCTCAGTTACAAAGCAAAGCGGAGGAAACATTACGCACCACCAGTTTTGCCCTTTAGCCTCTCCTATTTCTATTTTAAGTGCCTGATATTTACCCTCAGGCAAAACTATATTTCCATATTTTTTATCAGGAAAATCAGAAAGCCCGTAGCTTACCTTTACTTTATAATCATAGCCGTTTTTTTTGATTTCGTCCTCTGCACATTTTTTTATTTGCTCTATATTTTTACATATTTCGTAGCTTACAGTATCCATATCATCGTGCGAAACTATTCCTGCCTGAGATAGCACTCTGTTTCTCACCTTAAGCTTTAATGCCTGGTCCTCGGCAGTATCGGAATTTGCTACAACATGAAGTCTTATTACGCCGTCAGCCAATGCCGTTTGTGTTGCGGTTATTCTGGAATTTATGACAAAGCAAAACAAAAAGCCAATAATTAATGCCAAAAAGAATTTTTTCATAAATATCCATTCCTTTCATCTTTGTACATTAATTATTGGCAAAACTTCATTTTATTATACCAATTTTTAAAAAATGTTTAATTTTTTGTTTTTGTAAGTATAACATCCTTATACAAATTTTTAAAATAATCAAAGCAAGGCTTCGCATCCTCATCACTTTTAAATAAACCAAAAACTGTAGGTCCGCTTCCGCTCATCATCGAAAACTCTGCCCCAAGCTCCGTCATTTTATTTTTTATGGTGTTAATTTCAGAATACTCTGATGCAGTTACCTGTTCTAAAATATTACCCATATATTGATATGACTTTTGAATATTATTTGAATATTCAGCTATAAAACTATCAGTATCGGGATGTGTTATATTATTTAAATCAAGGTTTTTATACACCCATTGAGTTGATACGCCAAAATCAGGCTTTACAAGCAATACTGTTTTTTCGGTGTATGGTTCAAGCGGTGTTAATATTTCGCCTATGCCCTCGCAAAGCACAGTTCCCTTTTGAATACAAAACGGAACATCAGCTCCAAGCTCTGTGCCAATTTGTTTTAATGTAATATCGTCAATGCCAAGTGAAAACAACTCATTTATGGCACAAAGAACAGCCGCACAATCGGTACTGCCACCTGCAAGGCCTGCCGCAACCGGAATTTTTTTATTAATATGTATTTTTACCCCGCCCGGAATTTTATAAAGCTCCATCATTTTTTCAGCAGCTTTAAAAGCAATATTTTTCTCATTTACAGGAATATTTGGGTTATTACAGCTAATTGTTATGCCTGTATTTGCCTTATTTACGGTTATTGTATCGCAAAGCTCCAGGGTTTGCATAACGGTTTTTATACTGTGATAGCCGTTTTCGAGCTTTCCTGTAATATCAAGTATTAAATTAATCTTTGCAGGTGCATTTACTGTCACCCAAATCACTCCTTTTTGTTTTAAATAATTTTAAAATTAAAAATGCAAGCACAATAAATCCAAAATATCCGCAGACCGGATAAACGGTTCCAACTAAATTTGCAAAGCCGAAAAGTGTTAAAACCCATGCAAGCAAAATTATAATTACAGTTAAAATAATTATTATATTATTGTTTTTAGTGTTTTTTAAAAATTTATGTTTAATATATTCGTTTGCCGAAATAAGCGACGATGTACCTGCACTGAACATTGCACACATAAGAAGTATGGCATATATATAAGACACATATACATTTAATGATTTAAAAACCTCAAGCATAGGCAAATCGCAATTTTTACTATCCGGATACTTTGCCATTAATACTGCAATAGACATAGCTATCAGAAATAATACAAAACCGCCGAGTGCACAGGTAAAAGCGCCTTTTCTGCCTTTTTTTGAAACAGTTGCAAGAGGTATAATTATGGGTATACCTGCAAACATATTGTATGATACATACACCACCGCTGATACAAGCCAGTTATTTAAAAATATATTGTTATTCGGTGTAATTAAAGCAGAAAAAACAACTGTATCAGGGGTTTTTAATATAAAAATCACGGTTATGCAAATAAAGGCTGAAATTACAGGCACAACTGCCGAAAATATCGAAACCATTGACGATATGCCAATTAATACGGCAGGTATTGCTATAAGGCAAAATATAGCCGTTGAAATATCATAATTTATGCCGAACACGCTGTTTAAAAGTGCACCTGCGCCAGATGCCATTATTACAAACACACCGAACATAAAAAACATTTCCAAAAAGGCTATTATTCTGCGAAGCGGTAAATATTTTTCTCCGCATATCACCTTATCAACCTGCACTTCTCCTGTTTTTTGTACAGTATTAAATACAATTATACCAAATAAAACCAATAGCACTATTGCAACAAAAAGCCCTAATATGCCCCATGCACCAAAGGATAGAAAAAACTGAAAAAGCTCCTGCCCTGAAACAAAGCCCGCTCCCAGAAAGCATCCTGCAAAAGAAAGTGCCGTTTTAAATGACGATATTTTTTTGCCATCCATTTCATAAAACTCCCATAAACTATTTAATTGCCTGATATATAGCCCGCTCTGCCGTTCTCGGATTATTGCATACGCCAATTACCGCAAGTCCGTCTTTAACTAAGACAATTGTCCGTTCAAGCTTTTTAACCTCATCAGGGTTATAATCCCTCATCTGCCCTATTCTTTCGTTAATATGCTCACTTATTTTAGATTGAATAAAAGAATCATCTACTCCGTTTTCATAAGAATATTCAATAACACTGACCTCGTCGGCTATTGCACCTGTGCTCATATATATTGCTGCTGAATCAAGCATTTCAGTTTTAATACCGTAAAGACTATAAATAAGCGCCTCGGAAACCTTATTCATTTCATACTCAAAATCCAATGCACCCATAATCTTTTGTGCAATTGCATCCGTATCTTTTTTTGAATTGCCCGAAAATACAATTTTATCTGCCTTAACCGATTTTGCTTTATTAAAGCTGTAGCTTACTGTATGATGCTTTAAATAATCCACCCACTCTTTGCACTTTGGTGCACTTAAGTGAACACCGTCAGGAGAAATGCCGTTTTGCATATATCCGCTATCGCCTACTGCAATTTCGTTAACTGCTATATAATAACAGCATTTATCTATTGCAAGACGGTTTAATGCCTTATTTGCATTTAATATGTTTTGTGCCAGAATACCTGAACTTTGCTCAAACTTTTGCGATACAGGCATTACAGACTGCACATATATAGTAATATCGGAATTGACCTCTCTTATTCTGTCAATAAACTTGCCGTACATTTTTATGTAATTTTCGATATTTTCAGGTTTAAGCTCCTGATTAATGCCAAGCATAATATACATTTTGCCGGCATTTTTCAGGTCATCGCTTTCAAATATATTTACGCCGTCAGCATTTGAAAGGGTATCTGCCCCGTAAAGAGATACGCCTACCTTTGTATAGAACTTGCCACCGCCTATGCCAGAGTACATACGCATACCCTCGGTTAAAGAGTCACCTACAAAAACAGCATCGTTAAAGTAGTCATAATCTACCGCTTTTGTATATTCAACATAGCCATAGCGCACCTCGCCGTATGGCGATATTTTTTCCTGATGCTTAAGCTTTGAAAGCGAGCCATCGCCTGAAAAGCTTGCAGAGCTATATAGAACAAGTATATTACTTAATTTGTTTTTGTACATATACTCAAAAATATCATCGTTAAAATACCTCAAATCTATAAGGTGAATTTCGTCGTAGTGATTTGCAAGAAACGGCGCAATGCTGTGAGCATACGAATCCTTAAAAATCACAAGCTTCCTACCGCTTTTTGCATTGGTTTTTATAATATGCACGGCGTGATTTCCGTCCAAATAATATGTATATTTATCCTTTTTATCAAGGTTTTCATCTATAAACAGGCTATTATACTCCGAATCGGTTTCGGGTATTTCAAGGCTTAATTCCAATTTATTTTTCTTTAATTCATAGCTTGTAATTGTATCCCTTTTTGTAAAGGCAAGCATAAACTTTGAATGATTTGTACCCAAAAATTTTTGGGATATATCTGTCTTTTTAAAATCGATTTCCTCATAAGGACTGAAACCAAGTGATTTTGCTATTTCTTTATATGTAAGAAAGCTTCCGTAAGCCGTTTGATGATGGTCTGTACGGTAATAAATGTATTTATCTTTATTATTATCAAGCACCGAATTTACATCTATAACATTTACATTACTGCCCTCAAAGCCTTTGTTTATGCTGTTTAAATTATTGGCAAGAGTTTTATCATAACTATTTAACGGCAGTTTATCATTTAAAATCTGATACGCCGTAGGCACAACAGCAACGCTTACCTTAAGCCCGCCTCCTGCAGACACCTTTTTTATAGCATCAATATTTTTTTGCGTAGTTTTATTATCATAAGAAGGCTTGCTGATAAGGTATGCATCTTTTGCCTTATACACGCCGTTATTTTCGCTTTTAAGGCTTATAAACTGAATATGTGCTTTTAAAGATACAAATAAATTTCTAAACAGCAGGCGGTCATCGCAAAAGCTGTCAAACTCACTCATAAAAGTACCGTTTGTTATATTCAATACTGATACTTTTGGAAAGCCAGATAACATTCTGTTCTCTGTTTGTGAAAATCCGCCCGATGGCCACAATATATTTATTATGCAAAAAGCAAAAAATACGGTACACAAAATATAAGCACAGCTACCCTTTTGGACTTTTTGTGCCGTATTTTGCAAAAATACTTTTAACTTGTTTATTGCTTTTTTCAAAAAAATCATTCTATATAAAATCCTTTACTAAAACCTGAAATATAAAAACGGATTATATGTTGCATCCGTTAAATATGCGGTACATATAACAAACAAAATAACCGTGCATATTGCCTTTGCTTTATTTGTTTTAATAAGCATTTTTGTTTTCTGTGTTAAATACGGTACTGAGAATACCACACTCAAAGCAAGTATAACTATATTTGATTTTAAATTATACAAAAATGCACCGTCGGCAAAGCCGGAATTATTAAAGCCAAACATAGCTTTAAAATACAAAATAACATCGCCTAAATTGTTGCAGGCAAAAAGAACCCAGCCGAATGCAACTGCAATCAAAGTATAAATGTGTGCAAATACTGTGTGATTTTCAAGCTTTTTAAGCAAAAAGCTTTTTTCAATAATTAAAAGCATACAGTAATAAATACCCCACATCACAAAATTAAAGCTTGCACCGTGCCAGAGCCCAGTGAGTAACCATACAATAAAAATATTTATATATCGGCGCATTGCACCCTTTTTACTGCCTCCGAGCGGTATATACACATACTCCTTAAACCATGTGCCAAGGCTTATGTGCCATCTGCGCCAAAACTCAGTAATACTTTTACTTATGTACGGAAAATTAAAGTTTTGCAAAAACTCAAAGCCAAATATTTTACCTAAGCCTATCGCCATAAGAGAATATCCCGAAAAATCATAATAAATCTGAAGCGAATATCCAATTACACCCAACCACATTGTAAGTGTTGATGCGCTATGCATATTTTCATAAGCATAATCCCACAATACACCTATATTATTGGCAACAAGCACCTTTTTGCACAAGCCCAGAACAAAAAGCCATATTCCATCAAAAACATCGTCCTCTTTAATGGTTCGTGTGTCAAGATCCTTTTCAATATCGCTGTACCTTACAATAGGACCTGCTATAAGCTGTGGAAACATTGACACATACATACCGAATTTAATATAGCTCTTTTGTGCCTTAACATTACCCCTGTATACATCTATAACATACGAAAGAGTCTGAAATGTATAAAAGGATATACCAATCGGCAGCGGCAAATTCAAAAGTGCAATTTCAAGCCCTGTTACAGAATTTACTGTAGAAATAAAAAAGTCGGCATACTTAAAGAAAAACAGTATTGCGATATTAACCGCAAGCGATACTATCATTATCCTCTTTTTAGTGCCGGAATTGTTTGAATGCTTTTCCACTCCCAATGCCGAGTACCAGTTAAACACTGTTGAAAACAACATAAGCAGTACATATATCGGCTCGCCCCACGCATAAAACACAAGGCTGGATATAAAAAGCACTATATTTTTTTTATCCTTTGGTACTGCCATATATACAAGGCATACCAAAGGCAAAAAATAAAACAAAAAAGTTATACTTGAAAAAACCATTTTATATAAAAACCTCTACATTCTTGCAAGCACGCATACTGCGCCCTCTAATGCAACATAATCGGTGCTTGCATAAGCATACACCTTTATATCGGCTATATCGTTTGCCGATGCAAAATTATTTTTTAGTATATCAAATATATGGTCGGTAACATTATCGCCTGTTTCGGCAAATATGCGCACTCTGTCGCACCTTTTAAACGGAGCATAATTTTCAAGTGCCTCTACAACACATGCTACAGCTTTACTGCTAGTAATATCGTCCATATAACCTGTTGTATAAAGATATTTCCCCGAAAGCTCCGAATACATTTTTTTATAATCAAGAGGCCGAAGTGCATAATCGCCAAGACATTCATTGATAGAATAAACTATTCTGAACACTGCCTCGCCTGCATCCCTGTACAAGCTGTTTTCAAGCTTGATTATGGCACACATTTCAGTATCAATCTGGTCAAGGTTACGGGTTGCATTATAATATATTTCGCCAACCTTAATGGGCATAATTGCAATTACAATACAATGCTTATCCATCATTGCCATTGTTTCTACAATATTGCCTGCAAGCGAACATTCACTCTGGTCCTTGGCATCAACTATAATCAGAGCAATACTGTCGTCATCCTCATACTCAAACAGTTTCATCCTGCAGGTGTATAAAGAGTTGTGCTTTTCAGGTGCAATTGACAGCACATTATCCTCGTCCGATGCAAGTGTTATTACATCGCCTATACAATCGTTACGGCCTGATAAATAATTGGCACAGTCTATGCCCGCCTTGCCGATTCCTATTATATTTACTTTAAAATCAAAATTTTGCATAACCTTACCCTCTTTGCATATATTTCGACATTATTCTGCTTGCTACTAAAACATTGTATCATATATAAGTTAATTTGTAAATAAAAACAGTTGAAAAGTTTTTGAGAATATATTACAATAAAAACAAATTAAAAGATAAGGCAAGGTACATAATGAAAACACTTTCAATTAAAATAACAGATGAATTTTCGGAAAAGTTAATAAAAGATATACTTAAAAACCATTTTAAGCTTTCGGCAGGTATAATAACAAAGCTTAAAAAGTACGATAACGGAATACTTGTAAACGGCGAGAGGGTAACTGTTGCAAAGATTCTGCATTCGGGCGACATACTTGAAATCAACATTGTTGATGAAAACAGCAAAAACATTGATCCTGTCTATATACCGCTTGATATACTTTACGAGGATGAGGATATTTTAGCAGTAAACAAATCAGGAAATATGCCCACGCACCCGTCCGTAAAGCATCATGGTGATACTCTTGCAAACGGGGTTATGTATTATTACAAAGATACAAACTTTATATTCAGAGCTATTACAAGGCTTGACAGGGAAACATCGGGTATAGTATTAATTGCAAAAAATCAATTAAGCGCAAAGCTTCTTTCGGAGCAAATGCAAAAAGGCGGTATTTTAAAGGAATATACAGCCATAACACAAAATAAGCCCGAACAAAAAAGCGGAATAATAGATAAACCCATAAAGCGGGCAAATGACACTCTTATACTTCGCTGTATTGCACCCGACGGCAAGAGCGCAATAACAGAGTATAATGTTACAAGCGAAAGAAACGGCTTTTATTTTATAAGCCTTAGACCAATAACGGGCAGAACACATCAGATAAGAGTGCATCTTGCAAGCATTAACTGCCCTATATATGCTGACGGCTTATACGGTACAGAAATAAAAAATGAACGATGCCGACTCCATTGTTCAAAAATTGCTTTTACACATCCGTCAAACGGAAAAGCAATAACAATATCAGCACCTTTGCCAAAAGATTTTGAGGTTTCATAATGAGATGTATCGATTAATTTGTTCGTCATCCCGAACGTAGCCTATGGATCTCAAAGTAATATAAACAAAACAAGCACTTGATTATTTAAAATAGTCAAGTGCTTGTTTTGTTTATGCTTTTTTGAAATTTGCTTATACTTATAGATTAAATATGGTGATATTATCAACCTTGATATAATATATAGAGTATGATAAATAATTCTAAACGGCAAAAAAAACACCAAAATTTATGCATATAGTATGCTTTATATTCCATAATAACCACAGAGCACATTTTCCCACAGCCCTCGCATAAATCAAAGTCTTTTGAAAAAACATACTTCGTTTTACTATGTTCAGTTCCATGCAATTTATTCCAACAATCCAAACAAAATTCAGCCATAGTAACACCTCATTTATATATTTATTTAAGTATATACCTTTAAATGAGAATTGTCAATAGAATATATATTTAATAAAATATATTTAGAGGTG
>JAZSPJ010000151.1:0-2601 GCA_045537365.1 Clostridia bacterium
CTTGAGGAATGTATAATAGAAGGCTTTGACAGTACCAAGCCCGGTGAGCAATCTGTTACCTTGACCTATGGAGAGCACTCCTTTGTGTTTGAAGTAACTGTGCACGGTGAGGAAAACCCCGATGTTCCCGATGTGCCTGTAGAGCCTTTAACAGTAAGCTTTGACAATGCAAAAACTGTATATAAGCCCGGCGAGGATTTTTATATAGAAGTAAATAAAATTCAAAACGAAGTACAGGAAAGGGTATACGATTTTACAGTAGAGGGCTATGACAGCTATACTCCCGGAGTGCAGATTGTAACAGTGCGTTATAATGATTTCGTATACGAGATTGAGGTTGTAGTATGCGACGGCGACGGTTCAACCTGGAGCTATAATCCGCAAACAAAAGAGTTTTATTACTTTGGCGCAGGCCAAATGCCGGAGTACGGAAATTATGCCGGAATAAAATCACCTGCACCATGGTGCGACCTGCTAAAAGATGTTGAAACTATTACAATAGGCGATGCGGTTACAAGCATAGCAGAGGGAGCTTTTTCATATTGCTATAATTTAAAAACTATTAATTTTGGCAAAAATTTGCGAACAATCGACAGATTTGCATTTGAAAGGGCAGAAAGCCTTGAAAGTGTAAGCTTTCCTGATAGCTTGAAAACACTTGGTGCAAATGCTTTCCGTTATTGTAAAGAGCTTTCAGATGTAACATTTGGTTCGGGCTTAACAGAATTAGAAGGTGCATTTGTAAGCTGTACAAAATTAAAAACAATAACTCTACCTGAAGGATTAATAAAAATTGACATACATGGCTTTTTGGGTTGCGAGGGACTTGAGGAAATTTATCTGCCGTCAACTCTTACACAAATAGATTCTTCTGCATTTTTATCAAATAGAAGCTTAAAAGATGTATATTATAACGGCACAACAGACCAGTGGGCTGAAATACTTATAAAATCCGGCAATGATTGTTTGCTGGATGCAAATATTCATTGTATAGACGGAGATGTTCCGGATGTGGAAGAACCCGAACCTGAACCGGAACCTGTAGTTGAAATTGTATATGAAAATGTAAAAACCGAATACGCTTACGGCGAGGATTTTTACATTGAAGTGTACCAAATTACAGATGGAGTAAAAACGCAGGTTTATGATTACAAAATTATAGACTTTAATAAATACAGTCCTGGCAATCAGTGGGTAAATGTTATATATGGCGATTATTCCAAGGTTTATGAAATATATGTAAATGAAGAGGTTGTTGAACCTGTAATTGAAATAACATTCGAAAATGTAAAAACCGAATATGAGTACGGTGAGGAATTTTATATTGAAGTGTATGAGGTTTCCGATGGAATGATGAAACAGGTATATGATTATACCGTAGATGGCTTTGACAGTTCAGAAGCGGGCAATCAGACGGTTGTTGTAAGTTACGGCGGATATGAGCAAACATATATCGTATATGTTAAAGAAGCCGTAGAGCCTGAACCCGAAATCCCTGTTGACCCTGAAAACGCACCTGAAGTTACAGTTTCAACGCAAAAAGGACGCATTGGCGATACTGTTGATGTTACTGTATCACTTTCAAAGAACACAGGCTTTGCAAACCTTGGTTTTGAAATCGAGTACGACAGAAATGTATTTACACTTGTTAATGTAACCGGAAATTCGGCTGTTGGAGCAATCTTTACCAAGGCGCAGTCGTATGATGTTTACCCTTATAATATAGGCTGGGATTCAATATCCAATAATACTTATAACGGTGATTTGGTTACACTTACCTTTAAGGTTTCAGAGAATGCCGATGCAGGCGAATATCCTGTAAGTGTAGATTTCTATAAGGGCAAAAACGGTGATTATTCAGATGGAAATTCCGTAAATTATGATGAAAATGAAAAACCGCTTGGTTTGATTTATAAGGATGGAATAATAACTGTATACGATTATATTCCCGGTGATATAAATGATGACGGAGCTGTTAACAATAAAGACGGTACTGCAATATTAAGATACCTTGCAGGCTGGACACTTGAAAGTATAAACGAGGATGCATTGGATACAGACGGTGACGGTATTATAACAAACAAAGACGGTACCAGAATGCTCAGGTATCTTGCAGGCTGGGATGTAGAATTAAATTGAAACGAGGGTGGGGGATATTATGTTTAAAAAAATAATTTCTCTTATTCTGGCTGTATGTTTATTAAATACAGGGCCTTTCGTTATAGCCGCAGACAATGTTCCGACCGTAAGCCTGTCTCAAACTGAAGGCAAAGCCGGCGAAATTGTTGAGGTTGAACTTAAAATTGATGATTGCGGCGGATTTGCCAATCTTGGGTTTGAAATTCAGTACGACCAAAGTTTTTTGACACTTGTGGATGTTAAAAGCAATACCGATGCAGGTGCTGTTTGTACTCCTGCCCAGACACTTGATATATATCCATACAATATAGGGTGGGACAGTACAGCAAATGTATATTTTAACGGTACACTTGCAACCTTTGTATATGAAATACCCGCCAGCGCACCGGTTGGCAGTTATGATGTGTCTCTGGATTATTACAAAGGCAGAAAACGCGACTATATAGACGGAATAGCGGTCAA
>JAZSPJ010000110.1:0-2356 GCA_045537365.1 Clostridia bacterium
ATAACCGTCTGCCACATAGTTATACATCATAACTGATGTGACTGTAGGAAATGAAACAATTACCGCCCCTATCAAAAATGCAGTAATTATATTTTTTACATTAAGTATTCTTAAAATGAATACAGCACCAAGTGCGTGAAATATTATTGCAATTAAACCGCTTAGAAACGGCAAATCGTAAAACGAACTGAAGGAGCACACAACAGGCAAAAACCAGCGACCAAGTGCAATCATATTCTGTGCATCGTATCTGAACACCAATGAGTCCCAGTTAGGAAGCCAGTTTGTTATTTTATAAAAATGCGCAATAAATCCCACAATAAGGCTTGCCAAAAAGCATACCTTCCACTCAGGCAATATGTATGTATTAAATTTTTTAATTGCTTTTTCAGGCACACTTACCACTCCAGCCATTTAAATTTATGTAAAAATTTTCCGTAAAGCTTATCATACATTTTAACTCCTACAATCCGCTTTACAAGCAATGTTCTTTTTGCGGTTTTAGAAATCCATGATGCACAAAAATGATGTATGGAATATGTATTTTTGGTTATAACTTTTTTACCGTTGTAATATTTAACGGGGCAAAGATAATCTTCGGGCAAAATATGCATACCCATAAAAACCTGGTCTTTAATACTCAAATCCAGTCCAAGACTTTGCATAACCTTTGTGTTTCTGTCAGGACAAGGTGTAAGGTCTAATGTGCCGTCATTTAAAACAAAAGAAATATCATTATAATCATTTAAAACAGCTTCAATCAATTTATTGCCTTTCTCGCAGGCAAAGCCAAGACCTGTTGAAACAACTCCGTTATCGTCAAAACCCATAAAGCCTGTATTTTCAATAAGCTTATCAATAGGCTTTATAAGCTCTACATCTGTATCAAAATAAATTCCGCCGTTTTCGTACAGCACCTTAAGCCTTGCATAATCACTTACAAATGCCCATTTTCCTGCACTGTAAGCCTCGCTTGCATATTTATTTTGGTCTACATCAAAATTTTCCTCATTAATGCAAACTATTTTATAATCAGGACAATATTTTTGCCAGCTTTTTATACATTTTTCTGCAAGTGGCGGCATTTTGCCTTTTCCAAACCAGCAATAATATATTACTTTTGGAATACTCATTTATTTAACTTCCCCCTATAAAGCTCAAAAAAGGTTTTAAATGCAGTTTTATTAAACAGTAAATTTACAAGTATATATAATCCCAAAATCCATATTGAGTGCAAAAGTCCGTTTAATACAAGTCTTAAAAATGACATATTGCTGAATGTATCCACAAAAAACACAAGCATTACTGCTACAAACACCAAAGCATTTGATAATAGAATTTTGTATGTGTATTTCAAACTTCTTTTTAAAACCTTTTTATTTGCGTAGTAAAGTGTCATTATGCCACGGTATAAAAGTGCCGCAATTGTGCCAAGTATTGCACCGCATATTCCCATATAAATAATTGCAATTATGGATATGGCAATATTTATTATCATTTCGCCTATTGCATAATGCCGGGTTTTTTTAAAATCGCCCGCATACTCAATAACTCCGTTTAAAGGTAATTTATAATTAGAAAGCAAATTCATAATTACAAATAAAAGCACTAAAAGCACATTTGTATACTCGGCATCGTTTATACCCTTTGTATACAACTGTATAACAGGTAAAATAAATACTGCCATAAGGGTATAGATTAAAC
This sequence comes from Clostridia bacterium, assembly GCA_045537365.1. Classification (GTDB taxonomy): domain Bacteria; phylum Bacillota; class Clostridia; order UMGS1810; family UMGS1810; genus UMGS1810. Next base: position 1,705 of record JAZSPJ010000110.1, read on the forward strand.
TTGTTATCATTATATAAAAGGTTTCATACATATTAAAAAGCCTGTTAAACTTTTCTCTGTCGGTATGAAACATCTGCCCTAAAGCAAATGTAAATGATGAAACAATACTTGTTATAAAACTCTGTATCTGCGAAAAAAATATGTTATATATGGCATAAATACTTACCGCCTTAAAATCGCAAAGCAGGGATATAAGTATTACATCGGTATTATTAAATACCATACCTGATAACTGATGCACCAAAACAGAGTTTTTTTGAGATATGGCACCAAAATCGGGTTTTGCCTTTAAATCGAGCCACTTATATCTGCGTTTTGCATAAAAATATAAATAACCAAGCTGAACAAGGTACATTATGCAATAAACAAGCTGAATTAAAATCAGGCTGTCAGACAGCAGTAAAACAAGTATTTTTCCTACATTAGATGCAATCTGCAAAATTGTTTCGGAGTTATTTATTACATATTTTCTGCCGTCAACCTCCATAAGTATTCTGTATTTTGCCTGAACAAAATAGCTGAACAACGCAGGCAGTGCAGTTAAAATTATTATTAAAAAAACTACATTGCTGTTTATGGATGTTGGTATTATATATGCATATACAACTGCAATTACAATTACAATTGCATGATAATAAAGGTGAAAAATTAT
>JAZSPJ010000015.1:0-3511 GCA_045537365.1 Clostridia bacterium
ATAATTTTGTATGAATTATCATATTTTTGTGCTGAATCCAAATCGCCCACAAGCACATCAGGCTTTATATTTATTGAATTTAAATAGTCAACACCGCTGTCTGCACACATAATAAGTTTATTTTCACGATTTTCGCAAAATTCTTTTAAAGCATTAGCGCACGATGGCAATCCGCCTGCAATTATTATAATACTTTCATAAGATTTATTTAAAAACTCCAATACTTTTTACCTCATTCCAATGCTAACAGCTTACTTACAATCTCTATTGGATTTTCTGCATTAAATATTGCCGAGCCTGCTACAAGGACATTTGCACCGCTTTTATAAACAGTTTCGGCGTTATCCATAGATACACCGCCGTCGATTTCTATATCAAGCATCGGACATTTTTCTCTTAAATACTTAATCTTATCCAATGAGCTTTCTATAAACTTCTGACCGCCAAAGCCAGGATGAACACTCATTACAAGCACCATATCGAGCTTGTCTAAGTATTTATCAAGCACTTTTACATCGGTTTCGGGGTTAATTGTCATCGCAATTTTTTTGCCGTATTCATTAACGGTTTTGTAAGCATCCTCAAAATCCAGATTGCTTTCGTAATGTACATTAATAATATCCGCTCCTGCATCCAAAAACGCCTTAATATATTTATTTGGCTCTTCTATCATAAGGTGGACATCTAAAACTGCATTAGTAGCTTTTCTTAATGATTTTACAACAGGCACTCCGATTGTAATATTAGGCACAAAATGCCCGTCCATTACATCTACATGAACATACTCCGCACCTGCATCGGTAACTGTTTTTATATCTCTTTCTAAATTGGCAAAGTCTGCCGAAAGTATTGATGGTGAAATTATAAGCTTCGGTTGCATTTTGAAAAAATCCTTTCAGTTGTATTTTTTACGGCTTTTAAGCTCCGTATACAGTGTAATATAGTTATCGTAACGGGATTTTGGTATTTTATTTTCGCATACGGCATCCCAAACACCGCAGAATTTATTTGAGTTGTGCTCACACCCTGTAAATTTGCAGTTACATTCATATTCCGAAAAATCCTCAAACAAATCTTTTAAATTTTCGCAAAATACATCGTCGGGAAGCTCCAGCATACTAAAACCGGGAGTATCGGCAATAAAAGTGTCGGGGCTTACATTAACCGCATTGAAAATTTCTACATGGCGGGTTGTGTGCTTACCTCTTTTAAGCTTTTGACTCACATCGCCGGTATCGAGCATAAAGCATGCGCAAAGAGTGTTTAAAAGGCTTGATTTGCCTACACCTGAAAAGCCTGCAAAGGCTGTGGTTTTGCCCATTATTGCATCTTTAAACGCATCTGTCCCCTCACCTGTTTTTGTGCTTATAACATAAACCTTATAGCCTGCTTTTTCATAAATTTGCTTTAATTCATCAGCTAAATTCTTGTCAGCAATATCAAGCTTATTAAAGCAAATTATGGCAGGTGTGTTTACACTTTTTAAAACTGCAAGCATTTTATCTATAAACATAGTATCGGGGTCGGGGTTTTTAAGTGCAGATACTATTGCCATCTGGTCGATATTTGAAACAGGCGGGCGTATAAATGAGTTTTTTCGCTCAAAAATATTCACTATACTGCCTTTAAGCTCCTCGCCCGTCGGTTCAAATTCAACATTATCCCCTATTTGAGGTTTTATTTCGTTTTTGCGGAATTTACCACGTGCCCTGCATTCATACAAATTACCGTCCTCGGTGCATTTTACATAGTAAAAACCGCCTATGCCTTTTAAAATTTTTCCTGTCATTTATAATTCCTTTTATAATTTTTTTGTTATAAAATTGTTTATTTTGAGATTCTTCGACAAGCTCAGGATGACAATGTTCGTCATCCAATAACAGCATTGTGTTGTGCTACGAGAAAAACTGTTTACAATCCCTCCACCACCTTCGGTGGTCCCCCTCCCTTCAGGCAAAGGAGGCAAGTTGCGTGTTTTTTAGGAGTATAACACAAAAAGCCGTGTGCAATCCTCCACCACCTTCGGTGGTCCCCCTCCCTTCAGGCAAGGGAGGCATCCGAAGCGCCTTTATTTACTGAAGTCTATTGTCTGACTGTCGTGAAGCACACCGTCAAAATAAATTTCAAATTTAGTAACAGTACTTCCCTTTACTTTAAGCGAATATTCAGGGTTGATTTTTGGCTGTTGAATACTTTCGTGAATTTTAGCACCGTTTGCACAAATTTTAAGGGTTACCTGGTCTCTGTCCTGCGGAAGTGCTATTGAAAGAAGTTTTTCCTTCTGGTTTTTATTTGACGTATCGTCACCATCCACTTCCTGGTCGCCGTTACTTACAACAAGCTCGATGGCAGTTGTTACATTTGTGCTTTCGCCTGCACCTATACTCTGCTTAATTACAATGCCTTTATCAAGTACCGATTTTTCGTATGTTATATCCCCTACTGTAAGCTCGTTTTGCTCAATAAGCTTCTTGGCTTTTTCAATTGTTTCGCCAACTAAGCGAGGTACAACTACCTCACGGTCCTCGATACCTGTGCTTACATATAAGGTTATAAGCGAGCCGTATTCGGCTATTTCACCGCCCTGTGGCGTTTGCTTAATGATATGGTTTTCGGCAACCTCATTATCGTTCTGTTCAACCTTGTCAACTTCAAAGCCAAGCTTTTCAAGAGCAATTTTAGCTGTTTTATATTCTTTATCTGTATAGTCCTCTAATCTGATAGATTTAGCACCTTTACTTACTACTACATATACAATGCTGTCCTTTTTAACATAGCGTCCGCTTTTCGGGTTTTGCGAAATTATGTGACCTTCGTCAATCTCACCGCTTTCGCGTTCGTCTTTAATCTCTATCTGCAATTTTTTTGAAAGCACCATTTCCTCTGCCTGCTCATAGCTGTAATTTGTAAGGTCGGGCACTTTTATATCCTCGGATGAGAACACCTTAAATATGCCTGCATTCGGGAAAAATACATAGGTTGCAAATAATGAAAGCAAGCCAACAATGGCAAATGCTGTGGCTATTGCGCCTATAAACATTTTTTTGCTTGGTTTTTCAACTTCATCAACAATTTTTTCAGTTTTTTTGGCTTGTGATGCTTTTTTAAGCATATCATCTGTTACGGGTTTTAACACCTGTGTACTGCCTAAATCAATTTCATTATCCGTCTCATTTTCAGTCACTTGCTCATACACACCGAACAAATCACAGTTCGGGTTTTCTAAAAGCTTCATAATATCTGCTTTAAGCTCTGATGCCTTCTGATAGCGCTCGCTTGTTTCTTTTTTAAGACATTTCATAACAAGCGCTTCAACACTTGGGCTGATTTTATCATTTAACTCACTGATAGATGTTGGGGTATCATTACAATGCATCATTGCAACCGCAAGAGGTGATTCATTATCAAATGGCAATTTACCTGTAAGCATTTCATACATTACAACACCAAGTGAGTAAAGGTCGGTCTTACAGTCTAAAGTCGGAGGCCAAGCGGTCTTAGGAAGACAACA
>JAZSPJ010000072.1:0-2180 GCA_045537365.1 Clostridia bacterium
ACAAGTCTATTTTTGTATCGGGATTGTTGTTCATACCGTAGGAGTAATAAAAATCCGATACAACAAATCCGCCGTTTTTATTTATATACACAAATATTATACCACCGTCTGCATCCTTTGCACCCAAAACCGTATATTTGTCGTTTTCAATCTTTTTAAACACATTTGTAGTTTCGGTAAAATATTTTAGTGCCTCATCGTAGGATTTCTGCGGTGTTTTAAAGGTTTTTATTATATTCTTGACATATTCAGGATTTTTAATCCACATAAGTGCCTCGCCCTCAGAGTTTGGATTTACAACACACAAGCCAACCTCTATAAGCTCACCTTTATTATCAAAATATAACGGTTTTAAATTATACTTTGACATACCTGTACCGGGACTGTAAGTGTATGTGCCGGTAAAGCCGTCCTCCTCTTTTCCCGAAAACTCGCTTATTGCATAATAATCATCCGCAAAGGTATAAATTACATTATCCTTAAAGCGATGGTATACTCTCGAAATACCTAAAATATCTCCCTCGTTTGAAATATAGGATTCATAACTGATTGTGCGGTTATTTTCGTCCCATATACTTTTACCAAGGTACTTGGAATATCCGCACTGTGCATTGGGGCTGTCGGTTAAATCGCCCAAATCCTCAAGGCAAATACAAGTTTTTCCGCCTATATTATAACCGTTAATCAATATACCGTTATAGTAAACCTTTATATCGGTTTCATAAATATTTCCTGTTATTTTTCCCGCTTTTCCTCTTTTTATTTCCTGTACCTCTTTATAGCCCTTATTAAAATATGATTTTATCCACAAGGTACGAACACTGTCATTATACTCAACATTAAAGCCGTAGCCGTCAAGCTCCTCGGCAATGATTACTGTTCTACCGCCTATATTATATCCGTTTATGGGTTTTGAGTTTACAAAAGCTAAAATATCTGTTGAATAGATATTACCTGCAACCTTTGCATCGGCTGTGTTTGGCATAAATAAAAATACAAGTGCGAGCAAAGCTGAAAGTAAATAAAACTTAAATTTCATACTTTATCACATCCTTATAAAAATTAAAATAAATTATCATATTTTGCAACCCCGGCACTTTTTAAAACAGGCTTTAAATTTTGCCACAAAAAGGCTTTAACTGTTTTTTTGCCATAGTTATAATTAAATGTATTTATCTTTTGTGCAGGTTGAGTTTTAACATATTCCAAGGTGCCGTTTTCGTTATAAACTGCAAGCATTACCTTTAAGTTATCAAGATTTTTTTCACCTTTATATGTTACTTCGATTGTATCTTTCACATTGGTAATACAAATTACCTCTGCTCCGCTTATTATGGTTGTTTGTGCTTTATCGCTTTCATACATATTACCATAGCTGTCAAAGGCTGTAAACCAATATGTTATTTTGCTTCCCTCAGGCACTTTTGGAAGGCTTGCCTTTTCCTTTAATCCGTTTTCTATTGATACATCAGAATAATCAGAATACTTATTGCCGTATATATCCAAAACCTCATAGTTAAAGCAAAGCTTTGACATAAGCCAGTCATCATCTTTTATATTCACCTCAACATAAGCTTTATTATCTGTATATTCCAAAGAATCGCCGGCCAGTGTAAGGTCAATACTTTTTGCCTCTATATATAAATATTCTCTTGTCCAGTTTTCATCATTAAAGCCATCCCTTACAATAAGCTGTGCCTGATAGCTTTTATCACTTTCAAGCTCACCTGTCGTATAGATAAATTTGCCTGTGTTTGGATTATAATACTCATATAAATTTAAATTATCAACTACAACCTCGTTGTTAAATTTAAACTCAAAAAAGCTTAAACCGCTGATGTCTTTTACAATAGCTTCAATTAAAAATGTGTTTCCTTGCTGTGTGTATTTAAAATCCTTTATTTCAGGTGCATTATTATCGCAAGCTATTACATACTGGCCTGCTTTTAATATCTCAAGGGTGAAAGTATTTTCGTTATAGTTTTGTGTTGCATCTGTCTTTACATAGCAGGATTTATCTGCATCCCAGTACAGCACGCAAAGTCTGTATTCGTCTGCACCGTAAATATCGAGCATAAGGTCGGTATACGAAAGTGTTAATTCAAGCGGGTTTTGTGAAAAATCCAAAACATCCTCACCCAAGCTGTTTTCACAGGCTATTGTATATGGATAACCAACAG
>JAZSPJ010000089.1:0-6055 GCA_045537365.1 Clostridia bacterium
CGCCAGCGTTCGTCCTGAGCCAGGATCAAACTCTCTATAAAAATATTTCAGCCCTTATGGGCTTAAGTTCTTTTTAGAGTTTATTAGCTCATTTTTAACGTTAGCTATTTACTTAATGTTAAGTTTGCTACTCAAATTCTCTTTAACGAGAACCTCATATATGCTGTTCATTTTTCAAAGATCAAGTGTTGCAATCGCAACTATTTAATAATATCACAACCAAAGCTTTTTGTCAATACTTTTTTGAAATATTTTTAATTATTTTTTGTTGCGATTGTAGCTTGCCATTACAAGCTTTTCAAATATCCTTTTAAAAGCCACAAAACCTGTTTCGTTAGCTCCAAGCTGTGTTACTATTACCGAATAAAATCCCATTCTGTTTGCACCATATATATCGGTAAAAATCTGGTCGCCCACCAAAGCAATATTTTCAGGTGGCAAATTAAACTCGTCCCGCACTTTTAAAAGATATTTTTTAAATGGTTTATAGGCTCTCCAATAATGGATATAGCCTGTTTCTTTTGAAAAAGTTTCCACTCTTTCCTTTTTATTATTGGATACAATTGCAATTTTTATACCCATATTTTCAAGTTTTTTAAAATAATTAAGTAATTCCCCGGTGGGTTTTTCTGTTGTATGTGTAACAAGGGTATTATCAATATCAAATATAACACCTTTTATATTATTTTGCTGATAAAATGCTTCTGTAAGTTCATATACATTATTTACATCTTTATCCGGATAAAATATGCAACTCATAGTTAAAACCTCACTTTTTTAAAAAACAAAGAACGGAAAGCTAAAGTGCTGACCGTTCTTATTTTACATGGCTTATTTTGAATTAAATATTTCACGGCAAATATCGCCTGCCGCCTTGCCATCTGCTCTGCCTTTTATCTTTGGCATTACACAAGCCATAACCTTGCCCATATCCTTAATGCTTTGCGCACCGGTTTCGGCAACAGCTTGTCTTACAATTTCGTCTAACTCGTCATGAGATAATTGGGAAGGCAAATACCCCATAATTATTTCTATTTCTGCATTTAACTGCTCTATTAAATCCTGCCTGCCGCTTTGTTCATACTGCGGTAAAACATCTTTACGCTTTTTAAGCTCTTTTGCAATTATTTCGATGATTGCGTCGTCATCAAGTTCCTTTCTTGTGTCGACCTCAACCTGTTTAACTGCTGCTCTGATAGTGGTAACGGTATTCTTTTTAACCGTATCCTTTTCTTTCAGGGAGAGTTTTAAGTCCTGTGCCAATTTATCTTTTAAGCTCATATACTGCACCCTCCTTTTTATTATTATTTATAAGAACGCTTTCTTGCTGCTTCAGATTTCTTTTTGCGTCTTACACTTGGTTTTTCGTAGTGTTCTCTTTTTCTGATTTCGGATAAAACACCTGATTTTGCACACTGTCTTTTAAATCTGCGAAGTGCACTGTCTAAAGATTCATTATCCTTTATTCTGATTTCTGCCATTAAAATTCCCTCCCTCCGCTACTTCAAGTCATATCTGTAAAATTAACGGATTAGACAAAACTACACAATCTTAATTATACAATCATTTATTAAGCTTGTCAAGATTTTTTTAAAATAATTTGTAAATTTTTGGTTGTACAAGTTTAAAAGCTTTAAACTTTTAAGCTTATCAGCCCGGAGGCCAGCCTAAATTTCTGCCTGCAAGCAGGTGGAAATGTAAATGCTGTACTGTTTGACCGCCATCGGCACCACAGTTATTTACAAGCCTGAAGCCATTACCCGCAAAGCCCATATCGTTTGCAATTTTGGCTGCAACATTAAATATATGGCCCACGATACCGCAATTATCCGAATTAATTTCAAGAGCTGATGATATATGCTCTTTTGGTATAATAAGTATATGTACGGGTGCTTCGGGATTTAAATCGTTAAACGCAAGCACCTTATCGTCCTCATACACTTTTACCGACGGTATATCACCATTTGCTATTTTACAAAAAATACAATCACTCATATTGTACACCTCGTTTATTATAAAAGACTTACAACTTTATCTAGTGCATCCAAAACCTTTGTTTCATCCTTACCTGCACCTCTTGCAAGCTCCGGCTTACCACCGCCGCTACCGCCTGCAATTGCTGTTATATCTTTAATGATTTTACCTGCATGAGCGCCTTTTTCAACAGCCATAGCATTTGCCATACAAACAAAGTTTATTTTGCCATCCTTGCCACCGCATAATGCAATTACGCAAGCTGTGTCCATTTTATCCCTTATTTGTTCTGCCGATACCATAAGCTCATCCATGCCCATATCCTTATTAAATGCTGTTACAACCTTTATGCCGTTAACCTCTTTAGCATTTGACAGCATATCGGCTGATACATTCTGTGCAAGCTTTGAGCGAAGAGCATCAAGCTCTCTTTGACTATCCTTAAGCTCTGACACAAGTTTTTCTGCCTTAACATTAATCTCGCTCGGATTTGATTTTATTATTTCGGCAATATTTATAATAAGGTTATCCTTATCGTTTATATAATCGAGTACAGCCTTACCTGTTATAGCCTCGATACGCCTTGTACCTGCCGCAACACCGCTTTCGCTTATAAGCTTGAAAAGGCCTGCCTGTGCGGTGTTGGTAAGATGTGTACCTCCGCAGAATTCAACAGAATAATCGCCCATTGATACAACTCTTACTGTTGCGCCGTACTTTTCGCCGAACTGTGCTGTTGCGCCAAGTTTTTTTGCCTCGTCGATAGGCATTTCCTGAACATTAACAGGCATTGCCTCCAAAATAGCGGAATTAACTTTATTTTCAACCTCTTTAATTTCTGCCGGTGTCATAGCTTCAAAGTGTGAAAAGTCAAATCTTAAGTGATTTGCATTTACCTCACTGCCTGCCTGTGCAACATGAACACCGAGTACCTCTTTAAGTGCCTTATGCAAAAGATGTGTAACCGAGTGGTTACGGCAAATTGCCATACGGTTTGTTTTGCATACCTTAAGTGTAACTGTATCGTCAACGGAGAAGCTGCCCTCTTGTACTGTTACATAATGCAAATATATTCCGTCGCCTGTTTTTTTGGTATCGGTTACCTCTGCTTTTGCGGTTTTGGTAAATATTGTACCTATATCGCCTGCCTGACCGCCCATTTCTGCATAGAAAGGTGTTGTTTGGGTAACTATTATACCGCTTTCGCCTGCGCCGATTGCATCCTGAACCTCGCCGTTTGCAACAATGCCTGCAATCTGCGAGTCAAGCTCAAGATTATTATAGCCATCGAATACAGTTGCCTGTGCTTTTTCAAAATTAAATGTAGCCTCAGCATCCCAGCTTGAACCGTCCTTACGAGCCTCTCTTGCAGTAGTTTTTTGCTTGTTAAGCTCTGCGTTGAAGCCGTCACGGTCAACAGTCAAGCCGTTTTCCTCGCAAATTTCAACAGTAAGGTCAATCGGGAATCCGTAAGTATCGTTAAGCTTAAATGCTTTTTCGCCGCTTAATACGGTGCTGTTTTCGCTTTTTGTTTCAGCAATGTAATCATTTAAAATTGCAAGACCGTTATCTACAGTTTTTGCAAATCTTTCTTCTTCAATTTTAATAATCTTTTTAATATAATCTCTTTTTTCAGCAAGCTCAGGGTAGCCCTGTTTTGATTCATCTATAACAGTATCGGCAACTGTATATAAAAATTCGCCTTTTACATTCAATAATTTACCGTGTCGAGCTGCACGCCTTAAAAGTCGTCTCAGCACATAACCCCTTCCCTCATTTGAAGGAACAACACCATCGGATACCATCATAACTGTACTTCTGATATGGTCAGTAATTACACGGAGTGAAATATCGGTTTTTTCGTCCTTTTTATACTCAACGCCTGCAATTTGTGAAATATGTTTCATAACATTTCTTACTGTGTCAACCTCAAAAAGATTGTCTACATCCTGCATAACAGCCGCAAGACGCTCAAGTCCCATACCGGTATCAATGTTAGGGTTTTCAAGGCGGTTGTAATTGCCGTCCTCATCTTTATCGAACTGGGTAAAAACAAGATTCCAGACTTCCATAAATCTGTCGCAATCACAGCCGAGCTTACAGTCAGGATTTGAACATTTATATCTGTCGCCTCTGTCTACATGGATTTCAGAGCAAGGACCGCAAGGGCCTGTGCCATGCTCCCAAAAATTATCCTTTTTGCCCATTTTAACTACACGCTCAGGAGCAACGCCAATCTCATTAATCCATATATCTCTCGCTTCGTCGTCCTCCTCGTAAACGGTAACCCAAAGCTTTTCAACAGGAATGCCCATAACTTTAGTTAAAAACTCCCACCCCCAGGCAATTGCCTCGCGTTTAAAATAATCGCCAAATGAGAAGTTACCCAGCATTTCAAAGTAAGTTCCATGACGGGCGGTTTTTCCAACACACTCAATATCGGGTGTTCTTATACATTTCTGACATGTTGTTACCCTTTTTCTTGGTGGTATTTCGGCGCCTGTAAACCATTTTTTCATAGGAGCCATACCTGAGTTTATCAAAAGCAAGCTTGGGTCATTTTTCGGTATGAGCGGAAAACTGCCAAGTCTTAAACAATCTTTTGATTCAAAAAAGCTTAAAAACTTTTCTCTTATATCATTAAGTCCCATGTATTCCATTATCTTTCATCCTTTCGAACTTTTTATACATAAAAATACATTATAATTTTACAACAAAGAACAGTAAATGTCAATGCTTAAAACAACAAAAATATATTGACAATCAACTTAAGTTTGATATAAAATATTTATAAGGCTATGTTGCAAAGGAGAAAAGCATTATGCAATTTAAAAGAGTTTATTTAACAGACAGCAAAAGAGTATATATTGATGCTTATATTGCAGATAAAATTGAAGGTTTTACCAGAAAAGCAATACTTGTTATACCCGGCGGCGGATATAGTATGGTATGCTCGGACCGTGAGGGCGAGCCAATAGCCATGGCATTTATGGCACAGGGATACAATGCATTTGTGCTGAACTACACCACATATCCCGATGCTGTATATCCACAGCAGCTGATAGAGGCATCAATGGCAATTAAAAATATTAAAGATAATTCAGCCGAATATGGCATAAACCCTGACGAAATATTTGCAGTAGGCTTTTCGGCAGGAGGACACCTTGTGGCAAGTCTTGGCACAATGTGGCATAAAAAAGAGGTTTACGATGCAATTGATATGCCTTACGGATACAACAAAATAAAAGGTATGATGCTTATATACCCTGTTATATCATACAATTATCACAAAGGCTCAATAAATAATCTTTTGGGATGCGAAAATCCAACACAAGAGGATTTGGATAAGGTTAATATTGAAAATAATGTAGACGAAAACGCTGTGCCGATGTACCTTGTACATACATCGAACGACGAGATAGTAAATGTAAAAAATGCACTTGCAGTTGCAAATGCCTATGCACAAAGGGATATGATGTTTGAAATGCATATATACCCCGATGCACCGCACGGGGTTGCACTTGCAAACGCAATTACAAAATGCGGAAACGAAAAATGGGATAATGCCGCAATTGCAAAATGGGTAGAAAATGCCGTATACTGGGCAAATAATTTATAAAAAATTAAGACCTGCAAAAACCCAAAAAAGTTTTTGCAGGTCATTTTTTAATTTAATCATCCTCAAGTAATTTAGAAGGAGAAATATTTAACACCTGTGATATTTTAAACAAAGTTTCCAAAGACACACCGCGAACTGTGCCTGTACCCTCAACCTGTGCCACAAAATTGACACTTCTGCCAATTAATTCTGCAAAAGTTTCTTGTGTATAGCCCGCTTTCTTTCTGTAATAGGCAATTTTTAGTCCCAAAGTAATATAGCGTTCAGAAAATTCCGTTTTCATAATCCCCCTCCTTTAGTTAATTATATTTTTTCAGCAAAACAAAATAATTATAATTGATTTGAATTATATTTTTCTTTACTTATAGTAAATATTATTGTATAATAGTTAAAGTAACATTTACTATAATTTTCACTGTATTTTATTTGTACAAGATACAGAAAGGGGTTTTAGTGATGATA
>JAZSPJ010000155.1:0-7968 GCA_045537365.1 Clostridia bacterium
ATGAATTTTACAAATTATGGTGTATAATAACAGTATGATATGAAATTATGGAGTAGTGTATGCATTTGACGGATAATAATAAAAATAAAATAGAAATACTAGCCCCTGCAGGCAGTATGGAAGGCCTTATTGCGTCCGTAAACTGCGGTGCTGATGCTGTGTATATCGGCGGTGCAAAATTCAGTGCACGGAAGAACGCACAGAATTTTACTGATGATGAAGTAAAATCTGCTGTCGAATATGCACACTTAAGAGGAGTTAGGGTTCATGTAGCAGTTAATACCCTTATGCACGAAAATGAGCTTGATGGTGTTTTTGAATATTTAAAATTTTTAAATAATATCGGTGTTGATGCAGTTATAGTTCAGGATCTTGGTGTGCTTAAAATTGCAAAAGAATATTTTCCTGAGCTTGAACTCCACGCAAGTACACAAATGACGGTGCATAATTTAGATGGTGCTATTCAGGCAAAAAATATGGGGTTTAAAAGGGTAGTGCTTGCAAGAGAGCTTTCATTTGATGAGATTAAGCATATATCTCAAAACTCAGGTATCGAAACCGAGGTTTTTGCTCATGGAGCACTTTGTATGAGCTATTCGGGACAATGCCTTCTAAGCTCAATACTTGGCGCAAGAAGCGGTAACAGGGGTTATTGTGCACAGCCTTGCCGTCTTGATTATACACTTTGCGATAGTTTTAAAAAACCAATATCCGAAAAAGGGCGCTATCTTTTAAGCTTAAAGGATATGTGCCTTGCAGACGAAATAAATAAACTTGCCGAAGCTGATGTTGCATCGCTTAAAATAGAGGGCAGAATGAAAAGCCCGCAATACAGCGCACTTACAAGCTATGTTTATTCAAAAGCCAAACAAAGCGGTTTTGCAGATGAAAATGATATAAAAATGCTTGAGAATATATTCAGCCGTAACGGTTTTACAAAAGGGTATTTTAATTCAAACTATGGCAGAGATATGTTAAATTATAGTTCAAATTGTGATGATATATATAAAAATCAAAGCAAGGAAGTTTTAGACTTTGCTGAGAACCTTATAAAATCCAGCGAAGTTAAGCGAAGTGTTTGCGGTACTTTTACAGCAAAATCAGGAAAAACTTTAAGCCTTGTGCTTGAATGTGACGGTAAAACCGTTTCCTGTACTTCGCAAACAATAGCCGAGCCTGCACTTAAAACACCTACAAGCGAGGATAGAATAAAAGAACAGCTTTTAAAAACAGGCGCAACCGCTTTCAGGTTTAAAAGGCTTGATATAATTGCAGATGATGGTATAAACATACCCATTAAGGCAATAAATGAACTTCGCCGTGATGCTTTTTTAAAGCTTGAACAAAGTATTTTAAATCAGGATAAGCCTTTATCCGATGCAAGCTTTAATTATATCAAACCAAAGCCACAGCAAAAAAAATGCGAGTTTACCTGCGAGGTACAAACTATAGAGCAGGCAAAAACTGCATCAAACTGCAATTTTAAAAGAATATATATACCTTACCGTGTGTATGAGCAGGATAAGGCATATTTTGATGAGAATTGCGATGTTTTTTATCTTTTGTGTGAGAATATCGAGAGGGATAAGTTTATAACTGTTCCCGAAAATATAAATTTAAAAAATATATGTATTTCAAATATATCGGGGCTTAAAACCTTTAACGGATTTAACCTGCACGCAAATTACAGCTTAAATATATTTAATTCATATTCGGCTGAAAAACTTTCAAAGTACGGTGTAAGCTCTGTATGCTTATCACCTGAGCTGAATTTTTCTCAAATAAAAGGTGCTTCGCCTGATATGGATTTTGAAATTATAGCTTATGGCAGATTAAGACTTATGACGGTGCAGAACTGTTTGGTTAAGAGCGCCTTAAAGAGCTGTAATAACAATTGCGGTGATAGCTGTTTCCTTTTAAAAGACCGTAAAAATATGTATTTTCCCGTTTTTACACAAAAGGGGCAATGCATAAATACAATTTATAACTCACTTCCTGTATATATGGGTGACAGAATGACGGAGCTTAAAAAAACAGGTGCTAAATATTTGAGATTTGTGTTTACAACCGAGAGTACTGACGATATTATAAAGATTAAAAAAATGTACGAAAACAGTGAAAGGTATTTTAATGACGAATATACAAGAGGTCATTTTTCACGCGGTGTACTATAGCATTGCTTTGCATCGGGATATTTTTAAAATATACACGGATTTTTGAGTATTATTTAAATAAATTGCGACTTATTTGATAATACCCTCTCAAAAATCACGCAATAAATTGCTACCGATTTTTTCGAAGTATTACCAAAGGCCGCCGACATATCTGGCATAATTCAAATATAATTGTAGGGAAGGGGCTTGCTCCTTCCGAAAAAATAATCGAAGTATTCAGACTTAATAAAATTAAACGAAAGGAAATAGAAAAATGGAAAATGTACAAGTAAAAATTAAAATTTTAGATAATAATAAGGACAAGAAACTGCCGTTTTATGCAACCGACGGTGCCGCCGGTATGGATTTAACCGCTGTGCTTGATGAGCCTGTTACATTAAAACCGCTTCAGAGGGCATTAATACCCACAGGTATAGCAATTAAACTTCCGAATGCAGGCTACGGTGCATTTTTGTTTGCAAGAAGCGGTCTTGCAGTAAAAAAGGGTATAACCCTTGCAAATGCAGTAGGCGTTGTGGATAGCGACTATACTGGTGAGATAAAAGTTGGTCTTGTTAATTTAAGCGATAGCGAGTATACGGTTGAAAACGGCGAGAGAATTGCTCAGATGGTTATAATGCCTGTATGCAACGCACAGTTTATAGAGGTTGACGAGCTTGATGAAACCGAAAGAGGCGCTGGCGGATTTGGCTCAACAGGTACAAAATAATGAAAAAAGAAATAATTCTTGCATCAAACTCACCAAGGCGAAAGGAGCTTCTTTTAAATGCAGGCTACTCATTTACGGTTGAGAGCGCCGCTTTTGACGAGGATAATGTTTCAAAAGAGCTTCCCGTAAATATGTATGTTCAGCAGCTAGCACTGTTTAAAGCCTGCTCCGTTGCAAAATACAGCCGTAAGGACGCCCTTGTAATAGGTGCAGATACGGTTGTATATAAAAGCGATTTGGGTATTATGGGTAAGCCTGATAGCCGTGAGGATGCATATAAAATGCTGAAAAGTCTTTCGGGTACATCCCACAGTGTATATACAGGTATAGCTGTGGTGCGTACAAAGGATTTTAAAATAGTAACCGATTGCGTTGAAACACTTGTGTATTTTAAAGAGCTTTCGGATGATGAAATTTATTATTATATAGATAAATTCCGCCCTTACGATAAGGCAGGTGCTTATGGTATTCAGGAATATGCTTCAAGGTTTGCGGAAAAAATTGAGGGCGATTATTTTAATGTGGTCGGCTTGCCTGTTTCAAGGCTTGACAGTCTTATAAAAAAAGAATTTGTAGAGGAGTAAATAAGTTATGTCACGAAAAGATATTGGAATTGATTTGGGTACTGCAAATACACTTGTATATGTGAAAAATGTAGGTATTGTTGTAAGCGAGCCTAGTGTTGTGGCAATTAATAAAGATACAGGCGAGGTTCTTAAGGTTGGCGGCGATGCAAAGGAAATGCTTGGCAGAACACCGGGTAATATTGTTGCAATCCGTCCTTTAAAAGACGGTGTTATAGCTGATTTTGAGGTTACACAGGCAATGCTTAAGTATTTTATAAGCAAAGCCCGCCAGAGTGCATTTTTTAAACCAAGGGTAATTGTGTGCGTTCCATCAGGGGTTACTGAGGTTGAGAAGCGTGCCGTTGAAGAGGCAACAATTCAGGGGGGTGCAAAAGAGGTTTATATAATTGAGGAGCCAATGGCTGCCGCAATAGGTGCTGGCTTGCCCGTAGAGGAGCCTACAGGCTGTATGGTTGTAGATATTGGCGGGGGAACAAGCGAGGTAGCAGTAATATCTCTTGGCGGTATTGTTGCAAGTAAATCACTTCGTGTTGCAGGCGATGCTTTCGACGATGCTATTATTAATTATATCAAGAAAAAATACAACCTTATGGCAGGCGAGCGCAGTGCCGAGGCTGTTAAAATACAAATAGGCTCTGTATATCCAACCGAAGAGGACAGGGAGTTTGAACTGAGCGGACGGGATTTAATGACTGGCTTGCCTAAAAATGTTACTATTACATCATCTGATGTAAGAGCCGCTTTAAAAGAGCCTGTTGAACAGATAATTATGGCAATTAAATCAACACTTGAGGTTACACCGCCTGAGCTTTCTGCTGATATTATGGACAGGGGTATTACACTGACAGGAGGCGGTGCTATGCTCAGAGGTCTTGATAAGCTTATATACGATTATACAGGTATGCCCGTTTATATTGCCGAAAACCCACTGGATTGTGTAGCACTTGGCTCCGGTATGGTGCTTGACCAGATGGATACTTTAAGAAATGTTATGCTAAATGCAAGAAGGTAAATAAAATATGTATTTTTTTGAAAAAAACAAATATAAGTTAATACTTGCACTTGTAACTGTTGTTTTAGTGCTTATAATGGCATTTTCGTCGGCAGGCAGGTCAAAACCCGGTATTGTTTCAGAGGGCGTGGGTCTTGTGCTTTCGCCGTTTCAAAAGGCAATTACCGCAGTTTCTGACGGAGTGGGCGGTTTTTTTGATTTTATAAAATCCTCCAAAACCTATAAACAGCAAAATGCCGATTTGAAAAAGAAAATAGCAACGCTTGAACAGGAACTTCGCAAAAACGACTCTATGGCGGAGGAAAACAAGCGACTTCGTTCTATGCTTGAGCTTAAGGAAAAAAATACCGAATATAACTACATTGCCGCAGATGTTATATCGAGCGATGTTACAAACTGGTCGAAAACCTTTACCATAAATAAGGGGCTTGCCGACGGTATTAAAAAGAATATGGCAGTTGTATCTCCTTACGGACTTGTCGGCTATACTTACGAGGTTGGGAGAAACCGTTCTAAAATTGTAACAATCCTCGATGCAGGAGTATCGGTTGGCGCATCAGTTAACCGTGTTAATGTTTACTCGCTTGTTGAGGGCGATATATCCCTTCAGTCAAAAGGCCATCTTAAAATGCTGTATATTTCAAAGGATAGCAATGTTGAGGAAGGCGATTATGTTATGACATCTGGTAACGGCGGTATTTATCCGCAAGGCTTGTTCATAGGAAAAATTATAAGCCTTAAAGAGGATTCATCAGGTATGAGTCAGGAGGCAGTAATTGAGCCGGGTGTGGATTTTGATAATCTTACCGAGGTATTTGTAATAGCCGATTAAATTATTTTGAAAGGAAAGCTTTTAGTATGAAAAAAGCAATGCTGTATATTACTCTGGTACTGCTGTTTGTGTTGCAGTCCACAGTAAACAGATACATAGATATTATGCACATTTTTCCTAATTTTGTTTTGGTGTTTACGGTGTGCTACAGTTTAAAGTCTGAGCCTTTAAAAGCAGGAATTTTAGGCTTTTTGGCAGGTATGCTTACAGATATATCATTAGGTAAGCTTATGGGGCTTAATACGCTTTTATTTTTGTATACGGCAATTGCAGTATCCTGCTACGGCTTTAATTATTTAAAGGATAATATTTTTACATCGGCAGTATGCGTGTTTGCCGTAACGTTTATATTTGAAACCGTTTATGGTTTACTCAATTATGTTTTGTTTGATACAGCAACACTTAAGGAAATTATTTTAAATGTAGTTGTATTTGAGGCTATTTATAATATGCTGGTATCGTTTTTAATGTACGGCTTTACGGGCTGGCTTGCCCGTGAGCAGGTAAGGAGCTTTTAAATGTTTTTTAAATTTAAGGATAAACAGTTTGTACTTACAATTGTTGCATTCATTTTAATATTTTTAATTGCCGTAAGGCTTGTTGATTTGCAGGTGGTTAAGGGCGACAGCTATGCCGTACAGTCTGACAACAGGCTTATGAGCACAGTTACGATTTCTGCACCAAGAGGTCTTATACTTGACCGATACGGCAGGGAGCTTGTAACCAACAGTCAGGGTTATTCGGTACAGATTATAAAAAACGATATAACCTATGACGAGATTAACGATGTAATATTGTCCCTTGTTGAGCTTTTTAATAAAAACGGTGAAAGATATAACGACTCGTTGCCGATTGACTATGAGGTTATTGACTATACCTTTAAAAACTATACCGCTGAGGAAAGAGAGCTTAAAATAGCTGATTTTCTTAAAAAGCTTGAACTTGACGGAGATTTGGATGCAACAGGTGTTATAAAGTATCTTGCAAAAAAGTATAAAATTGACGACAGATATACAATAGAGCAATTAAGAGTTATAACGGGCGTAAGGTATGATATGGAGCAGAGGTCTTTCAGCGAAATGACACCTTATACCATTTCGCCTGATGTGTCACTTGAAACTGTTACTATAATTAAGGAGCAGAGCGAAAAATTCAAAAATGTTAATGTAAATACCACACCGATAAGAGAGTATCCTTATGGTACTCTGGCATCGCACATTTTAGGCAGGGTAGGTGTAATCTACAGCGAGGAGTATGAAAAGCTTAAAGACAAAAACTATGGTATGAATGATATGATTGGTAAGGACGGTATTGAAAAATCACTTGAAAGCCAGCTTAAGGGTACAGACGGTAAAAGTAATTTTATACAGTCACTTGATAAAGACGGAAAAACCGTACTTAACCAAAAAGCCGCAAGACAGGGTAATAATGTTGTACTTACAATAGATGCATCACTTCAGAAAACAGCGGAGGAGGCACTTAAGGATACCATAGCAAATATTAAAGCTAAAGCTATCCGTGAGGATAAGAAAACGGGCAGGGATGCAGGCGGAGGAGCAGTTGTAGTGCTTGATATCCACACAGGCGAGGTGCTTGCTATAGCAAGCTATCCGACATTCACCATTAAAACCTTTGACAGAGATTATAACGAATTAAGCTCCAACAGCTTGAACCCGATGTTTAACAGAGCCATAAGCGGTATTTATGCACCCGGTTCTGTATTTAAAATGCTTACAGCCATTGCAGGTCTTGAAGAGGAGCTTGTTACAACAAACGAGGTTATTGAGGATAAGGGTGTTTACGAGTATTTTGACCAGAAATTTAAATGCTGGATATATACCGATCAGGGCAGAACACACGGAAAAATTAAATTATCAACGGCACTTCAGAATTCCTGTAACTACTATTTTTATGAGATAGGCAAAAGACTTGGCTATAAAAAAATGTACGATTACGGCAAAAAATTTGGCTTAGGCGAGCTTACGGGTATTGAGCTTGAGGGTGAGTCGAAGGGCGTGCTTGCAAACGAGGAATATAAAAAGCTTAATTTTGACGAAATATGGTATCCCGGTGATAATCTGCAAATGGCAATAGGACAGTCCTATAACCTTTTTACACCAATACAGATTGCCAATTATATAGCAACTATAGCAAACGGCGGTACACGTTATAAGGTACATCTTACAAAAAGCATAAGGGATGCATATTCAAACGAGCTTGTACAGGAATATAAACCTGAAGTTTTAAATAAAATCGAAATGAAGCAGTCAACCTTAGATGCTGTAACCTACGGTATGAGGCTTGTTAGCGGTGAGGAAGGTACTGCGGCAATATTTGCAGACTTTCCTATAAACGTATGCAGTAAAACAGGCTCGGCGCAGGTATCTAAAGGCTCGGCAAACGGTGTGTTTGCATCTTACGCACCTTATGAGGAACCGCAGATTGCGGTAGTGGCTGTTGTTGAAAATGCAGGCTCCGGTTCAGCACTTGCACCTATTGCAAAAACTATTTATGAAAAATATTTTAAATTAAACGATGATACAAGAAGCGAACCGCTTAAGGATTTATCGGTTAATAAGCTGATAAAATAAATAATAAATTGTTTAAAATATAAAAAAATTAAAAATATTCTATTTAGGTATAGACAAAATACG
>JAZSPJ010000010.1:0-3316 GCA_045537365.1 Clostridia bacterium
CTATATCTGCCGAATATCCGTTATTTAAAAGTTGTCTTGTGATTTTTGGGCAGTCGCCTGCAAAAAACTCTGCGTTATCTATACCGCTTTCTATGGCATTTGCCTTTGCATTTTTAACTGCTGCATCTACGATTTCTACGCCCACAACTTTTTTTGCATATTTTGCTGCATAAAGCGAAATACTTCCAACACCGCAATACAGGTCAAAAACTGTGTCGGTTTTCTCAATCTCGGCGTACTCAATTGCTTTTTGGTACAGCTTTTGCATCTGCATATAATTAACCTGGAAAAAGCTGTGGGGCGATATTTTGAATGAAAGTCCGTCAAGCTTTACATTAAGAGTGTCGCGCCCGAACAAAACAATATTTTTGTTTCCTAGTATTACATTGCTTTTTTCTGTATTAATATTTTGTATTAAACCGCTTAATTTAATATGTGCCTTTAATTTATCTGAAAGAGCTTTGTGATTTTTAAGCTCTTTGTCGGTGTTTGTAACAACTGTTGCCATTATTTCACCGCCGTCAGGCTCGGCGCATCTTACATATATATGGCGCACTATGCCTTTGTGTGTTTTTTCGTTGTAAACACTTATTTTATTTTCGTTTATAAAATCAAGTATAATATTAACTGTTTTATTAATTTCTTTATTTTGTATCATACAGTTTGAGCAGGGCACAACCCTGTGGGTTTTCTGCTCGTAAAATCCGCATACTGCTTTTCCTTTGCAAATTGCAACAGGAAACTGTGCTTTGTTGCGGTAATAAAACTCATTATCCGCTCCTCCGCTTATGCCGTCAAAAATATAATCGCAGTCGTTTAAGCCTGCAATTCGTTTTAAATTGTTTTTTACAAAGCCCTGTTTTATTTCAAGCTGTGATGCGTAGTTAATATGCATAAGGTCACATCCGCCGCACTTTTCAAATGACGGGCAGGGTGCATTTACCCGAAGGTTGGATGCTTTTAATATTGAAACGATTTTTGCAAAACCGTAATTTTTATTGGTTTTGGTAACCTTTACGGTAAGCTCGTCGCCTGTTACACCCCCTGCAATAAACAGGGGATAGTCCTCATATATTGCAAAACCCGTACCGCTTGCAGAAATTTCTGTTATTTTTACATTTATTATATCGTTAACCTTTAAAATAGTAATCACCTCGTATAAAACAATTATATACATTAGCTTAAATTAAGTCAAGTATAAATAAGTTTTAAAAGCCTTTCATATATTAAATATGGAAGGTGATTTAAATGAAAAAAACAATAATTTTAAATAAAGATTATTATAACGGTATACTTGAGTATACCTTAACGGGGGATACACTCTCGGTTATGTGCAATTTTGAAAATGCCTTAAGCTTTGATGGGAAGGCAACATATATATTGGAGCTTCATTCAGCAAAAAAGCCACATTTAAAACCGTATAAAATAAGCGAGGCAAAGTTTACAGGCGCCTCTGTAAGCTTTAGCGGAAAAGTGAGTGAAAAAGCTCTTGCATCTTACGGTTACATACCCCTTGATATAGATACCTTTGTAATAACGGAACGCAAATTAAGCGATACGGATTTTAAGGTGTTTATAAAAGCCTTTACAGGTCTTATATGGGATGTTGATGCAAAGTATAAAAACCTAGAGCCATCTGCACTTGAAAATGCAAAGGAAAAGCTGGAGAATATAAAAAAAAGGGCAGGGGATGAAAACTATGAAAAGCTTAAACAGCATTATTTAAATAAAATAGAAAAAGCTCTTGAAGCTCATACTGAAACAAAGGATTTTCCTCCGCCGTACAGATGGTATTTTATAAAAGGGCTTCAGCCTGTATGTTCGCTTTCGGCACTTAAGCATACACTTTTTAACCCTCTTGTGAGCGAGAATATATTTCAAGCGGGCGGATATTATATGGGTATATATAATAATCATCTGGCAATTGCCTTGAAAACAGTAAATTGCGATATGCCTTTTACCAATTTGTCAGATGTTGCCCAAAATTTTTTTGACACCGCAAACACGCATAAATACTGCGCTGTGGGCATTTTGCTTGAAAATGACGGACAATATTTTGAAAAAATTCTTGCAATTGGAACAAAATAACTATATAATAAGATATAGTGATGAAAAAAGAAAGGAAATAAATGTAAAATGCTTAAAAAGATTTTTAAAATTACAACACTTGCAGTATGTATGACACTTGGCTTTGGCGGTTGCGCAGGCGGCAAGGATGAGGCAGTTCACAGTAAGGTTAAGTTTGAAATGGACGATGGCTCTTACTTTGTTGCGGAGCTTTACCCCGAATATGCACCCGAAACAGTTGAAAACTTTGTAAGTCTTGTTAAAGAGGGCTTTTACGATGGCTTGACATTCCACAGAGTTATACAGGGCTTTATGGTGCAGGGTGGTTGCCCCAACGGCACAGGTATGGGCGGCAGCGGCAAAAATATTAAAGGTGAGTTTTCGTCAAACGGCTTTGATAAAAACACTCTTTCCCATAAAACAGGTGTTATTTCAATGGCAAGAGCGCAAAACCCAAACAGCGCAAGCAGTCAGTTCTTTGTATGTGTAGATAATTGCGAATATCTTGACGGTCAGTATGCGGCATTTGGCGAGATTATTGAGGGTATGGACAGTGTTCACGCAATTGCGGCTGTAAAAACCGATTTAAACGATAAACCGCTTACACCCGTTATTATGAAAAAAGTTACAATAATTGAGTAGTGGTAAGGTAAAAAATTTGTGTTAATTTTTTCACAATAAGATATTGCATAATTTAGTAATTTATAGTAAAATATAAATATAGTTAAAAATTTTAATTACTCAAGGAGGAATTTTAAAATGGCAGTAAAAGTTGCTATCAATGGTTTCGGCCGTATAGGCCGTCTTGCATTCAGACAGATGTTTGGTGCAGAAGGTTACGAAATCGTAGCTATTAACGACTTAACAGATCCCGCTATGTTGGCTCATTTGTTAAAGTACGATTCTTCACAGGGCAGATACGACGGTCACACCGTTGTTGCAGGTGAAAACAATATCGTTGTAGACGGTAAAAACATCACAATCTACAGCGAAAAAGACGCAAACAATCTCCCATGGGGCGAGATTGGTGTAGATGTTGTATTGGAATGTACAGGTTTCTACTGCTCAAAAGAAAAGAGCATGGCTCACATCAATGCCGGCGCAAAGAAGGTTGTTATTTCAGCTCCTGCTGATAAAGAAACAAAAACAATCGTTTTCAGTGTAAACGAGGACACTCTTACAGCTGATGATGTTATCATTTCTGCTGCATCATGTACAACAAACTGCTTAGCTCCTATGGCTAAAGCAT
>JAZSPJ010000187.1:0-1750 GCA_045537365.1 Clostridia bacterium
AGTATTTATTCAGGGTTATTTTGATAACTATACTACCGAATAAAATTAAAACATTTTATTTATTATATATCCAAAAAAATCTCTCAATTCCGCAATGGATTTGAGAGATTTTTTATTAATCCAATTAGTATTGCTATATCAATGCAATTAAATCATCCTTTGATACATAACCTACCGATTTATTTGTAAGCTCTCCGTTATTAAAAATTAAAACGGTTGGTATACTTACAATTCTGTATTTGAGCGAAAGCTCGACCTCATCATCAACATTAACCTTGCACACTTTTATTTTGCCGTCATACTCCTCGGCAATCTCGCTTAAAATCGGTGCAAGCATTTTGCAAGGTCCGCACCAGTCAGCCCAAAAATCAACCATTACGGGTATGGGCGAATTTAATACCTCTTGCTCAAAATTCTGATTAGTTACTTTAATTTCAGCCATATTATTTCCTCCATCCAGTGTGACACTACTTTGATTTATAGTAAAGCATACAATGACAATATCCCTCAAATTCAGGGTCGGCAATCTGTGCCTTAAACTCGTCGCAAATACATTTGTATTCCTCTTTGCGTTCAAGTCTGCACGGACAGTATCCGCCAGTGCGTTTTAAGCCGTCCTGAACAGTTTTTACAATTTCCTTATCGCTATTAAAGGTTACAGCCATAGTTTTCTCTCCTGTCATAAATAATTTACAAATAGCTTGTACAAAAATACGGCAAAGAAATATTCTATCTCAATGCCGTATTAATATTAAACTATATTTAAAATATTATTCAGCAACTGAATATTTGTCTGAAAGCTCAGCAACCTTGCCTTCATCAAGTAATTTCTGTATAGATGCATTGATTTTGTCAAGAAGCTCTTTATTACCTTTTTTAACTGCAATCGCATATTCCTCAGAAGCAAATGCGTCAGCATCCTCAACAATTTTCAAGCCTTCATTGTCAGATACATATTTGCCTGCTGTAGCTGAATCAATTACAACTACATCAGCTTTACCGTTTACAAGCTCCATAATTGCATCTGTTCCTTTTTTGAAAGAAACATATTCAAAGCCCATATCTTTTACACAAACCTCGCCTGTGTAACCCTGAATAACAGCAATTTTTTTATCTGCCATATCTCCTGCTTTGGCAATTTCAGAATCCTCTTTAACAATCATAACCTGTGTAGCTTCATAGTATGGTGTTGAAAAATCAACCGATTCAGCTCTTTCAGGTGTTACTGTCATACCGGCGATTACTGCATCTACCTGGCCGTTTTCAAGTGCAATTAAAAGTGAATCAAACTCCATATTTGAAATTTCGGCAGTCATACCGTTATCTTTAGCGATACTGTCTGCTATTGCCATATCGATACCGTCAAATTCGCCAATAACGCCCTGGGATGCAACAAATTCAAATGGCGGAAATTCAGCATTAGTACCAAACACAAGCTTTCCGTCATCTTTGCCTGTTGTGCATGCTGTGAAAGCAAATGTAACTGTTGCAAGTGCTAACACAAGTGCAAGAATTTTAAATGTTTTTTTCATAATAAAAACTCCTTTTTAATAAATTTATTTTATCAAGAGGAACATCCTCTCAGATAACAAAGTAAGTAAGAATTTTAAAGAACCTTGCCCAAAAAAGCCTGTGTTCTCTCGTTTTTAGGATTAGAAAAAACCTCTTCGGGTACACCTTGCTCCATTATTATACCCTGATCCATAAACAACAGCCTTGTACCAACCTCTCTTGCAAAGCCCATTTCGTG
>JAZSPJ010000145.1:0-6897 GCA_045537365.1 Clostridia bacterium
CATAAGCCGACAGTTTAAGAGGCATAAGCCTCATAGGGCATTTATATACACATTTTGAGCATCGTATACAAGCGGTTTTTTCTTTATTTAATTCTTTTGTTTCCTCATCGCCGAAGGCAAGTATTGCAGATGTTGTTTTAACTGTCGGTATATCTGTATTTGAAATTGCAAAGCCCATCATAGGACCGCCCATAATTATTTTTTTTACCTTTTCAAAATCCGTATCACACGCAGAGAGTATATCATATACACTTGTACCAATCTGCACCCGCAGATTTTTTGGATTTTTAACACATGAACCTGCAACTGTAACTACACGGCTTAAAACCGGCTTATGCCTTGTTATTGCCTTGTATACTGCAACACAGGTATCTACATTATCTACCACACAGCCTATGTCGGCAGGTATTTTGCGGGAGGGCACTTCTTGTTTCAATATTGAATATATAAGATGCTTTTCACTGCCTTGGGGATACTTGGTTTTAAGTGTTACAACCTCGGTTTTTTCATATTTTTTTGCAAATTCCTTCATAACCTTAATTGCTTCGGGCTTATTATTTTCAATACCGATATATATTTTTTGTGCGCTTGTTAATTTTCTTATTATATCTGCACCTTTTAATATATCGTCGGGTGTTTCAAGCATAAGCCTGTAATCGCTTGTAAGGTACGGCTCACACTCTGCTCCGTTTATAATAAGGTTTTGTATATTTTTATCCTTGGAGGGATTAAGCTTAATATGGCTTGGAAATCCCGCTCCGCCAAGACCTACTATACCTGTTTTTCTGAGAATTTCTATCATTTCGGCATTTGTAAGCTTGTCGGTATCGTTATAAGGGTGAAAATCCTCGTGGGTTTCGTATTTGAAATCGTTTTCTATTATTATACTGTTAACCCTTGTGCCGTTTGGTACAAGCCTTTGTTCAATTTTTAGCACAGTGCCCGATACAGAGCTATGTACAGGAAGTGAAAACGACGGCCCGCTTTCACCGATTAACTGACCCCGCTTTACATAATCACCCACATTAACTGCAGGCTGTGCAGGTGCGCCTATATGCTGACAAAGCGGGTACACCATTATTTTTGATGCCTCAAGTACCTCTATAGGCTTATTCATTGTATGTTCTTTATGGTCGTGGGGGTGCAAACCCCCTTTAAATGTAAGCTGTTTCAACTTAAACCTCCATTATTTATGCTCGTTTAATAGCTTGTTTTTAATTTCCCACAGCTTTTCGGAATAATCTACATAATATGTGTGTGGGTTTTCAAATCTTTTAACCTCATCCCAAAGTGTTTCGGTTTGTTGTTTGCAAAATTCTTTGATTTCCTTAACACTTGGCGATTTATACACTTGTTTTCCTTTATCAAATATTTTTACTAAAAGCTCCTCGGTGCAGTAATTTGAAACAATTTTCTTTTTCCAGGTATGCTCAGGGTCAAATATTACAAAGTCCTCACCGCTTGGAATGTTTTCATTCTCTAAAAGAAGTACATCAGCTATGGCTTTATTGTTTTCTTTTGAATAAAGTCTTACAATTTTTTTGTTGCAGGGTACGGTGATTTTTGCAACATTCTCGCTTAATTTTATCTTTGGTATTTCAACTCCGTCCTCATATACGGACACAAGCTTATATACACCGCCGAAAACCGGCTCACTTTTAGATGTAATAAGCCTTTCTCCAACGCCAAAGGAGTCGATAACAGCACCCTGACGGAGTAAATCCCTAATAATATATTCGTCAAGTGAGTTGGAAACCACAATTTTTACATCATTTAAGCCCTCGGCATCCAGACTTTCACGGATTTTTTTTGTAAGATACGTTATATCACCGCTGTCTATTCTGACACCGCCCGGCTTGTAGCCTTTCTCCTTTAAATCCTTAAATACTTTAATTGCATTCGGCAAGCCTGATTTCAGTACGTTATATGTGTCAATAAGCAGGGTACAGCCGTTTGGATATACTTTTGCATAAGCCTCGAATGCTTCAATCTCGGTAGGGAACATCTGTATCCAGCTATGTGCCATAGTACCCAGTGCAGGTATACCGTCTACCTTATCGCTTATAGCACAGGCAGTACCTGAACATCCTGCTATATACGATGCCCTTGCACCGTAAATTGCACCATAAACACCCTGCGCACGTCTTGAGCCAAACTCCATAACAGGTCTGCCCTCAGAGGCACGGACTATGCGGTTTGCCTTTGTGGCAATAAGGCTCTGGTGGTTTACCGTTAAAAGCACCATGGTTTCAACAAACTGCGCTTGCATAACAGGACCTACAACCTTTACGATAGGCTCGTGCGGGAATATGGGCGTGCCTTCTTTAATTGCCCACACATCACACTCAAACTTAAAATTTGCAAGATACTCCAAAAACTCCTCACAGAATATATTTTTACTGCGCAGGTATTCAATATCATCTTTGTTAAATTTAAGGTTATTTAAATAGTCTATAAGCTGTTCAAGTCCTGCCGCTATTGCAAACCCGCCGTTATCAGGCACTTTTCTGAAAAACATATCAAAGCAGGCTGTTTTATCCTTATAGCCGTGCTTTAAATACCCGTTTGCCATTGTTAGTTCGTAAAAATCAACAAGCATTGTAAAATTGTCATAATTTTTTGTCATTAGATACACATCCTTAAATATAAAATCGGTTGTAAAAATACGCACGTTTTCGGGGTATGTTTACAACCAATAAAAAATTTTAATTATAAGCCAAGTGCGGCTTCAAGCCATACAGCACCAATATCAAGCGCTCTGAAAAGACCGTCTTTTTCTGCTTTCTTGGTTATTCTGCCGTTTTCCACAAGTGTAACAACCACATCGCTTGCAAGGTCAACACCTTTAAAAGCTGCACTCTGGCGTACTTCCATCTGAACATAAGCATTATCTGCCAGATTGCCGTATACTATTAAATTACCTCTTTTTACAAGCGGTATGTTTTTATATAAAACAGCTGATTGTTCTTTTTTTGCCTTTGCCATAATTTAATCACTCCATTTTTTAATATACTTATTATATATTAACATAAAAAAACTTATTTGTAAAGTGAAAAAGTATAGTTTTTTTGATTTAGATTAAAATATTTTTATGCAGAAATAGGAGGTAATTTAATTTGCTTATATCTTTTGTGCGAACTGCAATTTTATATGTATTCGTTATTTTTTCGCTCAGGCTTATGGGTAAAAGGCAGATTGGCGAAATGCAACCAAGCGAGCTTGTAGTATCTATTATGATTTCCGACCTTGCAACAATACCTATGAGTGATACCTCAATACCGCTTTTATATGGTATTATTCCAATTCTGACCCTTGTAACCGCCGAAATTTTTATATCAACGGTGCTTTTAAAAAGTACAAGCTTAAGGCGAGTTATAACAGGAAAGCCAAGTATTATTGTAAAGGGCGGTAAGGTGCTTAAAGCAGAGATGAAAAAGCAAAGATTTAATATATCCGATTTAACGGAGCAGTTAAGGCTTCAGGGCTATTGGGATTTAAGCGAGGTTGACACCGTAATACTTGAAACCAACGGTCAGCTTACCGTTATGCCGAAATGGCAGATGAAACAGCCTACTTTAAACGATTTAAACATAAAATCCACACAGGACGAGCTGCCTGTAATTTTAATAAGCGAGGGCAAATTTGTAAAGAAAAATCTTGAATACATGGGCATAGAAAAAGAAAAAATATATAAAATTCTTAAAAACAGCAACATAAAAAGTGAAAAGGATGTGTATTTTATGACCTATTACGACAATAAATATCATATTCAGAAAAATGACGGTGATTTAGAATGAAAAGCTTGTACATTGCAATTTTTATATTTGTATTTTTGTGCGTGATTACAATAGGTTCGGGTATTTATATGCAGGATTTGTCAAGCTCGATGCTTAAGCTTTGTACTGATTTGAACTACGAAAATGTTTTAATTATCGAAAAAAACTGGAATAATAAGAAAGGCTTTTTAATGTCACTTGCCAATCATAAAAACTGTGAGGAAATTACCCGTTCCGTCATAAAGCTTAAAAATTATACAAAAGGCGGAAAAACACCGGATTATGAGGCTTATGCAGAGTACGATTTGCTTAAAGCAATGCTTAAGGATATTGCCGATGATGAAAAAATAAAATATTTTAATGTTTTTTAATTTTTTTTGCTGAATTTATTGAAATATTTGAAACTTTGTGTTAATATATTTAATATAGTATCATAGTATAAAGGTGATAGATTAATGGCATACGAAAGAATTATGGGTATAGATTACGGCGACTCCAGGGTTGGCATTGCAGTTTCCGACCTTCTGGGTATAACCGCACAGGGTGTAAAAACTCTGCCAAATAAGGTTTACGGTAAAATGCTCAGCTCCTTAATTGAAATTATTAAAGAGTATAGCGTTAAAAAGATTGTAATCGGCTACCCTAGGAATATGGACGGCACTGAGGGCTTTCGGTGCGAAATAACCCAATGCTTTAAAGCTGACCTTGAAGCTAATATCGAAGGTGTTGAGATTATACTTTGGGACGAAAGGCTTACAACCGTTCAGGCATCGGGCATTTTAAATGCCACAAATACCAGAGGAAGCGACCGGAAAAATGTTATAGATACAGTTTCGGCGTGCCTTATACTGGAAAGCTACTTAAACAAAAAAATATGAAAGTGAGATTTTAAAAATGGCAGAAAACATTTTAACTTTTACAGACGAAAACGGTGCGGAAATTGAGCTTGAGGTTGTAGATTCATTTGAGCTTGAGGGCAAAAAATATGTTGCTCTTGCAACTCCTGAAATCGACGAAAATGACGAGGGCGAGGTTGATGAGTTATACATAATGCGTATAGAAAGCGAAAGCGACGGGCAGGATATTTATGTAGCAATTGAGGATGAAGCAGAGCTTGAGAGCGCATTTAATAAATTTACCGAGCGTTGTGAGGACGATTTTGACATTTTAGGCTGATAATATATAGTTAAAAAGCATTTCCCTGGGGTGTTGGCGAATTCGGCAATATTTTAACCAACAGAAAATGAAAGGAAGCCTAATCTCTGACTGTGGCAGTAGACCAAGCACAGACTAGGGAACTTTTAAGCAGTCAGGCGGCATCCACCTGCTAAGCAGGTTAAAAATAACGCCGAAAGCGGCATTTTGGGGAATTTTAATAAAAACAAGACTGTTTAGTTTGGCGCAATGCGTTTTCAATTAAGCAGTCATTTTGTATATATAGGTGATATTTTGTGAAAGAAAATTTTTATTCCCGAACAGAGCTTTTAATTGGCACAGACGGCATAGAAAAGCTTAAAAATTCAAATATATGGCTCTTTGGTGCAGGAGGAGTCGGCTCATACTGTGCCGAGGCTTTAATTCGTGCTGGTATTGGCAATTTAACGGTGGTAGACGGCGATACTGTTAATATTACAAACATAAACAGGCAAATTATTGCAACACATAAGACAATAGGCAGACCTAAGGTTGATGTGCTTTCAGAAAGAGCTTTGGATATAAACCCCGAAATCAATTTTACGGCAATACATAGGTTTTATTTGCCCGATAATTCACACGAATTTGATTTTTCCGGTGCTGATTATGTAATAGATGCAATAGATACCGTAAGTGCAAAGCTTGATATTATAGAGCGATGCGATAAATTGAATATTAAGGTTATAAGCTCAATGGGTACAGGCAATAAGCTTGATAATACAAAATTTGAAATCTGCGATATATATAAAACACATACCGACCCTCTTGCAAAGGTTATGAGACGGGAGCTTAAGGCAAGAAAAGTTAAAAGCTTAAATGTTGTATATTCAACCGCAGAGCCTAAAAAAATTACTTATGATAGTAATTCAAGACCGCCTGTTGCAAGTATATCTTATGTGCCGTCGGTTGGCGGTCTTATAATAGCGGGAAAAGTAATAGATGATATTTTAAGTTTAAAGGACTGATTATATATGAACGAAAATCTTGAAATTTTTAAAGCAACCGTAAAAGGTAAAAAAGTAGCAGTTATAGGGCTGGGTATAAGCAATATGCCTGCTGTTGAATTTTTAAGCAAAATGGGGGCAGAAGTTACTGCTTTTGATAAAAGGGAAGCTTTAGAGCCTGACGAGTTTAAATTTTTAGAGCCCTTATGCGAAAAAATTGTACTGGGTGAAAATTACTTGGATGATTTTGACGGATTTGACATAATTTTAAAATCACCCGGTATACCGCCTTATGCAGGAAATATACAAAGAGCAGTTGAAAAAGGAGCCAGCCTTACAAGCGAGATGGAGATTTTTATGTCGCTTTGTCCCTGCAAAATTATTGCAGTTACGGGAAGTGACGGTAAAACCACCACTACAACCTTAATTTACGAAATGCTTAAAAACACAAAAGCTAAAGTATTTTTAGGCGGTAACATAGGTAAGCCTTTATTAAACGAAATTGAACTGATTTCACCTGAGGATTATGTTGTTTTGGAGCTTTCAAGCTTTCAGCTTCAGACTATGAAAATAAGCCCTGATGTTGCGGTAATTACCAATTTAAGCCCTAATCATCTTGACTACCATAAGGGCGGTATGGATGAGTACATAGAGGCAAAGACAAACATTTTTAATTTCCAGAATGAGGACGGTGTTTTAGTTTTAAATGCCGACAACGAAACCACTTTATCGCTTATAGGCAGACAAAAAGGAAAGCTTTTAACATTTTCAACTAAAAAAGAAATTAAAGAAGGCGCTTATTTTTTAGCAAATCAGATGTATATAAACGGTGAATTTATTATGAATTCATCAGATATACGAATAAAAGGCATGCATAATGTAGAAAATTATCTTGCGGCTATTTGTGCAGTAAACGGTCTTGTAAGTAATAAAAAAATATTATCAGTTGCAAGAGAGTTTTGCGGAGTTAAGCACCGTATGCA
>JAZSPJ010000138.1:0-3575 GCA_045537365.1 Clostridia bacterium
ATATTTTTTACAAATTTTTTTTAATATAAACAAAAATTTTATGCAATTAAAACCTTTGTCGATAGTTGACAAAAAATGCGTATTATAGTATAATGATAAAATAGAATTAATATATAAAATATTGGTTTTAAAAATAGTACATAGCTATATTTTTTATTTAAAAAGGAGATAATTATTATGAAAAACGAGTATTTATTGAGTGTACTTGAAACAGTTAAAAAAAGAAATGCAGGCGAGCCTGAATTCATTCAGACTGTTACAGAAGTACTTGAAAGCATTGAACCCGTTATTGAAAAAAGACCTGACCTTGTAGAAGCAGGTGTTGTTGAGAGAATGGTAGAGCCTGAAAGGCAGATTACTTTCCGCGTGCCTTGGGTAGACGATAACGGCAAAGTTCAGGTTAACAGAGGTTTCCGTGTACAGTTTAACTCTGCTATCGGACCTTACAAGGGCGGTTTGAGATTTGCTCCTAATGTATACTCCGGTATAATAAAATTTCTTGGCTTTGAGCAGACATTTAAAAACAGCCTTACATCACTTCCAATGGGTGGCGGTAAAGGTGGCTCTGACTTTAACCCACAGGGTAAATCAGATGCAGAGGTTATGCGTTTC
Organism: Clostridia bacterium; assembly: GCA_045537365.1. Classification (GTDB taxonomy): domain Bacteria; phylum Bacillota; class Clostridia; order UMGS1810; family UMGS1810; genus UMGS1810. Next base: position 613 of record JAZSPJ010000138.1, read on the forward strand.
TGCCAGAGCTTTATGACAGAGCTTTACAGACACATTGGTCCTGACCTTGATGTTCCTGCAGGTGACCTTGGCGTTGGCGCAAGAGAGATTGGTTATATGTTCGGTCAGTACAAAAGACTTAAAAACGAATTTACAGGCGTACTTACAGGTAAAGGCTTAAGCTACGGCGGTTCACTTATAAGACCTGAAGCTACAGGCTTTGGTGCTGTTTACTACACAGTTGAAATGCTTAATCACTTTGGTGATACAATTAAAGGCAAAACTGTTGCAATTTCGGGCTTTGGTAATGTTGCCTGGGGTACTGTTAAAAAGATTAATGAGCTTGGCGGTAAGGTTGTTACCATTTCAGGTCCTGACGGCTACATTTACGACGAGGACGGCATAAACACAGAGGAAAAAATCAACTTTATGCTTGAGATGCGTGCATCATGCAGAAACAGAGTACAGGATTATGCTGATAAATTCGGTGTCAAATTCTATGCAGGAGAAAAACCTTGGGGCGTAAAAGCAGACATTTTAATGCCTTGCGCTACACAAAACGAGGTTGATATGAAGGAAGCTGAGGCAATTGTTGCAAACGGCGTTAAATATTATGTTGAAGTTTCAAATATGCCTACAACAAACGAGGCTGTTGCATATCTTAAAGAAAACGGCGTTATAGTTGCTCCATCTAAAGCAGTTAATGCAGGCGGTGTTGCAGTATCAGGTCTTGAGATGAGCCAGAACTCAATGCGTTACAGCTGGTCGGCAGAGGAAGTTGACGAAAAACTTAAAACAATTATGAAAAACATTTTCTCAAGCTCTGTTGAAGCTGCCAACACTTACGGTCTTGGTGATGACCTCGTTGCAGGTGCAAACATTGCAGGCTTTATAAAAGTTGCAGAAGCTATGAAAGCACAAGGTTGTGTGTGATTTATTAACTTAAATTAACTTATATTACATAATTCAAGGGGCCGTAAAAAAGCCCCTTGAATAATTAATTAATAGAAAGGCGGTAATAACCAATGGGTTTAGAGTTACCGAACGGATATTTATCCAAGCTATCGCTCAGAGAAACACAAAAGGCAATAAAGCTGGTTAAAGATACATTTCAGTCAAAGCTTTCGCAAAGCCTTAATCTTGACAGAATAACAGCTCCTGTTATTGTGCCTACAGATGCAGGTATTAACGACGATTTAAACGGTGTTGAAAGAAAAGTTGTATTTGATATGAAATGCATCGGCGGTCAGGCAGAGATTGTGCAATCGCTTGCCAAATGGAAAAGAATGGCATTGTTTCGCTACGGCTACGGTGCAGGCGAAGGCATTTATACAGATATGACAGCTATACGCCGTGATGATGATTGTGATAACATTCACTCTGTTTATGTTGACCAGTGGGATTGGGAACGTGTGATTAACAGAGCTGACAGGAATACAGAATTTTTAAAAGAAATTGTAAATAAAATAGTTACTGCCTTATCTGAAACTGAGGACGAAATGCTCAAGAAGTACGACAGGCTTACAAAAAAGATAAATAAAGATGTATTTTTTGTAACCACTCAGGAGCTCGAAAATATGTACCCTACCCTTACATCAAAGGAAAGAGAAAACGCAATAGTTAAAGAGCATAAAACCGTATTTATAATGCAAATAGGCGAAAAGCTTAAAAGCGGTGAAAAGCACGACGGCCGTGCACCTGATTATGACGATTGGCAGTTAAACGGCGATATACTTGTGTGGAACGATGTTTTAGGTGCGGCACTTGAATTATCGTCGATGGGTATAAGGGTTGATGAAAAATCACTTGAAAGCCAGCTTAAAAAATGCGGTGCTGAAGACAGACTTAAGTTTGAATATCACAAGGGCATTATGACGGGCGAATTACCGCTCACAATAGGCGGAGGTATAGGTCAGTCAAGAATGTGTATGTTTATGCTTGAAAAAGCACATATAGGCGAGGTACAGGTATCAGTATGGCCTGATGAAATGCGCAAAGTCTGTAAGGAACACAATATTTTCTTACTTTAATTAGAAATATACAGGGAATGTTTAAAAAGTCAATTTTACGGTTCGTCGGAAACCGCCGAACTCTACAAAAGACATCTATCAAAATGATTCATGCCAATATATTGTAGGGAATGGTGCTTGTCGATATTTCGAAACACACTTTTTAAACATCCCCTTTTATATTAAAACATTGGAGGAACATACTTCTATGAGAATGAGACGAAAAAAACACAGAGAGGACAGGCTTGATGCATGCAGTCATCTCCTTATAGATAATATTTTGGAATATAAACAAAGCCTGCGTGGCATTTTTGCTGACGGTAAGGATAAACCGCTTCATCTTGAAATCGGATGCGGAAAAGGCAAATTTATATGTGAGCTTGCAAAGCTTAATCCTGATATTAATTACATAGCCTTTGAAAAGAATTACGATGTGCTTGTTCTTGCGGCAGAAAAGGTACTTCAGGCTGGTATAAACAATGTAAGGTTTGCCCCCGGCGATGCAAGCGTGCTTAATGAATTTGACGAAAACTCAAAGGTTGACAGAATATACATTAATTTTTGCGACCCCTGGAAAAAGAACAAGCAGGCAAAACGCAGACTTACCCACGAAAACTTTTTAAAGATTTATAAAAAGCTTTTAAAAGACGGCGGCGAAGTTCATTTTAAAACAGATAATACAAAGCTGTTTGAATTTTCACTAAACTCTTTTTCAGCCTTTGGCACACCAATGAAAAATATTACTCTCGACCTTCATAATTCAAGCTTTGAGGGAAATATAATGACCGAGTATGAAACAAGATTTACAGAGCTCGGCCAGCCAATATACAGGTTGGAAGCAACATTCAATAAATAAATTTTAATTATATAAACTAAAAAACAGGGATGTGGTTTTTGATGTGACCCCAAAAAGTTAGACTTTTTATAGCGTAGTAGTTTTATGGCTGCTACGCTATTTTTATGCAGCCAAGGTGT
>JAZSPJ010000224.1:0-3386 GCA_045537365.1 Clostridia bacterium
CATCAGTAACATCGCAAACAAAACCGTAAGCCTTAATACCTTTTTCCTCAAAAGCCGCAAGACCTTTATTTACGAGGTCTTCGTTAATATCATTAAAAACTATTGTTGCCCCACAATCAGCATAAGCTTCTGCAATAGCAAATCCTATACCGTATGAGCCACCTGTTATCCAAGCAATTTTACCTTCAAGACTAAATTTATTTATATTCATATCTTTTTACCTCAATTCTGTTGTAGGAATAGTGTCCATATCATCAAACACTTGATTTTCGCCACCCATGGCCCAAATAAATGTGTAGTTAGCGGTACCTGCGCCTGAGTGAATACTCCAAGAAGGACTAATAACTGCCTGTTCATTCTGCATTACAATATGGCGGGTTTCATTACCCTCGCCCATCATATGAAATACAACATTATCCTTAGGAATATCAAAATAGAAATAAACTTCCATTCTTCTTTCGTGGGTGTGTGCAGGCATTGTGTTCCAAACTGAACCCGGCTCTAATACTGTCATACCCATAGAAAGCTGACAAGTTTTAAGTACATCAGGATGAATAAACTGATTTATAACACGCTTATTAGATGTTTCGATAGCACCTAACGGCTTTTTAGCCGCATCTGCTATCTTTATAAGCTTTGTTTCATAAGAAGTGTGTGCAGGCGCAGAAACCATATAAAATTTTGCAGGATTGGCAGCATCATCAGAACTGAAAATCACTTCTTTAGCGCCCTTTGTTATGTAAAGGCAGTCTTTACATCCGAGCTCGTAAACAGTACCGTCAACAGTAACTTTACCGCTACCTGTACCAACATTAAACATTCCAAGCTCACGACGCTCGAGGAAATACTGTGTACCAAAGTTGTGCCATACATCCATTCCCTTTTCAATAGAAATTTCTTCATTTACAGGCATTGCACCTAAAGTTACCATTCTGTCAACATGGCTATAAACCGAAATAACTTCATCAGCCACAAAGAGCTTTTCAATTAAAAACTCATTACGAGTTTCCTCGGTTGTATAGCGCTTAAAATCACGCTGATTACAAGAATAACGAATATCCATAATTATTCTCCTTTTAAATTAAATATTTATAACACCAACTGAAATGGTTTCTTTATCTTCAAGATTATGAAAACAAAGCTTTGTACAAGTAGTGTTAAAATGCGGATGAGGATGTGCAGGATGGCTCCAGTTTTTAACCTTAACAAGAAGCTCTTCTGTACCCTTTTCCATATCTATAAGGCATACTCCTGCGTCGCCCGTTCCCATAAAATCAGAATTGTATGAAAGATATGCATCGGCAGCAAGATACTTACCGTTAGGCGCAGCGCAAACATGCCAATAATGATATTTGCTGTATTTTATATTTCCCTGCTTTGATTCAATATCCACATAGCCTATACCCCTTGGGCCCTCGGGTGAACAGAGATATTTAACAAAATACAAGCCTTTTCCGTCGGCTGCCCAACACTCGTGACCGAAACAATCAATTAAAACGCCATTTTCATCCAATCTTTGCGGTGCAATATTATACATATCACCATTAAGATGTGCTAACCATAAACGATTGGTTATATAACGAGTATCACCTTCGTGAGAAAAGAAAAACAAATCAGGATTTGTAGGACAAATCATCATATGATTAGCCATAGTATACGGCGGTATAAACTTCTTTTCAAACACTTTAATAACCTCGCCTGTAGCTAAATCTAACCTCATACAAGCGTAAACTTCATCATCTCTATTTGATTGCCAGTTTATAAATCTTCCGTCTGCTGTAATGTGTGGGAGTACGCAGTGATACTCATTTTTACAAATAAGCTTATTTTCAAGCGTATCTACATTTAAACTCCAATAGCTATAATCTTTATCAGAGTAATACATCATATTGTTATAAACGACATAGCAAACCGCAGAAGATTCACCTGAATTGCCAATTGAATCTTGAGTGAGCAATACTTTTTTGGTTTTTTCTTTAACATCTATAAGAACGAATTCAAATTTGCGGTTTTCTACCGGCTCATCAAATTTATAACGAACTAAAACTAACCTATTTTCATCTACCCAAGAATTTGCGCTGTAATAACCAAAGCTGTATACATATCCCGGCTCTGATATTTTTAATACTTCATTACCATTATTATTTACTGTTGAAAAACACATAAAAATCACTCCTAATTAATATTGTTTAAATATTTTTCCATTTCTGCACACATAAGTAAAAATGCGCCTATGCCGTGCAAATCATTTTTAACCTGTTCACGATCTAAATAATACTCATAAGTACCGCTGTTAATACAAGTACCACAACAAACTTTATCTACAACAATATCGCCGTTTTCATCGGTGTAAAGTATATCTTCAATTCCTTCATACGCTTTTACTAAAATATTTTTAAACTCTTCGCCGATAATGCCTTTTCTTAAAGCCTTAGCATAAGAATAAATAAACAAATTAGTACAAGAACTTTCAACCCAGTTTTTAGGGTCATCAATTCTATCAAGAACATTAAACCACATACCAGTTTTTTCATCCTGATACTTTACAATATCTGTTAAAAGCTGTACTTCAATATTCTTAAGTCTTTCTACTGCAGGGTGATCTTCAGGTAAATAATCAAGAATATCAAGAATTGCAACAGCATACCAACCCACTGCTCTACCCCAGAACTGACTCGATAAACCGGTTTCGGGGTCTGCCCAACTTTCTTGTTTAGAATCATCCCATCCATGATAATAAAGACCTGTTTTTTCGTCACGCATAAAATCATTCATAATAAAAATTTGGTTTATGGCACGCTCTCTTAAAACAGTATCACCAAAACGGTTAGCATACATAACCGATAGAGGTCCAGCCATATACGCACCATCCATCCACATTTGATAGGGTTGAGTCATCATATGCCAATATCCACCATATTGGTTTACAGGCCAAAAATGCATAGACTCTGCCACTATTTTAATCGCATTTAAATATTTTTCATCACCTGTTTTATCATACAAATCATATAAAAGTATGGTAGGTTGCTTATGGTCAAGCATAATAAGTGCATTCCAAGTAAGCCAAGGTGTATCTTTGGTGTTCAACTCGTGTTCAAAACCATACAGCTCACCGTCTTCAGTTATAACGCTGTCAACAAAATCCTTTATATAATTAAAGTATTTTTTGTCGCCCGTTAAAGAATGAATTTGTTGCATACCTGAAAGTGCCACACCCTGATGATAAAACAAGGTTCCTTTTGGCGGAAGAGAGGAAGGCTCGTATTTTTTCATCAAAGCATCACAAACGGCAACGCCGTATTCTAAAGGTCTTTTTTTCATAAAAATCCTCCTATTTTTTATAGATTTATAATGCTAATCTTATAATAGCACATCTTATTTTTTTA
>JAZSPJ010000009.1:0-3372 GCA_045537365.1 Clostridia bacterium
AGATCATAGTAGGCTATACCTATGACGAGAAGCCCGTAACCTGCGGTCAGCTCAATGCTCACGGTGCTATGACAGCACTCTTAAAGGATGCTCTCAAGCCTAATCTGGTTCAGACCCTTGAGGGTACTCCCGCATTTGTACACGGCGGTCCCTTTGCCAACATTGCTCACGGCTGTAACTCTGTTACCGCTACCCGTATGGCAATGAAGCTCTCCGATTACACTGTTACCGAGGCAGGCTTCGGTGCTGATCTTGGTGCTGAAAAGTTTTTGGATATTAAGTGCCGTTATGCCGGCTTAAAACCGTCGGCAGTAGTGCTTGTTGCTACAATCCGTGCGCTTAAAATGCACGGCGGTGTTGCAAAAACAGATTTAAACAGTGAAAACCTTGATGCATTAAAGCTTGGTATGCCAAACCTTTTGCGCCACCTTTCAAATATAACCGATGTATATAAATTACCTTGTGTAGTAGCGGTTAATAAATTCCCGACCGATACCGATGCTGAGGTCAATATGGTTATTGACGAATGTAAAAAGCTTGGTGTAAATGTGGTACTCAGCGATGTATGGGCAAAAGGCGGCGAAGGCGGTATAGACCTTGCAAAAGAGGTTGTAAGACTTTGCGAAAGCGATAACGACTTTACATTCTCTTACGATGTAAACGAAAGCATTGAGGATAAAATATCCGCAATTGTTAAAAAGGTTTACAGGGGCGACGGTGTTTCCTTTACACCTGCGGCTAAAAAACAGATTGCCGAGCTTACAGCACTTGGCTACGATAAGCTTGCAGTATGTATGGCAAAAACACAGTACAGCTTTTCTGACGATATGAAAAAACTCGGTGCACCCGAGGGCTTACCGTAACAGTAAGAAATGTAAAAATATCTGCAGGTGCAGGCTTTATAGTTGCACTTACAGGCGATATTATGACAATGCCGGGCTTACCTAAAGTTCCTGCTGCAGAAAAAATCGATGTTGACGAAAACGGCGTAATAACAGGACTGTTTTAATATGTCAATAAAAGCAAAATAATCACATATAAAACTGCTCTTTAACATTAAAGGGCGGTTTTTTATGTGAAAGAAATATATAATTTGATATTGTAAAATTTTAGCTGATATGTTATAATCATTTAGAGTAATGTTTGAAGTCGATGATATGATTTCTTTTATAAAATTTGTGCTTATTAATGCAGAAAGGATAAAAATGTATATTGATAAAAAAATTCAATTAAATATACCGTTATTAGTTGTTGGCGTTTTGCTTTTTATGTTATTGGTATGCATAAATGTTAGTGCTGAAGATGATATAAAGGTGTATAATAAAAATGAGGAAGTAATACTTGAGCATAAATTGTTTTGCTATAATGAACAGTATTACATGTGTATTGACGACCTTGAAAAGCTTGGCCTTAATGTTTCATTAGATGATGGCACTTACACCATAACATCAAGCGATTGTTTGGGAATAGATGGTATTATTACTATAAAACCTCTTATACTCGGTTCTGGTGATAATATTCAAAAAATTGAATTGTTATCTACAGGTGAAGATTCCATGATTGTGAATAGTGCCATCTGCAGTGGTACATATAAGCGTCGTTCAATAAAAACAATTGGATATTCAATTGATACTGATCCGTTAGATTTATTTAATAATATTTCATTTAGCGGGAATAAGAATATGATGGTAAAAATCAACAATAATTGGTACATATCCTCACAATTAATTGGAAATCAATTATCGCATGAGTATTCTTTAAAAGATGGAAAAATGTATTTTTATATAGCAGATGACAGCATGGCGATAATGGGGGCAACAATCAATTTAACATATAATGTGTATGCTCCGGCCGGGGGACATAATGTTACAATATATACTGCATATAAAACGGGTACAGGAAACACTATTGATGATTTTGATTTATTGGCAAGTTATAATTGCACAATACAAGAAAATGATAATAGTGTTACTTGTGTAATTGCAACTCCTGCCGAAAAAATAGACGACAAAAATATTTATTTTATTGCTGATATGGGCGAAAGGTATACATTAGCATTTAGCGAGTATGATTTTTCAAGTGTTGGTACGGTATTTGTATATGGTCAGCAAAAAGATGTTGTATATACAGTTAATGTTAATCTACCAGAAATAGCTGAAGTAGATGTGCCATTTACAATATATATAGAAACCGACAGCAAAGAATATTTTAAGCAAGGAATTGTGAAAAACGGAGAAAAAACAGTTGTATTTGACTTTGAAGGATTGCCCGTTGCCAAGAATTATAGCGCAAAAATTGAATTTGATTATCACAAATATAAAAATGCTATCCTTGGGGTGCATATGTTTATAGATGCTGCTTGTGCTAATGATATTAATATGAATTTTACTGCCGAATATTCCCGTGAAGTTACTTGTAATGTCAGCATGCCGTATGGTTTTGTACCCGATGGTGATGTTGATATAAAAATAAAATTATCTAAATTTAAACATAATAGTTCTGCAACATATATAGATGAGTTTTATGATTGGTCCGACATCAAAACAGTTAAACTTAATAACCAGCATCGTTCAGAGCAAATAAGCCTGTATAGTCAGAGTGATTCTTCAGAATTATCATATACCCTGCTTGAGGATGTTGAGGGTTTATGTAGTAATGGATATTTGAGCATTAATGATAATATGGCAAGTGATAGAAATTCATTAAAAGAAATTGCGGAAAATTTATTTGTTGAAATGTCCATTCTAAAGCAAAAAGATATTACTGTAAATGTTTTTAGACCGTATGGATTGACATTTGATAATGACATATTTGCATCTGTAATATTTGATGATATCGCAACTTTGGTGGCAGATGATTTTACGATGGATTTTACAAAAACACCATTAATCCCTTCCGGTGTGAGAGAGTCACATTTTAATTTTAAAATTGCAGAGGATAAATTATATGAACTGACAATAAAGGATATAACAGGTGATGACCGGATATTTGATTATTATTGTTATGTAAGCCCAATAGCTTCACCTGCAGATAAGAATAAAAAGAAACGAATTGGATTTACAGATGATTACATAGATTTTGTATTCCTTCAGTGTAATAATGTTACCGGAATTATTGACTGTGAAAAAATGGATCTGGACTTTAGAATTTCAGCTACTTGTAATTTATATAATGGCAGAACCATTATTTTAACTACAAACGCGGATAATGGATGCTTTAACATAAAAATTCCGGAAGATACGGATACATATATAATTGATGTTGAGACAAAAACAGGCAAAAAAAGCTACTATGTATCAGACGGTATAAGCTCGAATAACGAAAACGAAGCTACAGAGATATTTTTTGTATATGAAGATGATAAGGCTATTG
>JAZSPJ010000197.1:0-4180 GCA_045537365.1 Clostridia bacterium
AGCATAAGCCTGTCTATCATAACATCGCCTATTTTGCCTTTTGCATTCTCAATATCTTTTTTGTTGGCATCAAGTATGTTGTTTGCATTTTTTATAAGTGCATCTGCCATACACATAAGTATTTTGTTTTTTTTGTCAGCAGTAAGCATTACTGCTGTACTTTTTGCATTTTTTGCATTTATAAGTATTTGCTTAGTCGTCATTTTTATTAAACCTCGTTCCAACAGATTTACCATCGGCTATATCGTAAAGCACATCGGGATTTTTACCGTTTGTTATAACCATATCCGTACCTTTTTCGGTTACAATACGTGCAGCATTTAATTTGGTTTTCATACCGCCTGTGCCAAGCTTTGAGCCAATCCCACCGCCAAGTGCGTAAATCTCATCTGTTATTTTGTCAACCTCTGAAATAAGCTGTGCATCTTTTACCTTATGTGGGTCGGCAGTATAAAGACCGTCAATATCCGAAAGTATTACAAGCAAGTCCGCCTTTACTGCAACAGACACAATTGCACCCAGGGTATCGTTATCACCTATTTCTATTTCCTCAGTTGATACAGTATCGTTTTCATTTATAATGGGTAACACCCCCAAATCAACAAGTCGGTTTACTGTGTTTATAAAATTACTGTATCTAACATCATCGTGCAAATCGGCACCTGTTAAAAGTATTTGTGCTACTGTATGATTATATTGTGAAAAAAGCTTATCGTAAGTATACATAAGCTCGCACTGACCTACTGCAGCAGCAGCCTGTTTTGTTGGCATATCCTTAGGTTTTTCATTCAAGCAGAGCTTGCCTGCGCCCATACCTATTGCGCCCGATGATACCAAAAGTATATCGTGACCGCTGTTTTTTAAGTCGCTTAATACCTTGCAAAGCTGTTCAACAAGCCTTATATTGAGCCTGCCCGTTGAATGTGCAAGAGTTGATGTGCCTACTTTTACCACAATTTTCATATATACCACACCTTTCAAATATGTAAAACATTTATGTTGATTTTTATACTTATTTAATATATAATATAATATAACATAATTTTACACAAAATGCAAAAGTTTTTTTAGGAAAGTGCAGGGGTTTCAAATGATTGGAGTTTTAGTAAATACAATAGCCATAATTTTTGGCGGACTTTTTGGCTCGATTGTAAAAAAAGGCATTCCGAAGCACATTGCAGATGCAATTATGGGAGCACTGGGATTGTGCGTGCTTTACATAGGAATTACGGGAATTTCAGAGGGTGAGCGCACTTTGGCTATGATATGTGCAATGGTAATTGGTACAGCACTGGGTACATTAATTAACATTGACGGCCAAATTAACCGGCTTGGCGATATGCTCTCAAACCGATTAAAAGGAGTTGGCAATATAACACAGGGCTTTTCTGCAGGCTCAATACTTTTTTGTATCGGTGCAATGGCAATAGTAGGCTCGTTTAATGCAGGCTTAAAGGGCGACAATGAAATGCTTTTTACAAAATCTCTGCTTGATATGGTTTCATCAATAATGCTTTCGGTAAGCTATGGCATAGGTATTGCGTTTTCGTCTGTTTCCGTGTTTATTTATCAGGGTGCATTTGTTCTGCTGGCACACCTTATATCACCATATCTTTCAGCAGATATTATAAACGAGATAACCTGTACAGGCTCGCTTATAATTGTGGCATTAAGCCTTAATTTACTTGGAATTACAAAAATCAAGGTTGCAAATATGCTTCCTGCAATATTTTTAGTGCCGTTATTATGCGCGGTAAGTTTTTTATAATATGTAAAATTTTTTCAGTTGACTTACACAACACAAAAGTTATACAATAATTGTACGAGGTGATTTTTTTGAAAACAGGACTTGTGGTTGAGGGCGGTGCAACAAGGGGTTATTACACAGTTGGTGTTATGGACTGCCTTTTGGAAAACGGAATTTATTCTGACTATTTTATTGGCGTATCGGCAGGTATTGCAAACGGAATGTCCTACATATCAAAACAGATTGGAAGAAACCTTGAAATAGGCACAGTACATAATCCAAAGAAGGAATATATGAGTTTTTCAAACCTTGTAAAAACGGGCAATTATTATAATGTTGACTATGTATTCAGGCGCATACCCGAAGAGCTTTTGCCTTATGATTACGATACTTTTTATAATTACAAGGGTGATGTATACGCAGTAGTTACAAGGCTTGATACAGGTGAGTGCGAATATATGGATGTAAAAAAATGTTCAAAGGATATTAAAGAGGTTATAGCATCCTGCGCCCTTCCATTGCTTTTTAAGCCTGTAGAGATAAACGGAAAGCTTTATTATGACGGCGGAATATCCAACTCCATACCATTTAAAAAAGCACTTGACGACGGTTGCGACAAAATAATTGTTATACTTACCCGTGACAGAGGTTACATAAAAAAAACAACACCCACAGTTAAAATGGCAGCACAGATGTTTAACAAGCATATAGAATTTAAACAAGCAATGTTAAACCGTGCAGATATGTACAACAAGCAAAGAGCCGAGCTTTTTGATTTGGAGCGTCAGGGAAAGGCATTTGTAATTTGCCCCGAGGATACATCCGACTGGAAGCGTATAGATAACAGCGCAGAATTTGTAAAAGCCATATACGACCAAGGATATAAACAAACCGAAAAAATTATGAATGACTTAAAACTATATTTAGAAAGATAACAAAAAATCCTGTAAGTGAGTAAAAACATCACTTACAGGATTTTTAATTAATTAAACGAAAGCACCTTTCTCCTTGCATATACACACAGCACCAGACCTATTGCGACAAAGTTTGTTACAACAGACGAACCTCCATAGCTGAAAAACGGAAGCGGAATACCGGTAACCGGCATAAGACCTATGCACATACCCATATTTTCAAAAATATGCGCCAAAAACATACAGGCAACACCAATGCAGATATTCGAGCTAAATTTATCTTTTGCAAGGCGTGAATTTGCAATACATCTGAATACAAGTGTAAACAAAAGTACAGCAACAGCAATACAACCGATTAAGCCAAGCTCCTCACCCACTACGGAGAAAATAAAATCTGTATGCTTAACAGGCAAATATCCAAGCTGTGTTTGTGTGCCCTGATAAAGACCTTTGCCAAACACACCGCCCGAACCTATTGCAATTTTTGACTGAACTACATGGTAACCTGCACCGAGAGGATCGCTCTCAGGATTTAAAAATATTAAAATTCGGTTTTTCTGATACTCTTTAAAAAGGAAAAACCAGGCAACAGGTATAATTGCCGCAACAAAGCCCAGTGCAGATAGTATATATTTATACGATATGCCCGATACAAACAAAATGCCGGCAAAAATAAATATAAATACCATTGCCGTACCAAAATCGGGCTGAAGCAATATAAGCCCCAACAGTATGCCTATATGAAGCAAAAGCTTTAGCACATTTATAGGTTTATTAATATCATCACCCATATCTGCACAGGCTTTTGAAAATGTTATGATAAATCCAATCTTTACAAACTCCGACGGCTGTATACCGACAGGACCAAAACGAATCCAACTTTTACTGCCTGTGCTTTCAGCACCTGTACCAATTATAAGTACAAGCAAAAGCAAAAATACACAGCCTGCGTAAATAATTTTTGAAAGTCTGCCCATTGTATCATAGTCGATTGCTACCATAAGCATCATACAAACAATGCCAAGCACTATACCGCCTGATTGAATTATTAAAAATTTTGTACCGCCTGACATAGTATTAACTGCGCTTGAAATCATTATAACACCAAATATTGCGCAAACAATGGTTACGGCAAGAAGAAAGAAATCTATATCAGAATAATTAAAATGTTTTGTTTTTTTCATAAAATTACCTCTTATGTATTTTGTACATAAATATTATATCAAATTCTATGAAAAAAACAATAGATTTATCGAAATATTTTTGACTTTGTCATATTTTTATGATACAATAAATATAAGTATAGTTAATTTGTATAAGCACCCTGAGTTTTTAAGGAGGAATATAAAATATGGAAAGCAAAATCTTGGTTGTTGACGATGAAAAATCCATTGTTGACATTTTAAAGGTAAACCTTGAAAAAAGCGGATACAAGGTTATAGAGGCTTATGACGGAATTACCGCAATAGACAAAGCAAAGTCGGATCGTAGCCATGTCGTTCTGTGAGCCAAGGAGTTG
>JAZSPJ010000025.1:0-6522 GCA_045537365.1 Clostridia bacterium
TTCAACAAAAAATTATGGCCCGACGGCTATAATTTTTTTTCTAATATAACAAAATATTTAAACAGCAGCGATTATCAGAAAAAATACTACCTTTCGAAAGAAAATGTATCCTTCCCTAAAAAGGTTGTTATTACAAATACCGAAAAGCGCAGTCTATATACTCATACCGAGCAGGAATTTGAACAGATTATGAAAATAGTTATGCCAGCAATTAAAGACGGAATTTCTAATGCTCAATACGTTGAGTCTGATGTAAGCGAATGGGAAATTGCAATAAAAAACACATCACTTTATATTTGTTATCCCGTAAGCTATGATTACAGTTTATTCAGCGCAATTTTAGGTCTTACCGCTCCAAAACAAACAGATATTGCTTACATAAAAGAGCTTCTTATATATACTGACAGCGAGGGTAAAAATTCTATTTTGTTTGTAAAGGATAATTCAACAGATGTAATATACAAAACAGCACTTAAAACAAATGCAAAGTTAATAGATGTTATAAACGGCTATGCAATTTCTGATATTGCATCTCTCCCGTTTTCCTTTGAACTTAATTTTGATGTTGCAGGCGATGAAAATGTAGAGCAAAATGTTATAATTGAGCCAACTGTTACAATACCGCTTATTAAATCGAGTGCAAAAACAGTTTTGTGCGAGAAAACATCAAACATATTTGAAAATGCAAATTCAAGAAAACGGATACTTGACGAGTTTTCTTTTAATACAGCAACAGCAAACCGATACAGGGATAATAACGATACATCAGTTTATGTAGATAACTACGGCACTTTAAAGTTTTATACAAACGGTATACTGGAATATAAGGCTCTTGACAATACAAGGGGAATTAAGCTTGCAACAAATGCCCTTAATACTTATGACAGCTTTATAAACGGTGTTGAATTTGTAAACCGGCTTCTGACCCGTGCTGTACCTGACGGCAATTTTGATATTAACCTGTCATCATACAAAAACGACAGCAAAAACAATACCGTAAAGCTTACCTTTGATTACTATATTGACGGTAAAGAGTTTAAATACGAAACAAACAAAAATGCAATAACTCTTGAAATTGTAGGAGGTAATCTTGTATATTACAGTCAGCTTTTTAAAACATTTACTGTGACCGATGACGAAGTGATGTGCCCCGATGCCATAGAAGCGCTTGATATACTTATGTCGGATAAAGACCGTAGCGGTGCGTTTGACGATTTGTTTATAGGCTATGCAGAAGCCGGCGGGAAGTATTTACCTAAATGGTATGCAAAAACTGCCGATGGCAGTACCTATGTTATAGGAGGTGGCGTCCCAAATGACATGGAATAAACTTAAAAACTTTTTAATAGGCCTGTTTTTGTGTATAAATATTTTTCTTATAATAAATACAATTACTATATACAACAGCTACAAGCTTTCAGATAATGTTATAAAATCTACTTGTGCTTTGCTTGAAAATAATAATATCAGCATTAACCCAGATATAATACCAAGATCAGCCCCGACTTTTGAAAACATTGAGTTTGAGCCTGCAGATGCAGAGAATATTAACATAATTAATGATTATACTTTGGGCGACGACGGCTCTGTAACCTTTAGCATTAACCGTAAGGATTTTTACAAAAAGAAAGCTGAAAGTATTTTTGTAAGCCTTGGATTTAACAAAAAGAATATAAAGGTTGTGGAGGATTATATAAAAGACGGAGTTCGATATATTAATATAAATCAGCTTTACAATAAAAAAACTGTATATTCAAGCTATATAAAGGCAAAAATTACAAAAAACGGTGTTGCACAAATTTCGTTTAAGTGGTATAATGTAACAGACGGATATAACACTGAAGCTGTTAAGGGAGAGCCTGTTTTTGCATCCAGCGTACTTATAGATTTTATAAATACAGATGCAAGGCACAGTGAAAGCAAAAACATTTATGCTGTTGACACCGGTTATTTCATTCCGTCAATTTTAACTGACAGTGAGGTGCGCACAATAAGCGCCATACCTGTTTACTGTATTAATACAGATGACGGCAAAAGCTATTGCTTTAATGCTTATAACGGCAGTTTCGCAGGGAGTTTTAATTAAACAATTTATATTATCGGAGGATTTAAATTATGGCTAAACAAAAATTTCCAATGGGTAAAATGGGTCCTATGGGCGGTATGGGCAATATGAATAATATGATAAAGCAAGCCCAGAAAATGCAACAGGATATGCTTAAAATGCAGGAGGAAATCGAGCAAACAGAGTTTGAGGCTACTGCAGGAGGCGGTGTTATAACAGTTAAAATGTCAGGCTCGAAAGAGCTTTTAAGTGTTAATATAAAACCCGAGGCGGTTGACCCTGACGATGTTGAAATGCTTGAAGACCTTATATTAACAGCAGTAAATGATGCACTTAAAAAGGTTGACGAGGCTAACAGCAGTAAAATGAGTAAGCTTACAGGCGGTATGAACATACCGGGATTGTTCTAAAGGCTAGTGGGCTTAAAAAATAGCACAGAACGCATAAAGCAAAGGTATTATAATTTAAAATTAAAAACGGTATATGATATGCATTATTTTGCATTTCATATACCGTAATTTTTTGTTATTTAACCATCAATGAGCTTTCGCCCGTAGCATAGTCTATAAAAATATCGGGCTGAACATTATAACAATACACGCAAAACGATACTGCCTCTCCCATATCATCTACCGAATATGCCTCAAGCAAAACTCCGTCGGCAAGCAAATTGTTATCGGTAAATACGGGTGTTACTCTGTACATTACATTATTTGATGTGTTATCTACATAATCGGCTACAATATTTTCAAACGGCAACATACCCTCGGTATTTAAATACCTTGTACCCGTTATTAAATTCCGCTTGTTTGCATTTTCTCCCGTTAGCTGGTAGCCTATAAGGTGGCATCTGTTATACAAATACCCTGAAGGAACACAATCGTACTTTTTATTTATCCACCCAGTCGGTTTAACAGAGCTTATACTGCCCCGTTTCGCTGTGGGCTTTGTGTCGGGCGATACTGAAGCCATGCACACATCGCATCTGCCCAAAGTGTCAAGCTTGCTGTAATACTCAAATGATGCAGGAATAATCTCGTAATCCTTAAACATTGGCTCATTGTTATTTATAACAACATAAGGCTCATCGGACATTTCGGGCAATTGACTTAAAAGGTATGTATACTCGCTTTCGTCAAACCCGTTTCGTATTATATAAACTGTTTGTGTTTCATCGTGCCAGCCTACGCCAAGGTTAAATCCCTCGGCAACAAACCTTACAGGAAGCATTGTTCTGCCGTTTATAACATCGGGTGCTGTATCAAGCATATATGGCTTATCATTAATATAAGCTGTGATATTACCTATTGTAAGCTCTATTACATCGCCGTCTAGGGTAAGGGTTACTGTATTTGTAACCTCATCCCAACTGACTGTACCGCAAAAAGCCTCTATAATCGCTCTTATCGGCACTAAAGTTCTTGAATTGTATACAACCGGTACTGTTCCTCTATCGCCGTCTATTTGCGCTTTTACGCCGTTTACCGTCATATAGGGATTGCCTATTTCAAGGCTTACTACAACATCCTCTGTATACTCTGCGGCATAAACATTTAAAACTGTAAAAGCTATTAAAAAAATTGCACATACAGACATTAAAAGCTTTTTCATATTTCCTCCTGTACCTAAAAACTACTAATAAATCAACGCCAAGAATTTATTGATTGTTGTGCAAAGCAAGCCGTTAAATACTTTCATATCGGCATAAGTAATTGATTTTCCGCCATATAATGCCGTATCGCCCTGCCAGTTAATATTGATATTAAACATATCGGCAAGCGAGTTTAAGCTATAATATTTTTCGCTGTTGTACTCACCCATTGATTCAGGATAAGCGCATATTGCATCTCCTATTTTTATAAATTCAGATGCATTGCCCGTAAAGGTATATGTATACTCCTTATTAACAATCACATTTTCGCCAACTCTTTCTAAAAATGTTACATTTTCGGGTACATCAATGCATTT
The DNA here is from genome assembly GCA_045537365.1 of Clostridia bacterium. Classification (GTDB taxonomy): domain Bacteria; phylum Bacillota; class Clostridia; order UMGS1810; family UMGS1810; genus UMGS1810. The sequence goes on from JAZSPJ010000025.1 coordinate 4,034, forward strand.
CCATGAAATTGCATCATTACTTAAATAAAGCTTTTTACCTGAAATTGAGTAATACACATCACCCAGTGCTTTTACAAAATAAGGCTTAAAATTGCTGTTTTTAACTAAGTTATAATTTTCTCCGTCGGTTGATACATAAACCTCTCCATTTACCATTTTAACAGCATTTTCGCCGTAATTCCAACAAGGTAAATCAAAGCTTCCGTCAAGAAGCTCCCAGTTTTCGCCGTCTTTTGATGCGTAGTTACTGCCTGCGGTTATGTAATATATGCCCTTAGCATAGCTCATAGCAGTCGGGTACTGATAAAGCTCTGCTTTTTTAACAAGATTAAAGTTGTTATCAAGAAAATAAATGTTCCTGAAAAACTCACGAATACCGTAATAAGGCTTTGAGTCATAAAGATGTACCTTTGCCATATAGCCGTTATCAGTATACAAAAACTCATACTCGTTCCAGTTACCATGGAATATTTTCTCGGTTTCGGCATTTAAAGGCACATATTCCCAATTACTTCTATCGGTAGATTTATAAAGCTTACCGCTTTCCCATTTTATAAACTCCCTGCCTGTAAAGCTATAATCCCTCGGTATTTTCTGAAGCACATTTTCGTATACCTTTTCAATTGATTTTGAATTTACAATTTCAAGGCTGTTTTTCATTCCGCCTACATAGTTTGTAGGCAGTATTACCTCGATTATAAACGATGTAGTTGTACCGCCCGGCAGCTCCACGCATGCCATAACATCGTTATCGGCAATCTGAGCCGAGCCTTTGCAAAGAGCATAAGGCTGAAGCATTTTTCCGTCTTTATCCCTTATAATAACAATATTGTTTGATGTGGTAGAAAGGTTATAGTTTGCATACCTTGTTATTTTACCCTCGTTATGTATTGTAAAATGATAGTAAAGGCTTACGCCGTAGTTGCCAAGATTACATTCACCGCCTGTATTTACGGTATCGGCAATTAAATCGTTCGGAATGTATTTATTATATGAATATCCGCTGTTTTTACCTGGATATTTAACAAAGTCCGTATGCTTATTATCAAACACCCATACATCATTTATTTTTGATTTATCGGCATCCCTTCCGTAGTATTTAAGCTTTGACGGGTCTTTATACTCAAATGAAAGCATATCGCTTGCAACAGTATTTACCTTGTTCCAAGGGTCTGCCCAATGGTTTAAGTGTGTATACCAATCGGTAATGGAATTGCCCTCAGGTGCAAAATCGTTATACACCGTTACGGGAAGCTTTCCGCCAACCCAGTCCGCAATCGTATATTCAAGGTATGCATCCGCTTTATTTAAGCTATTTGCAATACCCTTATACTGCTTTTCGGGAATATATTCGCCAAATGCCGCATATCTGCTGTGGTGACCTCTGTATTTAACAGTACCGTTTGACTTAAGTGCCGCAACATTTACATCGCACTTACCGGAAGTTATTTCAAAATCAGCAAGTATATGCACAGGTCTGTAAAAAGGCACAACCGAGTAATTATCTATACAGGAGCTAAGCCAATAGGTTTCACCCTTCTTTAAGGTAACGGTAACAGGTTCAAATTTCTGCGGGTTATACTGTGTACCCGAATTAATCTCCCTTACAGGCACGCCGAGGTAATTTGCCCAGGCATTCATACAGCCCCATTCCTCCTCGGTTTTATACTGTCTTGTGTAATAATAGTACATTGAGTGCTCCGGAACTTCAAAGCCAACACTTTTAACAGTGAAGGTTACGTCCTCTACAGCTTTAAACTCTACATCAACCTCAATATCAAATCCAATCTCGGTAATATTGTTTGCACTGTCACGAAGCTCGGTGTGGTTTACATGAGATACAAACATAGCATAATTATCGGGTTCTAAAGTATTGTTCATAATATATGTCGGAAACTCACGTGATGTATCAGAAAGATGCTCTCTTGTAATAAACTCGTGATTATTGCAATATATGTACTTACCCGATTTATCGGGTTCAAAAATAAGTGGCTTTGGGTTTACATCTACAGCCGCAAAAGCCATTGTAAACAATGTACCTGTTAAAACGCATACAAATAAAAACAATTTTAAAAACCTTGACATATATACCTACCTTTCTTTAGTGTGACAGGTTGCAGGCGGGCTGACGCCCGTCAAGACCGACAAACTGAAAGATTTTAAAAAATTCAGATGCCAGGCATTGAAAGTTCGAATCCTGTCACACTACAAAAAAGCTGCAGTAAAAAAATATACTGCAACTTTTGAACAAACTTACTCCAATACTATTTTGTGAAATACTTTTTTACCTTTTTTAATTACTATACTGCCGTCATTAAATAAATCGGCTGTAATCTGGAAGTTGAAATCGGTAACCTTTTCACCGTCGATGCTTACACCGCCCTGCTGAATCAAGCGTCTTGCCTCACCTTTAGACGGTACAAGACCAGCCTCAAGCATAAGGTCGCATATTGGCATACCTGCATCTATTTTATCTTTTGCTATAAGTC
>JAZSPJ010000195.1:0-1585 GCA_045537365.1 Clostridia bacterium
TGCTTACAAAGCATTACGGCGGAGATTTTATTTTAAGAATAGAGGATACCGACCAGGAAAGATATGTAGAGGGCGCAGTTGACCTTATATACAGAACCATGAAGGAAACTAATCTTATTCACGATGAAGGTCCTGATATTGGCGGAGATTATGGTCCGTATATCCAGAGTGAAAGACGCAATATATACAAAGAGTATGCCGAAAAGTTAGTTGAGCTTGGCGGTGCATATTATTGCTTCTGCGACAAGGACAGACTTGACAGATTAAAAGAGGAACAAACTGCAAAAAAACAGCCTGTTAAATATGACGGCTACTGCAAAGGTCTTTCAAAAGAGGAAATCCAAAAGAAAATTGACGAGGGTGTTCCCTATGTTATAAGACAGAAAATACCGTCAGGCGGTACAACCACATTCAAAGACGAGATTTTCGGTAAAATTACCGTTGAAAACTCCACCCTTGATGATAATGTTCTTTTAAAGTCAGACGGACTTCCTACCTACAACTTCGCAAATGTTGTAGACGACCATCTTATGGGTATTACCCATGTTATAAGAGGCAACGAGTATTTATCAAGTACACCAAAATACAACCTTTTATATAAATCCTTCGGTTGGGAAATACCAACATACATCCATGTATCTCCTGTTATGAAGGATGCTCACAAAAAGCTTTCAAAGCGTGAGGGCGATGCATCCTACGAGGATTTTATAAACAAAGGTTATTTAAAAGAGGCAATTATTAACTACGTTGCGCTTCTTGGCTGGAGCCCCGGCGGTGATAAAGAAATATTTAATATGGATGAGCTTATTGAGGCATTTACTATTGAGGGCATAAGTAAATCACCTGCTATATTTGATGTTAAAAAGCTCGACTGGATGAACGGCGAATATATCCGTAAGCTTTCGGTTGATGAGTTTACCGAAAAGGCTATGCCATACTACAAGCAGGCAGTAAAATCGGAAAATATTGATTTTAACTATCTTTCAACCCTGTTGCACGACAGATGCGAAAAATTCTGCGATATTCCCGAATCAATAGATTTTATTGACGAATTACCACAGTATGACAACGAATTATATACTCACAAAAAAATGAAAACAAATCCCGAAAACTCACTCGAATCGCTTAAAAATATGTTGCCCGTTTTAGAAGCCATCGACGAATGGACTATGGACAACATTCACTCAAAGCTTTTTGAGCTTATCGAAAAGCTTGAGGTTAAAAACGGCATAATACTCTGGCCGCTCCGTGTTGCAGTAAGCGGCAAGCCGTTTACACCAGGCGGCGGTGTTGACCTTGCATATTTGCTTGGCAAAGAAAAAACCATAGAGAGAGTTAAGAAAGCTATAGAGCAATTATCTTAAAACCTACAGGGGTTGTCGCATTATTTACTTAATGCGGCAGCCTCATTGCATTAATTTAAAGGAGTTAAAATAATGTATATATACTTAATATTGCTGTTCGGTCTTATTTTAAGTGCCGACCAATGCACAAAATATTTAACTGTACTTTATTTAAAAAATAACGACGATTTAATTATTATAAAAGATACCTTAAGCTTAACCTATGTAGAAAATACAGGTGC
>JAZSPJ010000044.1:0-5199 GCA_045537365.1 Clostridia bacterium
TTGGCCTCCGACTTGTGCGGTTAAGGTAACATCAAGACCGTTTGATTTCATTATGCTGATAATTGCATTAATAATTGTAGTTTTACCCGTACCCGGACCGCCTGTTATAACAAGCACGCTGTTTTGCATTGCTGATTTTACAGCACTTCGCTGAAGCTGTGCAAATTTCATATTCTCGGTTTTTTCAATAATATCTATTTGCTTTTCTATATCGTTCTCGCCATACTTATATGTGATTTTGTTTAACTGTTTTAACCTCTCGGCAACATTTTGCTCGCACATATAGTAAGGATAATAATATATGCAATTTGTATTATCATAAATTTTAGATATAAGTGTGCCGTTAAATACAAGTGCATCAACAGCCTCTTTCACCAAATCGCCTGTAACCTCCAAAAGAGAGGATGCCTGCTCTATAAGCATTTGTTCAGGAATATATGTATGACCAAAGCTTGTGTTAAATTTTAAGATGTACAATACACCCGACTTTAAGCGCATTGGGTTTATTTTTTCAATATGCATTTTAATAGCAAGATTATCTGCGGTTTTAAAACCGATACCGTCAATCTCGTCGCACAGAATATATGGATTAGTTTGTATAAGTTCAACCGCAGCCGAGCCGAATTTTTTATAAATCTTTGCAGACATTTTGGCTGTTACGGAAAAACTCTGCAAAAACATAACAAGCTGTGTTGCACCTATCTGCTCTATATAGCAATCATGTATCTGTTGCGCTTTTTTCATACTTATGCCTGTTATCCCGCCAAGCTTTGCAGGTTCTTTTTCTATAACCTCAAGGGCTTTATCTCCGAATTTTTCTATAATCCTTTTAGCAGTTGCCTCCCTTACGCCCCTTATAATACCTGAGCTTAAATATCTGTATATTGCTTCTTTAGTGGTAGGCAGTTTTTTTTCATACATTTCAACCTTAAGCTGTTCGCCATATATTTTATGTGTAACCCAACTGCCGGTTAGCTTTACACTGTCACCGGGGTTTATACCGCTTAAATATCCAACAGCAACAAAGCCTTCATCTTTAGTTTCAACTTCTATTATTTTATAGCCGTTATCCTCATTTTCATATATGACATCTGCTACAATGCCTGTATATGTTATAAGCTCGTTTTGCATAATGCGTTTATCACCCCTTTATTACCACTTAATGATTAATTATACCATATTTATGTAAGATTGTAAACCACAATTATCAATACTGTGTGTTTTTAAAAAATTCACGTTCAAAAGCATTTTTACATATAATGATGTTGGGGGTGAATTTTTATGTGTAACACAAATTGTAATTGTTATCCAAAAATAGGCTGCACAGTAATTGCAGTTATTGTAAGCATAATTATAGGCGTTATTACTGCATTCTTAACTACAACTGCTACTGTGGCAATAACCACAACATTATTATATGCTGCATTGGGCACGGCCACGGTTTACCTTGCAGTTACCCTTTTAACAGCACCTTATGTGCGAGGTGAAGTACCTTTAAAATGCGTATGTTCAGCACTCAGTGCATTAATATGGGGCATACTGGGCACTATATTAACCGCACTTATATTGCTTGTTTTTGATATTGCAACTGCAAGCATTTTAGGTGCAATAATTACAGGCGCATTTGCGGCATTTGTAGCCCTTATTTTTACTTCTACAGCATGTTATATAAAGTGCATTATCGGATGCAATAATTAATAGACTGTAAATTTAAAAGGAACTGTTTAAAAACTTAAGTTTTCAAACAGTTCCCATTTTATTATAACACAACAGTTATCGCCAACTTTTCATTGTATTTTTCTGCCGTATCAATCATTTTACGGCAATCTTCAAGTGTAAGTGCCATAGGCTTTTCACAAAAAACACTAGTCCGTGTTCAAGTGCAAAAATTGCAACCTATGTATGTAAATATGTTGGCAGGATTATTGTAATAAAGTCGGGTGCTTCTTTTACAATCAGTTCTTTATAGTCATCGTAAAAAGCACAGTTATTATATTTATCTGCAACATATCCACATTACCTGTATTAAGTTGTACGCTCCGGTTAAAGTTTTCCTTTGTGGTTCCGCATATAGCTTTACGATGCAAATCTCCCCCTCAGCTTTGCTATAGATTCCATACTTAAAAGATAGGATTTTTCCAATCCGCCAAAGCCTATTATTGCATAACTGTACATTATTCTGCCTCCCTGCAATCGAAATTATTTTTCAAAAACTCAATTGACTTTTCAATACCTGTTGTCTCTATTGAAAGTGCGCCGTCATAACCGACAGCTTGCAAAGTCTTAATGGCTTTAATATTTTCAACTACCCCATCGCCAATATGTGTATAAATCATATTTTCAGGGTTGACAGGAGCTTTGAAATCCTTTAAGTGTATATGCTCTGTTTTGTTTTTGAATTTTTCACAGGCAACCATCATATCCTTGCCGATATATGAATAATTACCCGTGTCAAGTACATAACGCATATCCGGTATATTTGAAAGATAATAATCAAAATCCTCTACACAGGTATTTACATAATCCATTGACGAATGATTTTCAAGTACTCCTGTAATACCGTAAGGCTTTACAAGATCGCATACATAAGCCATATAATCGCACACGGATTTGCGTGCTTCAAGCCTTTCATCATTATCTTTAAATTTATTTATTATACAGGGTACAGGCATAAATATTTTTGAGTCAAGCTGTGTGCAATATTCAATCTGAGTTTTAGTAATATCTTTTATGGACTCAACAAGCTCTGCATTTTTATAATCATAATCAAAACCGTATATATATGTAGATGCTTTGAGGTTAAAATCGTTATGCATTTTTATAAGACGGTCAATGCCAAACTGATTAACAGCATCTATATCATAATCAGCCGCTTGCAGACCGCAATTCATATAATATTCAGTTGCCGCCTCCAGCGATTGAGCATTGCCTTTTTTATAATAATTTATAATGTATGTTAAAAATGTACTGATTATCATAACAAAATACCTTTTTCCTTATTTATTGATTTCTATTTTTTATGATATACTTTATTATACAATATTTAATACAAAAAAAATGCGATTTAAGTATCAAATTTTGATGTAAACCCAAAAGGTTAGACTTTTTATAACGTAGTAGTTTTATGACTGATGCGCTATTTTTTGAAACAAAGATGTTAAGCTGATACTCAACCAGACTCATCTACCCAAGTTTCTTTTTAATTCTTTTCTCGCTATAATATTTTATGTGTTTTTCGATATCTTCTTTAATCTCATAACATCGCCGTTATTTTTAAAAATCAATTCCAAGCAATTCTTTAAAATCATAAATATAATAGTCACATATATTTTTAATATCATCTGTATATTCTTTAGAGCTTTCATCATACACTCCGCAAACTTTCATACCTGCATCCTTTGCGGTTTTGTCCGCATTGTAATTATCATCTAAAAACAATACTTCATCAACAGTTGCTCCCATTCGGTCAGCCGCCATTTTATAAATATTTTTATCCGCTTTAGTGGTATTAAAATCATCGCAGGACCATATATTGTCAAATAAATCATATATACCTATTCTTTTTAAGCAGGGGTCAAGTGTAATATGAGGACTTGCAGTTAATATATTAAGTGATGCGCCATCACTCTTAAGCTTTTTTACCACCTCGATAACATTATTTTTTGCCTGAACATTATATGTATACTCATATATTGCATAATCGTACATTTTTTCCATAATTTCTTCAGGTGTCATATCAACTCCAAGCTCAACAAAATATTTCGCAGTGCCCAATGTTCCAAGCGGAGTTATGGTTTTCACAATATCGTTTGTGTAGCTTATATTGTTTTCATCAAGTATTTTTAACATAAAAGCCACATAAGAAGGCATAGAGTCAACCAATGTACCGTCAAAATCAAATAAATATGTTTTCATTATATAAATCCCCATTTTTTTATTTTCAAATTTAAATATAATACACTTTAATATAAAAGTCAATATAAACAAAACCAAATTTTCAAAAAAATTCAAAGAAAAACAATAAAAAAAATAAAAAAATACTTGCAATTTAACAGAAATTCGTGTATAATACAATTATCAGTAAAGAATTTAGTGTTTTTTACACTTGAAAGGAGATAAATCTATGTTAGTAAATATGAACACTGTTTTAAGACCTGCAAAGAAAAACCACTATGCAGTAGGTCTTTTTAATGCAGTTAACCTTGAACTTGCAAGAGGTATAATAAGCGCTGCTGAGAGCACTCGTTCACCTGTTATTATGGGTACTGCCGAGGTATTACTACCCTACGGTCCGTTAGAGGAAGTTTCATACTACCTTATACCAATGGCAAAAAAAGCATCGGTACCTGTTGTTGTACACCTTGATCACGGTCTTTCTTATGACACTTGTATAGAAGCCTTAAAACTCGGTTTCAGCTCGATTATGTACGATTGTTCAACCGATTCTTACGAGGAAAATGTTCGCAAGGTTAAAGAAATGGCAGACATTGCACATTCTTACGGCGCTACAATTGAAGGCGAGCTTGGCCATGTTGGCGATAATGAAGGCTCGGCAGAGGGAAGCAGTCATTTAGATGACCCTTCAAAATATTTTACCGACCCAAAACTTGCAAAGGATTTTGTAGACAAAACAGGAGTTGACGCACTTGCAATTGCAGTTGGTAATGCTCACGGTGCATACAAATTACCACCAAAACTTGATTTTGAAAGAATACGCACAATAGCGTCAACAATTGACGTTCCTCTTGTACTCCATGGCGGTTCAGGTCTTACAGATAATGATTTCCGTCAGGCTATTAAAGACGGTATAAGCAAGGTTAATATTTTTACCGATATTAATGTTGCCGCAGTTGAAGCAGAGTTCCAGAGATTTTCAAGTATGGATAAAGGTCTTATAGACCTTATACCCGCAGCTGTTGAAGCTGTTAAACAGGAAACATCTAAAAAAATGAAGCTATTCGGCAGCACCGGTACTGTTGAAACAGTTGCAAACAGCAATGCAATAGATATGGAAACCATAACAAAGCTTGTTGCACAGGAAGTTGCAAAATATCTTAAAAAATAATTACATAAAAAGTTCCATTAAACCAATCGGTTTTGTGGAACTTTTCTTTTTAAAAAAACTTGTTTTTATATAAAAAATGTGTTAAAATTATTATATAAATTTAATCGGGAAGTATTTTTTCTGACCGAGAAAAG
>JAZSPJ010000205.1:0-4174 GCA_045537365.1 Clostridia bacterium
ATGCTGTTTTTATCGCTTATAGCTTACCTTACGGCAATTGAGGTGTATTATCGTGACGATTATGCACAAAGCTCCTATAACCAGCGAAACATAGCCGAGGAAAGCAAAATTTTAAGAGGCACAATTTACGACAGAAACGCAAAAAAGCTTGCATACAGCGAAATAAACGATAAAGGTGTACAAACAAGGCACTACCCGTATAAAAACCTTTATTCACATGTAATAGGTTATACATCACAGCAATACGGGAAATCACTTATAGAAAAAACTGCAAACGCCGACCTTTTAGGAAAAAATAATATAGGCGATATATTTAATTTGAAAAAGCTGAAAGACGGTAATTTAAAACATGGTGACGATATACATTTAACAATAGACCATAACCTACAAAAACGCACATCAGAGCTTATGGCAAGATTTAACGGAGCTTGTGTTGCATTAAACCCTAAAACAGGCGAAATACTTGCAATGGTAAGCAAGCCCGATTTTGACCCCGGTGCAGATTCCCTTTCAACCAATTGGGCTGAGCTTAACGAAAGTGAAAACTCACCGTTTCTAACAAGGGCAACAATGGGCTTATACGCCCCCGGCTCTACATTTAAGGTGATAACAAGTGCCTTGATTTTAGAAAACGACTTAGAAAATGAAATTATTAATGACGAAAACGGTAAAATAGATTTTTATGATAAAAGTATATATAATGCAGGCAAAAAAGCTTATGGCGAAACCGATTTAGGCAAAGCCTTTAAGGTATCAAGCAATGTGTATTTTGCTACACTGGGCTCAGGATTTGAGGATAAGGCTTTCCACAACATTGCAAAACGGTTTATGTTTAACTCAAAGCTTGATTTTAATTTTCCTTATGCAAAGTCAAAATTCCAAACAAGCTCAATGTCAGAAATGGACTGTGCGGTTGCATCAATCGGTCAGGGTAAAACCCTATCCACCCCGCTCCAATTAGCACTTATAACATCTGCAATTGCAAACGACGGTAAAATGATGAAGCCCTATATTATTGACAGCGTAACCGATGAAAATTTAAAAGTGCTTACACGCACAAAGCCCGAACTTATGGCACAGCCGATTAATAAAAGCATTGCAAATACCATTTCCGATATGATGCTTGAAGTCGTTCAAAGCGGTACGGGAACAAATGCCAGAATTTACGGTATTGATGTATGCGGTAAAACCGGTACAGCAGAAAACGAGCTTACAATTAAAGACGAGGGCAAAACCCACGCAGTATTTGTAGGCTTTGCACCTTATGATGACCCGGAAATTGCAGTAAGTGTTGTGCTGGAATATGCAGGCGGAGGAGGCACTTATGCAGCACCCATTGCAAGGGAAATGATAAGAACATATATGAATACGCATTAAAAAACAGGTCGTAGCAAAATGCTACGACCTACTATTTTATGTAAAAACAATCCTGCTCCCATTTATAAGTATTAGTATCAATATATTCCCATATTTCTTTATAATCTTTTCCCCCTCGTATTATATGGTCGTGATATGAGCGTTGCCAAATGTTTATTCCATATTCTCTATTACAGTATCTTTTTAATAGTGATACAAACTTTGATACTGTATTATTGTAGGGTTCGGCGGTTTCCGACGAACCGAATTTATAACCTGTTGTTTGTATAATAGCATGAAAATGATTTGGCATAATAATATACTTATCAACAGTAATATAATCAAATTTTCCATTCATCAATTTGATGTTTTTTTCGAGTACCTTTCCATATTCAGATAAAATCATTTGCGGTGCGTCGAAATCGCCGCACCCTACAATACGGCCAAGGAGCATTTCTCTATCCTTAACGCATATCGTAATAAAATATGCACCGGGAGTTGAATAATCATACCCTTTTAATCTTGTTGGTTTTCGTTTTGGTAAATTATTAATCATATAAAAATATCCTCCAAGGCTTTTTAAAACACAAACTGTACCAAAACCATATAACAAATTGTACCCAGAAAAATACTTAACAATGTATTCCGCTTTAAAATATGCAACAATGCCGTTACAAGGCATGCAATAAGCTCGGGTATACCGTAAGGACTATTAAGCACGCTTGTATTTCGCAGGCAATATACAACAAGCATACCCATAACTGCAAAAGGCAGAGCTTCCGATAAATACTTTAAATACGGCGGTACTGTTTTAATATTTTTAAATACCAAAAAGGGCAAAAATCTTAAAAATGCAGTAACAAGTGCTATAACCAGAATTACAAATAAAATATATGTATCCTTCATATTATCTGTCCCCCTTTGGTTTTAAAATTGTCAGCACTGCAATTATACCAATCATAGATGGTATTAAAAAACCCTCAGACTTAAAAATAACCAGGCACAAAACCGATACAAGCACACCCGTCAGTGCATAAGCGTGATTTTTTTGTGTGAGCCATTGCTCGCAAAATACTGTTACAAATAACGCTGTGAGCGCAAAATCTATGCCCATAGTGTTAAATATAAAAAGATTTCCTATTATACAACCTATTATTGTACCCGAAACCCAGTAAATATGGTTAAATAAAGATACATAAAAGCTAAAAATATTATCATTTTTATTATCGTGGGTTGAACAAACAATTGAGTATGTTTCGTCGGTTAATGAAAAAATCATATATGGCTTTAATTTGCCCGAATTGTTATACTTTTGCGACATTGTAATACCGTAAAACAAATGCCTTGCATTTACCATAAGTGCAGTAAGCCCTGCAGATACTAGCGAAGCTCCTGAAGCGATTAAATTTACTGCAAGAAACTGCATCGAGCCTGCATAAATAAACACACTCATAAATATTGCCCATATACTCTTAAATCCGTTTGATACCATCAATATTCCAAATCCGCTTCCAAGTACAAGATAGCCTGCCATAACGGGAATACTTGCTTTAAAAGATTTTTTTAAAATATCGGTCATACTATTTATCCCCTCGTTTTATAATGAATAATTTTATCATATTGAAAGTATTAAGTCAAATATTTTCAAAAAACAAAAAAAATTCGCAAAAACACTTGAAAAATCTTTTTGTTTGTGGTATTATTAGGTATATGTGTAAAACGAATATTTATCGGAGGTGTATATAATGTTACAAACAATATTAACAATAGTACATGTTGTATTATCTGTTTTATTAATCGTAGTTGTATTGTTCCAGTCGGGCAAAACAGCAGGCTTATCAGGCTCTATTGCAGGCGGTGCTGAGACTTTCTTTGGCAAAAACAAGGCAAGAACATGGGACGGTATGCTTGAAAAGCTTACAGGTGTAGTTGCTGTTTTATTTATTGCAACATCATTTGTACTTGCATTAATTTTAAAATAATAATTTTTATGAAAAACGACGGTGCTTATGCACCGCCGTTTTTTTGTTAACTTAATCCCAAAAGTGAGACAAATTCAGTATCATACAAGCTAAAGTCATAATTATACCAACTGCCATCCTTTAAAATTACTTTAATATAACCGTTAGAATACATTCTGTTTGTACCGTTATTTTTAAGAAAGTCGTATACTTTACCGATAGTTTCAGGATTGTCTATTACATTATTAAACTTTTCATATTCGCCGTCGAGCTGAATTTCTTTATTTTCAAACTTAACTGAATTTTCAGCCCATCCTAAAATCGGCTCATAGCATAAAACTCCTATTTTATCAATATCCTCAGCCTTATATGCTTTATCAAATTGCTCGTAATCTTTTATTAATGACATTGTGTTTATGTAAGATGACCGTATATAATAGTTTTCATTAAATGTACTTATTTTTGACTGGTCAACAGGTGTGCCGTCTTCATAAAAAGCGCATGGCTTATACAACAGATTTACACATATAAAGGTTTCGCCCCTTGGTGCATAATCCTCGGCATTTGCATTTTTTAAATCTTTTTTAAGCGCTTCAAGAAGTAGCTGTGCATCATTTCCGTAAAGTGTTGCAACAAGGTTATTATCTTTAATTCTGCCGTCTGTTATATTAACCTTTTCTATTGTTATATCCCTGTCCCTTAAAAGCGGAAAATACGATAACCTTGCTTCATCATTATCAGCAACATTATTTATGTATTCTTTAAACTGATAATAATTTATATTATACTTTCTTTTTAATGTTTTACCGTTCTTTAATTTATATGTAAGATTTAAGGGCGTATCATTATAAGAATAG
>JAZSPJ010000026.1:0-11104 GCA_045537365.1 Clostridia bacterium
CCTTTAAGTGAGTTTGCTTCGTTGGCAAATTCAGCCTTTTTTTCAACATATACTCTGTATACCATATAAATTAATCCTCCAATGCCTTTAATGCTTTTTGTCCTATGTCGTGTCTGAAATATGCATTTTCAAAATGCACAGTATCTACTGTTTCATAAGCCTTTTTAATTGCATCCTTTAAATTATCGGCTGTTTCGGTTACGCCCAAAACTCTGCCTCCGCTTGTTAAAACTTTACCATCCTCTTTTTTAGTACCTGCAGCATAAATATTTTTATCTGCAGGCATTGTTATTTCAAAGCCTGTTTCATACTTTTGCGGATAGCCTTTTGATGCCATTACTACACAGCAAGCCGCACCCTTTGAGAATTTAACCTGCTCGCTTTTCAGTGTGCCGTTTGCAACACTTTTAAATATTTCAAACAAATCACTTTCAAGAAGCGGCAAAACTACCTGTGTTTCAGGATCGCCGAAACGGCAGTTATACTCAATTACTTTAGGTCCTTTCTCTGTAAGCATAAGCCCGAAATACAAGCAACCTGAGAACGGTCTGCCCTCTTTATTCATAGCTTCCATTGTAGGTATAAATATTGTATCCATACAAACCTTTGCAATATCATCTGTATAATAAGGGTTTGGAGCAATTGTACCCATACCGCCTGTATTTAAACCCTCATCATTATCAAGTGCACGCTTATGGTCCATAGACGATACCATTGGCACAAGTGTTTTAGAATCTGTAAATGCAAGAACCGAAACCTCAGGACCTGTTAAAAATTCCTCTATAACAACCTGACTTCCGCTTTCACCAAAAATCTTATCCTGCATCATAGATTTTACTGCAGCTTTAGCCTCATCACGGGTTTGAGCTATTATAACACCTTTACCGAGCGCCAGACCGTCAGCCTTAACAACTGTTGGAATAGGAGCAGTTTCAAGATACTCAAGAGCTTTTTCCATATCGGTAAAAACCTCGTACCCGGCTGTTGGAATATTATATTTTTTCATAAGATTTTTAGAGAATACCTTACTGCCCTCTATAATTGCGGCATTCTTTTTAGGACCAAAGCAAGGTATACCCTTTTCATTGAGTGCATCAACACAGCCAAGAACCAGCGGATCATCGGGTGCTACAACTGCAAACTCAATATTCTCTTTTACCGCAAACTCAACTATTTTATCAATTTCGGTTGCTTTAATATTTACACATTCAGCATCAAGAGATATACCTCCGTTGCCCGGTAATGCATAAATTTTATCAACACCGTTACTCTCTTTCAATTTTTTTATGATGGCGTGTTCTCTTCCGCCACCGCCTACAACCATTACTCTCATAGTATTAACCTCGCTTAAATATTAGTGGTGGAATAATCGTATATGAGTGAAGCACATTGCAATATCATGTGCATTGCACGCATCTATAACATTATCATCTCTTATAGAGCCGCCCGGCTGTGCAACATAGCTTACACCGCTTTTAACAGCTCTTTCAATATTATCGCCAAATGGGAAAAATGCATCGGATGCAAGTGCAACACCTTTAATGGTTGAAAGGTATGCTTTTTGCTCCTCTCTTGTAAACGGCTCGGGCTTAAACTTAAACAACTCCTGCCATTTGCCCTCTTTTAATACATCCTCATACTCATCGGAAATATACACATCGATTGCATTATCACGGTCAGGGCGTTTAACTGTATCAAGGAAGGGGAGCTCCAATACCTTTTTATGCTGTCTTAAATGCCAGATATCTGCTTTATTACCTGCAAGTCTTGTACAATGTATTCTTGACTGCTGACCTGCACCTACACCGATAGCCTGTCCGTCTTTTGCATAGCAAACGGAGTTTGACTGTGTATACTTTAATGTTATAAGTGCAATTATAAGGTCACGCTTTGCGCTTTCGGGAAATTCTTTATTATCTGTTACAAGCTCTGAAAGCAATGCTTCATCAATTTTAAAATTGTTTCTGCCCTGCTCGAATGTTATACCGAATACCTGTTTAACCTCAATTTCGTCAGGCACATAATTAGCATCTATTTTAACTATATTATAATTTCCGTTTCTTTTTTCTTTTAAAATTTCAAGAGCCTCGTCATCATAATCAGGTGCTATAACACCGTCGGAAACCTCTCTTTTTATAAGACGTGCTGTTACAGCATCACATTTATCCGAAAGAGCAATCCAGTCTCCGAACGAGCTCATTCTGTCGGTTCCTCTTGCTCTTGCATAAGCTGTTGCAAGCGGGGATTCGTCAAGACCCTCTATATCGTCTACAAAGCAGGCTTTTTTAAGATTATCGTCCATTTTAATGCCAACAGCAGCCGATGTTGGGCTTACATGCTTAAAGCTTGCCGCACAAGCAAGACCTAAAGCCTCTTTAACCTCTTTTACAAGCTGCCAGCTATTAAAAGCATCAAGAAAATTTATATAACCCGGTCTTCCTGAAAGTATTTCTATTGGAAGTTCTTTTCCATTTGTCATATAAATTTTTGATGGTTTCTGGTTTGGGTTACAACCGTATTTAAGTTCAAATTCTTTCATTATTACCTGCCTCCTATTTATTTGAATTTATCATTCTGTTTTCTATTTCGCCCGTTTCAAGATTAATATATCTTACATAAAGCGATATTTTATTATCGCTGTTTAAATTGTTCCATATATCGTTTGTAAATTCGTCTATACAATCAGGTATTGAAACTCTTTCAGGCTCGCCCATAAATGTAGGTATCGGGTTACCATTTGTTACATAGGTATGTATAAACTGACCTACGCCCTTAATTGCAGGGTATGAAAATGTATATCTTGCACAAGCACTTCCCTCTGCATCGGCACTTTTTAAAATACTCATTTTATATGTAAAGTCGCCTTCGTCAAAGGTGAGCATACTGCTTATTCTTGGTGTAAAGTTCGGACCATCTGGCTCAAACTCTCTTGTTTCCAATGCCTGTTCAAAGGTTTTGCCGTCAGCTACAAAATCGTAAATTGTATCTGTCTGGTCGCCATTTGTAACAATAAGGTTGTTTTCAAATTCCCTTATAGGTGAATATATAATAAGCGATGGGTCCTCTACCTTGCTTTCGTCAAAAGGATATATTATAACCTCCGAGCCTTTTTCGCAAAAAACTCTGTTTTTGCTGTTTGCAGACCTGCCCATAATAAAATATGCAACTGCGGCATATTTTTCGTCAGGTGTTTTGCCTACTACTATGCCTCTGCCCGGATATTCGTTTACTGCAAGAATTTCGCCCATTGTTTTTGTCTGATATACATTCATTATTTTCATCCTCTCAATTTTTTATAATATCTAAAGCTACCTTTTCTACCGACTTAGGAAGTATTATCCACTCAGCCTTTTCCATAACACGTTTTTGAAGTATTTCGGCTGTATCGCCATCCTGAATTTCTACCGCTTTTTGCATTATAATTTCGCCGCCGTCGGGTATTTCATTTACAAAATGTACGGTTGCACCTGTCACCTTTACACCGTATTCAAGAGCCGCCTCGTGCACCCTTAAGCCGTAAAAGCCCTTACCGCAAAACGACGGTATTAATGACGGGTGAACATTTATAATGCGTTTAGGGTATCTGGATGTAAAGCGTTCGCTTAAAATACTCATAAATCCTGCAAGAACTATAATATCTATATCGTTTTCGTCAAGTATATTTATTATTTTACTTTCAAAATCATCCTGGTCGGCACATTGTTTTTTTATAACCGTATATGTTTTTATACCTGCCTTTTCGGCTCTTGTAAGTGCATAGGCATTCGCAACATTTGATATTACGGCGCAAATCTCACCGCTTTTTATAATACCGCTGTTTTGTGCATCTATAAGTGCCTGAAGGTTTGTACCTCCACCCGATACAAGCACGGCAATTTTTGCCTTTAGCATAATATCACGCTTTCCTCTGATTTAACAATCTCGCCGATTACATAAGCATCCTCACCGTTAGCTTTTAAGATTTCAAGTGCTGTATCCTTGTCCTCTTTTGATACAACAATGCTCATACCAACACCCATATTAAAGGTATTGTACATATCTCGCTCAGGAATATTACCTGTTTTTGCAATAAGTTCAAATATAGGAAGTACCCTTACATCTGCCTTATTGATTTTTGCACCAAAGCCATCTGGAATACTGCGCGGAATATTTTCATAAAAACCACCGCCTGTTATATGCGATACTGCTTTAACTGTAATTTTTTCAAATAATGCAAGCATCGGCTTTACATAAATTTTGGTTGGAGCAATAAGGGCTTCACCCAAAGTTCTGCCGCCAAGCTCGTCGTATTTTTTATTTAAATCGGTATTTTCAACATCAAAAACCTTTCTTACAAGCGAAAAGCCGTTTGAATGTACACCGCTTGATGGCAAGCCGATAATAACATCGCCCTCGCACACCTTTGTATTATCAAGTACCTTTGATTTATCAACCATACCAACACTGAAGCCTGCAAGGTCGTACTCATCTACAGGATAAAAGCCGGGCATTTCTGCTGTTTCACCGCCAACAAGCGCACAGCCTGCCTGCACACAGCCCTCAGCAACACCCGAAACAATTTCTGCAATCTTTTCAGGATAGTTTTTGCCGCAAGCAATATAGTCAAGGAATAAAAGCGGTTTGGCTCCGCAGCAAATAATATCGTTAACGCACATAGCAACGCAGTCTATACCAACAGTATCGTGCTTATCAAGCAAAAATGCAAGCTTAAGCTTTGTACCAACGCCGTCAGTACCGCTAACTAAAACAGGTGTATCAACCCCTGTCATATCAGGTTGGAAAAGACCACCGAATCCGCCTATGTCGGATACATTGCCCTGTGTCATTGTTCTTTCAACATGCTTTTTCATCAACTTTACAGCGTTATAGCCTGCAGTAATATCAACACCTGCTGCAGCGTAGCTGTCTGATTTAGAATTTGTGTGCATAGTAATTTTTCCTTTCTGTATATCAATTTATTATTCTTTACCGTTATAGCAGTATGTACAGATTTTGCATCTGTCAATACCGATTGACTTAATAAGACCTTCAAGCGACTGAAATTCAAGTGATGCAAAGCCGAATTTATCGCTTACTGTTTTTCTTAATTTTTTACCTCTTTCGGTGGTTGCATCGCTGTACTCATCAAGATGATTAAAGCCCTCCTCGCCCTCAAGCTCCATAATTATGCGTCTTGCAAGAAGCTCCATTTCGCTTGTAGCGGATGAAAAATTAAGATATTTACACGAATACATAATCGGCGGACAAGCTGAACGCATGTGTACCGATTTTGCACCGTTATCGTATAAGAAATCAACTGTTTCTTTAAGCTGTGTGCCCCTAACTATTGAATCGTCAACAAACAAAAGGTTTTTATCCCTTATAAGCTCATGCACGGGAATAAGCTTCATTTTTGCTATTGTATTTCTGTCTGCCTGTCTGGGTGGCATAAAGCTTCTAGACCAGGTAGGTGTATATTTAATAAACGGCCTTGCAAAAGGTATATCGCTTCTATTTGCATAACCCACTGCATGAGGTGTACCAGAATCAGGAATACCTCCAACATAATCTATATCGTCTATATTTCCAAGTTCTTTATCATTATCTGCCATTATTTCGCCGTTACGGTTACGCATAACCTCAACATTTACGCCCTCATAAGTGGATGTGGGATATCCATAATATGTCCACAAAAATGAACATATTTTCATTTCCTTGCCGGGCTTGGCAAGCTGTGTAATGCCATCTGCCGTTATTTCAACAATCTCTGCAGGACCAAGCTCCTTTTCATCATCATAGTCAAGCTTTTTATAAACAAAGGACTCCATCGATACACAATAGCCATCAGAATTTTTACCAATATTTACAGGAAGTCTTCCAAGCCTGTCCCTCGCCGCTATAATAGAGCCATCGTCCTTTAATATGAGAATGGAAACCGCTCCATCAACAACACTCTGTGCAAATTTTATGCCCTCGATAAAATCGCTTTTACTGTTTATAAGAGATGCTACAAGCTCAACAGAATTTACTTTTCCGCCCGTCATTGCCGAAAAATGCCCTTTTCCTGATAAATGATGGTTTATAAGCTCGTCCGCATTATTAATCCTGCCTACAATGCTTATTGCATAAGTACATGAGTTTGAACGAATTAAAAGAGGCTGCGGGTCAGAATCACTTATACAGCCAATTGCTGAATTACCCGTCATTTCCTCAAATATTTTATCAAATTTAGTTCTGAAGGGAGTTTTTTCGATATTATGTATATCTCTCTGCAAACCTATCTTTTCGTCATAAGCGGCAATACCGCCCCTTTTTGTACCAAGGTGAGAGTGAAAATCCGTACCGAAAAACACATCGCCTATTGCGTTATGTCTGCTAACTGCTCCAAAAAAACCGCCCATTAATGTTATACTCCTCTCAAGTAATTATTTGTTGAATTTTTCTTCAATAAGTTTGTTTTTTTCGAGAACCTTTTTAGTTGCATCCTTTCGTGCATTCATAAGCTTTTCATAAAGCTCGCTGTCAGATACAGCAAGTATTTGTATACATAACAAAGCGGCATTGGCAGCACCGTCTATAGCAACAGTTGCAACAGGAATACCTGCCGGCATCTGTACAGTAGACAGAAGCGCATCAAGGCCGTCAAGTGTAGATGATTTAACCGGTATGCCGACAACAGGCAAAACCGTATTTGCTGCAATGGCGCCTGCAAGATGTGCTGCCTTGCCTGCGGCGGCTATTATTGCACCAAAGCCATTATTATATGCATTTTGTGAAAACTCCTTTGCTTCAACAGGAGTTCTGTGTGCAGAAAATACATGCACCTCATAAGGTACACCAAACTCTTTTAATGTGTCGATTGCCTTTTCAACTACCGGCAAATCGCTATCTGAGCCCATTATAATTCCAACTTTTTTCATTTTATTACCATCCTTTCCATATTCAGCACTAAAAAAGGGCATATCTGTCCTAAAAAACAGATATGCCCAGACGGCCGACCAAACTGATTTTCGTTTCTTTGCGGTGCTCCGCTTCATATCCGTCAGTTACGAAATCAGGTACAAATACAGTACATTTACCTTTTTTAACTATATTAAAATTTTATCATATAAAGCATAATATGTCAACAATTTTAAAGACAAAAAATGCTTATTTTAGACTTATTTTTTTGGTAGTTTAAACAACTTAAAAACCAATTGTTAAACCATACAGTATTACAAGTGCGCCAAGCACTATTCTATAGTAACCAAAAGCCTTGAAATCGTGCCTTTTAACATACCCCATTAAAAACTTTATAGCGCCCAGTGATACCAAAAAAGAAACCAATGTTCCTGTTAAGAGAATTACCCATTCATCTGCTGTTAAATTGAATCCAAAGCCAAGCATTTTTAGTGCACTTGCGCCAAGCATTACAGGTATCGCTAGAAAGAAAGAAAACTCACTTGCTACATCTCTTTTTGTACCAATCAATATAGCGCCCAGAATTGTAGAACCGGACCTTGATGTGCCGGGTATCAAAGCAAGCATCTGAAATGCACCTATCATAAGCGCTTTTTTGTATGTAAGCGAATTCAAGGTACTTACCGATGGTGCTTTTTGCCTTTTTTCTATTACAATAAATGCTATACCATATATTATAAGTGCCAAAGCAATAACAATCGGTGTTGAAAGAACACTGTCTATAACCTCCTCAAACAAGAAGCCCGCAACAGCCGCAGGTATTACTGCAACTACAACCTTAAACCAAAGCTGCCTGGTGTCGTTTTTCTGCTCCCTGGTTTTTTTGCCTGCAAATGGATTTAGTTTGTTAAAATACAGCACTACAACAGCAAGTATCGAGCCAAACTGTATAACAACCTTAAACATATTCATAAAGCTCTCTGATACATCAAGCTTTAAAAACTCGTTTGCAAGCAAAAGATGCCCCGTACTGCTTATCGGAAGCCACTCGGTTATACCCTGTATAATACCAAGTATAACAGTTTGAATAATAGTAATAAAATTCGCCATAATTACCTCCTGTTATATATTAAACAAAAGCTGTGAATATGTTGGGTAAGGCCAGAACTTTGACGGCATACTTGCCTCAATTTCATCTATAACCTTACGCATTTCATTCATTTTATCCCATACATTAACTTTATAATAATCTGCACATTGCTTTGCCATATCAAATTTAGGTGCACTGTCAAGCGATTTCTGAAGCTCAACGCATTGTGCCGAAAGAATCCCACTTAAATCTGTGAGTTTTAAAATTAAATTTTCCTCTATACCCGTATTTATTGACGATATAAGCGATTTTTTTGAAAGAGCGGTTTCGGTTAATGAAGAAACATATTCAAGTACCGAAGGTATAATTTTTTTATTTATCATTTCAACTATTGTGTTACCCTCAACATTTACGGTTTTTGAGTATTCCTCGTATAAAATTTCCTCTCTTGCGCGCATTTCATTTTCTGTAAAAATACCGTGCCTTGTAAATACATCTATATTCTTTTTAGCTGTATAATTTTTGAGTGCATCAGGAGTGCTTGGAAGGTTTAATAAACCTCTTTTTTCTGCCTCCTCTATCCATTCATCAGAATAATTATTGCCGTTAAATATAATGCGTTTATGATTTTTTATAACCCGTCTTATAAGGTCGTGAACAGCCTTTTCAAAATTGTCGGATTTTTCAAGTTCATCTGCAAATTGCTGAAGCTGGTCTGCCACAACTGTATTTAAAATTATATTCGGTCCGGCAATGGAAAATGACGAGCCAAGCATACGGAATTCAAACTTATTTCCTGTAAATGCAAATGGCGATGTACGGTTACGGTCAGAAGTATCCTTAGTAAAGGTTGGAAGCGAATGAACACCCGTTTCCATTTTAACCTTTTCACCCTGATTGTACTCGGCATCTTTATCGAGTGCATCTATAACATCCATAAGCTGATCGCCTATATACATAGAAACTATCCAGGGCGGTGCTTCATTACCGCCAAGGCGGTGGTCGTTACCTGCACTTGCGACAGAAAGTCTTAACATATCCTGATACTCATCAACAGCCTTCATAACAGCACATAAAAATACAAGGAACTGTGTATTCTCGTGGGGGTGCTTGCCAGGTTTTAAAAGCACCTGACCGTCATCGGTACAAAGCGACCAGTTATTGTGCTTACCGCTTCCGTTTACACCCTGGAATGGCTTTTCGTGCAAAAGGCATACAAGACCATGCTTTAAAGCAACCTTTTTCATTGTTTCCATTGTAAGCTGATTATGGTCTGCTGAGGTATTGGTTGTTGTATATATAGGTGCCATTTCGTGCTGTGCCGGGGCAACCTCATTATGCTTTGTTTTTGAGTAAATACCGAGCTTCCAGAGCTCCTCGTCAAGCTCTTTCATATATGCAGATATTCTTGGCTTGATTGCACCGAAATAATGGTCGTCAAGTTCCTGTCCCTTTGGCGGTTTTGCACCGAATAAGGTTCTGCCGGTGAAAATCAAATCCTCTCTTTTATCAAAAAGCTTTTTATCAATCAAAAAATATTCCTGTTCTGCACCAACAGTTGTAATAACTCTGTTTGAGCTTGTATTACCAAACAAGCGAAGTATTCTCATTGCCTGAGTGTTTATAAGCTCGCAAGAACGCATAAGCGGTGTCTTTTTATCAAGTGCTTCACCGCCATAAGAGCAAAACACGGTTGGTATACACAAGCTTCCGTCTTTAATAAATGCATAAGATGTAGGGTCCCACGCAGTATATCCTCTTGCCTCAAATGTAGCACGAAGTCCGCCTGACGGAAAGCTTGATGCATCGGACTCGCCCTTTATAAGTTCTTTGCCGCTGAACTCCATTACAGCTTTACCGTTATCAATTGGTGAGATAAAGCTATCGTGCTTTTCTGCGGTAAAGCCCGTCATGGGCTGAAACCAATGTGTATAGTGAGTTGCTCCCTTTTCAATTGCCCAATCCTTCATAGCAGCCGCAACAACATTGGCAGTTTCCAAAGTAAGCGGTGTGCCGTTTTCTATGCAGGTTTTTAAGTTTTTATATGTGTCCTTAGGCAGTTTTAATTTCATAACACTGTCATTAAACACTAAACTTCCAAATATTTCTGTAACTCTATCCATTTTAAAAAGCTCCGTTTCCGTAATATTATATATCTACTCTGTTATTAATTTCTCCGTTTAAAAAGCATTTTATATTTTTGGCAACCTCATTTATACATCGGCTTCGTGCCTCAAAAGCCGCCCAAGCCATGTGCGGAGTTAAAATAACATTGTCATAATCCTTTATTTCATATATGGGGTTGTCCTTATCAAGCGGCTCTATAGAATAAACATCTGTGGCATATCCGTCTATCATACCGGCTTTTACCGCATCGGCTATTGCCACTTCATCTGTCACTGCTCCCCTTGCAACATTTACAAGAACACAATTTTTCTTAAGCAAGCCGATATTGTTTTTATTTATAAGGTGATATGTGCCATCATTTAAAGGTGTATGGATGGTTATAATATCGCTTTTTTTAAGTAATTGTTCAAGCTCAACACAATATTCATTATCGGGTGTTCTTTTATAAACCATAAGCCTGCATCCAAATGCTTTAGCAATGCCGGCAACCTTTTTTCCTATATCGCCGTAGCCGATTATACCCCAAGTAAGTGCACTCAGCTCTCGGTAAGCAGGTACAAGCATATTTTGAACACCGCTTTTTGTATATGATGTATTTTTGACCGACTCTCTGTATGTATACAGGCGGTTTATAAGAGCCAGTACCATAGAAACCGTAACCTGTGCAACACTATCAGTTGAATAGCCTTTTACATTGCACACCGCAATACTATTAGCCCTGCAATACTCTACATCGATATTATCATACCCCGTTGCTGTTACACATACAAGCTTAACATTCCTACCAAGATTATCGCAATTTAATTTAACCTTGTTTACCACAACAATATCGGAGTTTGCAATTCTTTGTGCAACATCCGCTTGTGCCGTTGTAGGATAAACATCAAGCTCGCCGTATTTTGAAAACGCTTCTAAAGACACATCATTACCAAGAGTTTTTGCATCTAACACCGTAATTTTCAAATAATCACCCACTTTAAAATATTACCATTATATAATACCATAAAA
>JAZSPJ010000101.1:0-5330 GCA_045537365.1 Clostridia bacterium
TATTTTTATGTGGTTTGAAGAAACAGTTTTTTATCAGATATATCCTTTAGGTATGCTGGGTGCTCCTTTAAATAATGACGGTGTGTCATCTCACCGCATTATGGAGCTTAACGAATATATACCGCATCTTACAAAGCTTGGTATAGGTGCAGTATATTTTTGCCCGCTTTTTGAAAGCTCAACTCACGGGTACGATACTAAAGATTATAAAATAATAGACACTCGCCTCGGCACAAATGAGGATTTTAAGATTTTGTGCGAAAATTTTCATAAAAACGGTATTAAAATTGTTTTAGATGGAGTGTTTAACCATGTGGGAAGAGAGTTTTTTGCATTTTTGGATGTTATTGAAAAGAAGCAATGCTCGCAGTATAAGGATTGGTTTTATATAAACTTTGACGGCAACAGTCCATACAGCGACGGCTTTTGGTATGAGGGCTGGGAGGGCCATTTTGAGCTTGTAAAGCTTAACCTTGATAACCCCGAAGTTAAAAGCTATCTGCTTGACTGCGTAAAATACTGGATAGAGTACTTTGATATAGACGGCATACGCCTTGATGTGGCATATATGCTTAACCGCACATTTATGGCAGAGTTTTCGGGCTTTGTAAAAACTTTAAAGGCAGACTTTTTTACCCTTGGCGAAATGATACACGGTAACTATAACGATATAATGGGTGAAAATATGCTCAACAGTGTTACAAACTACGAATGCTATAAGGGGCTTTACTCTGCCTTTAACAGTATGAATATGTTTGAAATAGGACATTCGCTTTTAAGGCAGTTCGGAAAAGATGATTGGTGTCTTTATCGTGGCAAAAAGCTATTAAGCTTTGCCGATAATCATGATGTAACAAGAATTTATACAATACTTTCAAACAAAAGCCATATAATCCCCCTTTATGGTATGCTTATTGCTATGCCCGGTATACCCTGCATATATTACGGCAGTGAGTGGGGTATAGAGGGCGAAAAGCAAAACGGTGACAATGCCTTAAGACCTTGTGTTAAAGAACCGCTTTGGAACAGTATAACGGATTTTGTTTCAAAGGCAATTAAGGCACGCACAGTCAGCGATGCATTAATAAACGGCAGTTTTAATATTTTACAGATGACAAACAGGCAAATTGTGTTTGAAAGGGCAACAGATGCCGAGCGCGTTATTGTGCTTATAAATGCCGACGAAAATCCATACACTGCACATTATAACGCAAATTGCGGATGCGGAATAAATCTTTTAACAGGTGAACCTTATGATTTTGGTGCAGGAAGCGAAATGTTGCCATATTCGGTTTATTATATAAAATGCCAATAATCATAAAATTGTGGTGTTGACATAGTTCTTTTTTGTGCTATACTTTAGGTAAATATTAAAAAAACAAAGGGGAGTATTTAAAATGATAAATTACGGTGATTTTGAAATAATTGATTTTCATACACATCCATTTACCGAGCCTGCAAATAATATTGCAGTTCATAAGGATTTTTGTAATATGAGTATAGAAAATACTTTTAAGGAATTTCAAAAGCTTGGAGTAACAAAAATCTGCGGAGGCGTTATAAGGATTAACCGCCCCGATGAAACCGATATGTGGGCAAAAATAATCGAAAATAATAACAATTCTTTAAAGCTTAAAGAAATATACGGCGATTTTTATGAGCCTGCATTTAATGTGCACCCCGGTTATGTGGAGGAGTCTATTGCCGAGGTTAAGCGTATGCACGAAAAGGGTGTAAAAATAATGGGTGAGTTGTTGCCGTATCTTGATAATTGGGTAGGCTATTCAGACGAGGGTCTTGACGATATTATAGCCGAGGCAGGCAAATGTAATATGATAGTTAACTTCCACTCAATGGGTGATGATGAGATGGACCGTATGGTAAAGGCACATCCGGATGTAGTGTTTGTTGCGGCTCACCCCGGTGAGTATATGGATTTTATGCGCCATATAGACCGTATGAAATTTTCGGAGAATTATTATCTTGATTTGTCAGGCTGGGGCATACACAGATATGGTATGTTAAGGCGTGCAATAGATGTAATGGGCATTGACAGACTGTTATTTGGTTCAGATTTTCCAACCTGTAATCTGGGTATGTATGTAGGCGGAGTACTTTTAGACCACCTCATTACCGATAGCGAAAAGGAAAAGATTTTCTCACTTAATGCAAAAAGATTGTTGAATTTATAAATAAAAACTCGGCTGTAAAAGCCGAGTTTTTATTTATATTTAGGTTCGCATGTAATGTTAAGTCCAAGTCGTTTAAGTACCTTTACATCAACAGGCGAAAGCAGTACCGAGGAATGCATTTCACATCCTCTTAATTTTTCAAGCTGTGCTATTGCAAGCTCTGCCATCTTGTCCGATGCTGCACTAATTGAAAGTGCTATAAGCGCCTCATCGGTATGCAGTCTTGGGTTGCGGCTTCCTAAATGACCTGTTTTTAAATTCCTTATTGGTTCAAGGTAAAGCGGTGATATAAGCTTTGCTTCATCGTCAATACCTGCCAGCTCTTTTAATGCGTTTAATAAAAGCGCCGCCGATGCTCCCAAAAGGTCGGAGGTTTTACCTGTTATAATCTTACCGTCAGGCAGCTCCATTGCCGCCGCAGGTGTGCCTGTTTCTTTAGCTCTTTTAATTGCAGGAGCAATAACAGGCCTGTCCTCAGGGCTAATGCCCGCCTTTTTCATAAGCAGTTCAAGCTTTAATACTACATCGTCATCTACAAGACCCTTTCGCTGGTCGCAAAGTGCGGTGTAATACCTTCGTACTATCTCCTGCCTTGATGCTTTTTTTGTTGCCTCGTCGTCAACAATACAGTTGCCCGCCATATTTACACCCATATCTGTAGGTGATTTATAGGGACATTCGCCAAGTATATTTTCAAGCATTGCTTTAACTACAGGAAAAATCTCAACATCTCTGTTATAATTAACAGTAGTTTCGCCGTAGGCTTCAAGATGGAACGGGTCAATCATATTAACATCGTTTAAATCTGCAGTTGCCGCCTCGTAAGCAAGGTTTACGGGGTGGGTGAGCGGTAAATTCCAGATAGGAAAGGTTTCAAATTTTGCATATCCGGACTGTATACCTTGTTTATGCTCATGGTATAACTGGGAAAGGCAGGTTGCCATTTTTCCGCTTCCGGGACCCGGTGCTGTAACAACTACAAGCTCCCTTGTTGTTTTTATATAATCGTTTTTTCCATAGCCTTCGTCGCTTACTATTTTATCAATATCTGAAGGATATCCGTCAATGGAATAGTGATGGTATACATTTATACCTATGCTTTCAAGCCTTTTTTGAAAAGCAACAACTGTTGCCTGCTCGTTAAAGCGTGTCATTACTACACTTGTCACATAAAGTCCTATCTGCCTGAAGCAGTCTATAAGACGGATAACATCAAGGTCGTAAGTAATGCCCAGATCCCCTCTTTGTTTATTCTTTTCGATGTCGTTTGCATTTATTACAATTACAATTTCCACTCTGTCCTTAAGCTGAAGTAACATTTTTAATTTACTGTCAGGCTCAAAGCCGGGCAGTACTCTTGATGCGTGGTAATCGTCAAAAAGCTTACCGCCGAATTCAAGATACAGCTTTCCGCCGAATTTTGATATTCTGTTTCGTATATGCTCCGACTGCATAAATACATATTTGTCATTATCAAAGCCGATTTCTGGCATAATTACACCTCACTTCCCTCTAAAAATACATTATACAACAAATTTTTCATAAGTGCAAGCATTTTGTATGTAAAATGCTTTACATTTTTTCAAAATCTTCTGCGCCGTGTTTGCACAACGGGCATATATAATCTGCAGGCAGGGTATCGCCCTCATACACATAACCGCATATTTTGCACACATAGCCTTTTTTTGCCTCGGGTTTCGGCTTTACATTTTTGTGATAGTATGTGTATGTCATAGTTTCTGTATCGCATACATTCTGTGCCTCTGTGATTTCGCATATAAACATACCGTGTGTATCCAAATCCACATAGTTTTCTACTTTGAGCGATATATAGGAGTTAATATATTCCCCTAAAACTGCAAGCCCGTTTTGTGATGCTTTAAAACCAAATCCGTTAAACTTATCGGTATCCTTTCCGCTTTGAAAGCCAAATCTTTCAAACACGCTGAAAGGCGTATCCTTGTGCAGGCAGTTTACATTCATAATGCCTGTGCTTTTAATTATATCGTGTGAATAATTATCCTTACTTACTGTTACTGCAACCTTTGACGGTGTATTTGTAACCTGAGTTACGGTGTTTACAATAAGCCCGTTGTGGCGTGTACCGTCAAAGCTTGTAACAACATAAAGACCATATCCTATGTTAAATAAAGAGTTTAAATCTATATTTGCCATATAAATACCTCGTTTCATTTAATAATACAATTATTATACTATATTTTTTTTGTTTTGCCAATACCTATTTTAAAACAAAATGTTGATTTTTATTTAGATTAATGATACAATATAATTGTATAAGTTTAATTTGTAAACGGAGATATAATATGTTAGTTAAAATAGAAAGTACATCCAACAGCATTTTTAAAAACACAAAAAAGCTTGCAACCCATATCGGTCGCAAAAAAAGCGGTTTGTTTGTAATAGAGGGGTTTAGAAGTGTAAACGATGCTGTAAAAAACGGCGCATTAGTTGAATATATAATTGTATGTGAGGATAGTCAATATACCGAGCTTTTTGAAAGCCAAAAAGTTTATATGTTCAGTAAAAAGCTTTTTGATGAGCTTAAATTTACCGTTAATTCGCAAGGCGTGCTTGCAGTAGTTAAATCGCCCGAAAACACAGTAAGCGATTTGCTTAAAAGTACCGATTTTAATAAAATTCAAAAAGCTGTTTATCTTGATGCAGTGCAGGACCCAGGCAATCTTGGCACAATAGTTCGCACTTGCGATGCTATGGGAGTTGATGCATTGATGCTCGGTGAGGGCTGTGCGGATTTATATAATCCGAAAACAGTGCGTTCAACAATGGCAAGTATTTTTAATATTCCTGTGTATTTCGATGATTTAAAAGAGGAAACTTTCAAAAAATTCAACGATGCAGGTTTTAAAATTGCAGGTACTTTTTTATCAGCTGAAAAATACATATATAATGCTGACCTGACGGGCAGGTGCTTAATTGTAATGGGTAACGAGGCAAACGGTATAAGCCCTGAGGTTGAGGGCAGGTGCAATTTAAAGGTGAAAATTCCTATGTCGGGCAATGCAGAGTCTTTAAATGTTGCTACGGCATGTGCAATGATACTTTACGAACAGTACAGGCAGAATAATTGTTAAAGGAGATGTAAAAATTGGGTAAGTC
>JAZSPJ010000012.1:0-2456 GCA_045537365.1 Clostridia bacterium
GTGCCCATTGTTGTCTTCCTAAGACCGCTTGGCCTCCGACTTACTCTTCCCTTATATTTTTTTGCAACTGTCATATAAAGTACATTTGCAACAACGGTATGAGAAATGCCCGTTGTATATGAATTAATTATAAAGAACAGAGGGTTGTCCGACAAAAGCTGATTGCATTTTTCAACCAAAGGGTAAAGCTCGTCCTCAAACTTCCATATTTCCCCCTTTGGCCCCCTGCCATAAGACGGTGGGTCCATAATTATGCCGTCATATTTATTACCGCGCCTTATTTCACGCTCAACAAATTTTATGCAATCATCAACTATATATCTTATTGGTGCGTCTTTAAGTCCGCTGGATGCTGCATTATCCTTTGCCCAGGATACCATACCCTTTGCAGCATCCACATGCACAACAGTTGCGCCTGCTTTAGCCGCCGCAACTGTTGCACCGCCTGTATATGCAAATAAGTTAAGCACCTTAACTTCTTTTTTTTGCGAAGTTCTGCTTTTTACTGCGGTATCTATAAAATCCCAGTTAACCGCCTGTTCCGGAAAAATGCCCGTATGCTTAAAGCCCATAGGCTTTACATTAAAGGTTAAATCACGGTATTGTATCTGCCATGCATCGGGTATGCTCTTTTTAAATTCCCAGCTTCCTCCGCCTGATTTACTGCGGTGGTATTTCGCATCTGCCAAAAACCATTTTTGGGGATTGCTCTCCGATGTCCATATAGCCTGCGGGTCAGGACGAACGAGTGTAATATCGCCCCATCTTTCAAGCTTTTCGCCGTGAGCCGTATCTATTAAAACATAATCATTCCATTTATCAGCTAAAAGCATTTTATAAAAATCTCCTTAATTTAATCGTCTTATATCGTCACCAAAAAACTGCAGTATATTGTAATTACCAAGTATTCGTGAAAATACCCTTTGGGAATATATACTTTCAAGCTCGCCTATACCAAGATTTGTACTGATTATAGTTTTCCTGCCCTCTATAAGCCGTGAGTTCATTACATCAAAAAATACCGAGCAGGTATAAGATGTTATAAACTCTGTACCCAAATCGTCTATTATAAGCAAGTCGCAATCATAAATACTGTTATAAGCTTTTTCGTTTTGCTCCCTTGATATTTTTCCGAATTTATAGTCCTCTAAAAACTGAAACATTTTATATGCGGTCTGGTATACAACAGTATAGCCCTTTTGTATAAGCTCGTTTGCTATACAATGTGACATAAATGTTTTGCCTAAGCCAGATGCACCGTAAAACAAAAGGTTTTTTGAGTGTATATCATCAAAATTATTTATAAAATATGTGCACTCCTTTAAAATTGCATTCATATTATCATAAGGCGAAATGCCATACTTTCCATCAACCTCACGGCTGTAATAGCTCATATTAAAGTTTTTAAATGTATTATTTTTAAAATCAACGCCAAGACCTGCAGTTTTTTTAACCTGCTCAGCAGTTAAAAGGCGCATTTTTTCTATATAGCAGGTACAGGGATAATCGCCCACAAAGCCTGTATCGTTACACTTTTCACAGCTATAGCCTACAAGGTCATCCCTTTCAAGGTTATTGTGTGCTATAAGATTATACTTTCGTGCTAAAAGCCCATCCCTTTTAGCCTCCATAAGCTCAACAGCTTTTTCGGGTGTTATACCGTCTGTTATTACCTTTTTTGCAAAATGTACCGCAAGGCATGAAATCTGCTCATCAATGAGTCCGATTTCAGGAACACGGCTTTCATTGTATTTTCTGATACGCTCAATTCTTTCATCACGCTCTATATTCATACGCCTGTATTCGTTTATAATACTTTGGTGCATTCTGCTTGTTTTATCTATATTCATAGCTATATATATTACTCCTCTAAGGTTTTATATTTTGCCATTCTGCGGTTTAAAAGCTCTTTTTCAAGCTCTGTATTACCGTAATTTGCACTGTAATTATTAAAACTGTTTTTGCCTTTTTTCGCATCGCTTGGGTTAGGTCTGTCTCCCGACAGCACATCCTTACCCGAATTTTTAAGTATTGCATCCATATATTTAAAGGCAACCTTACCTGTATTTAATACTGTTTTGTTATATGCATCAAAAATCTGTTCATCGGTGCATTTATACTCGTTTATCCATTTTTTAATAAATGATGTTTCAGTATCGGATAAATCTCTGTCGTTTATTTTAAACATTTTTCTGTATTTGTAAATCAGATTGTTTTCCTGCGTTTTTTGTTTAATATAATTATTTGCCTTACGGGTGGTGTTAATCTCATCATCCGCCCAGCCAAGCGCCAGCTTTTCCATATAGCGCATATTGGTTTTATCTATTGTTACGCAATATTCAAGCAATAAAAATATTACTTCTACGGGGAGTTTTAAATAGTCATAAAAACTGTATAGTGTTTTCATATCGTTTGAAGACAAGGTTTTGTTCAAAATCTGTGAAGCTATATTAAAC
>JAZSPJ010000128.1:0-3625 GCA_045537365.1 Clostridia bacterium
GGTATTCACTCGGGTGACTCAATATCTGTATATCCAACCTTCAGCGTATCGCAAAGGGCAAAGGATACAATTCTTGATTATACCAAAAAATTAGGTCTTGGTATAGGAATAATCGGTCTTTATAACATTCAGTTTATAGTAGACGAAAAAGAAGATGTTTATGTAATCGAGGTTAATCCAAGGTCATCGAGAACAGTTCCGTTCCTTTCAAAATCAACAGGCTATTCGCTTGCAGATATTGCAACACTTGTAATACTCGGCAAATCACTTAAGGAGCAGGGCTACGATATGCTTTACCCTGAGGAGAAAAAGAGCTGGTTTATAAAAGCACCTGCATTTTCATTCTCAAAAATCAGAGGTCTTGATGCATACCTCTCACCTGAAATGAAATCAACAGGTGAAGCAATCGGCTATGATAAAAAAATGACAAGAGCACTTTATAAAGCGCTTCAGGCATCGGGTATGAATGTATCAAATTACGGTACAATTTTTGTAACTGTTGCCGATAAGGATAAACCGGAGGTATTACCTTTAGTTGAGCGTTTTTACCGCCTTGGCTTTAATATTGCTGCTACAACAGGCACAGCAACCTTCTTAAAAGAGCACGGCATACGCACAAGGGTTATGAATAAGGTGTGCGACGGCAACGAGGAAATCTTAACTGCTATAAGGAAAGGCTTTGTAAGCTATGTAATTAATACAAGGGATATAAATTCCGTAAGTCAGGAGTCCGATGGCTACCTTATAAGAAGATGTGCAGTTGAAAACAATGTAACAATGTTTACATCACTTGATACTGTTGGTGTTCTTTTAGATGTTTTAGAGGAAACCACAATTACAATATCTACAATAGATGAGGAGTGACACTTTCTTGAAACAGAGTTGTCTTAAAATATTATCCAATAAAAAAATTGCCGAAAATGTATATGAAATGTTGCTTGGCGGAGAGCATGGCGTTACAGGATGCGGTCAGTTTGTAAATATAAAATTAAATAATTTGTTTTTAAGACGCCCAATATCTGTATGCGATTACAGTGAGGATACTGTACTTATAATATATAAGGTAGTAGGAAGGGGCACAGAGCAGATGAGCCTTATGAAAGAGGGTGAAATACTTGATGTGCTTTCGGGTCTTGGAAACGGCTATAAAACGGAAAACGCAAAAAGCTCTGCACTTTTAATTGGCGGCGGAGCAGGAGTTCCTCCGATGTACAGGCTAGCTAAGGATTTAATTAATCAGGGCAAAAGTGTAAAAGTAATACTTGGCTTTAACAAAGCATGCGAGGTTTTTTACGAGGATGAATTTAAAAAGCTTGGCGCAGATGTATTTGTTACAACAGTTGACGGCTCTTACGGCATAAAAGGATTTGTAACCGATGCGATGGACGGCATTGATTACGATTATTTTTACACCTGTGGGCCCGAACCTATGCTTAAGGCTGTGTATAATAACACAAATACAACGGGCGAGTTCAGCTTTGAGGAGCGAATGGGCTGTGGCTTTGGTGCTTGTATGGGCTGTAGCTGCAAAACAAAATACGGCAACAAGCGTATTTGTAAGGATGGTCCTGTACTTGTAAAGGAGGAAATTATATGGTAGATACAAGTGTAGTTTTAAGCGGATTAAAACTTGATAATCCTATAATTCCCGCAAGCGGAACTTTTGGCTTTGGCTATGAGTTTGCCGAGTTATACGATATAAACATACTTGGCAGCTTCTCTTTTAAGGGTACAACAAAAGAGCCTCGCTTTGGAAATAACCTCCCCCGAATTGCGGAATGCTGTGAGGGTATGATAAACTCCGTAGGACTTCAGAATCCCGGTATTGATAAGGTTATATCCGAAGAGCTTCCAAAGCTTAAAAAATGCTTTAATAAAAAGGTAGTTGCCAATGTAAGCGGATTTTCACTCGAGGAATATGTTTACACCTGCGAAAAGATTGACAAAGAGGATATTGTTGGTATAATAGAGGTAAATGTAAGCTGCCCTAATGTACATAACGGCGGTATGAGCTTTGGTACAAGCCCGGAGAGCGTTTACAAAGTTACAAAAGCAGTTAAAGAGGTTACAAAAAAACCTGTTTATATTAAGCTTACACCTAATGTTACCGATATAGTATCAATTGCAAAAGCTTGTGAGGATGCAGGTGCAGACGGTATAAGTATGATAAATACCCTTCTTGGTATGAAAATAGATTTAAAAACCAAAAAGCCTGTAATTGCAAATAAAATGGGCGGTTTTTCAGGAAAGGCAATTTTCCCCGTAGCGGTAAGAATGGTATATCAGGTTTATGAGGCAGTTAATATTCCAATAATGGGTATGGGCGGTGTGTCCTGTGCTGAGGATGTAATAGAGCTTATGCTCGCAGGAGCAACCGCTGTACAGGTAGGCGCACAAAATCTTGTAGACCCCTATGCCTGCCGTGATATAATAAACGAACTTCCGGGAGTTATGCAAAAATACGGGATAAATAATTTAAAAGATATAATAGGAGGAGCGCACTAATGGGTAAGGATGTTATAATTGCATGTGATTTTAACAGTAAACAGGAGGTTATGAGCTTTCTTGATAAATTTACAGATGTAAAGCCTTTTGTGAAAATCGGCATGGAACTTTTTTATGCAGAAGGACCTGACATTGTTCGTCAGATAAAAGCAAGAGGCCACAAAATATTTCTTGATTTAAAGCTTTGTGATATACCAAACACAGTAAAAAAATCTATGGCAGTGCTCTCAAGACTTGATGTTGATATGACAAACCTTCACGCATCAGGAACAAAGGCTATGATGGAGGCGGCAATAGAGGGACTTACAAGAGAGGACGGCACACGCCCGATACTCATTGCAGTAACACAGCTTACAAGCACAAGCGAGGAGCGTATGAGAGAGGATTTGCTTATAAACGAGCCTTTGGATAAGGTTGTAATGCATTATGCACACAATGCTATGGAAAGCGGTCTTGACGGTGTAGTTTGCTCACCTCTTGAAGCAGGTAAGGTTAAGGATGTATGCGGCAAAAGCTTTTTAACCATAACACCCGGTGTAAGGTTTGCAGATGGCGATGTAGGCGATCAGGTAAGAATTACAACACCCCAAAAGGCAAAAGAAATAGGTTCGGATTATATAGTAGTCGGAAGGCCCATCACACAGGCAGATGACCCCGTTGCGGCATATAAACGCTGTGTAAAAGAATTTGTAGGCTAAGAAAAATATATAAGGATTGGTGATTGATATGACAGAAATGAACAAAAAAATTGCTGAGGATTTACTTAAAATAAAAGCGGTATTTTTAAGACCGGAAGAGCCTTTTACATGGGCAAGCGGTATTAAAAGCCCTATATATTGTGATAACAGACTCACTCTTACATCACCTGAGGTAAGAGATGATGTTGAAAACGGTTTGGCTGAAATTGTAAAAGAATATTATCCTGATGCTGATGTACTTATGGGTACAAGCACAGCAGGTATAGCACATGCCGCAATTACCGCTCATATATTAAATATGCCAATGGGTTATGTAAGAAGCGGAGCAAAGGACCATGGCAGACAAAACCAGATTGAAGGCAAGCTTGAAAAAGGTCAGAAGGTAGTAGTAATTGAGGATCTTATTTCAACAGGCGGAAGCG
>JAZSPJ010000115.1:0-5751 GCA_045537365.1 Clostridia bacterium
CGTTATTTGATGATTTTAATTTCTTTTAAAATTTCGGCTTGTGTATAGGTTTTTATATTGTTGCCGTTAATATCAAATATATCAGCAAGCAAGGTATACTCACAACTTATATATTTTACTGCAGTTGCAAGGCTTTGATAACTTTCAAGTTCTATTCTGCGCTGTCTTTTACAGTTTGACACAAAGCTATCGGACAAAATATACGCCGCCCAGTTATACTTATAAACACAGCAATTTGTAAGCTTAATAAATCCCACAATGCAAAACACCGAGAGTGATATATTAAAGCTTCCTGAAAGCACAATTATTATTCCAAGCAAAAAAAATACCGAAAACACATAAAATGATACTTTTTTTACAGTATTTACTGCCTCAATATGTCCCCTGAAATAACACAGCAATGACCGAAGTATTTCGCCACCGTCAAGAGGGAAAGCAGGTACAATATTTACTGCAAACAGCAAAAAATTAACCGATGACAAAAAACGCAAAAATTTTATTTTAAAAGCTCCATATAAAGCCAAAAACAAAAAACTTATAAACAAACTGAACAATGGTCCTGATATGGATACAAGTATTTGCTTTTTTGAGTTTAAAAGTGTGTCGGGCAGTATATTAATACCGTGAGGGTGAATATGTATCTGCCCTATTTTTACATTTAACAGTCTGCACATTATAATATGCCCAACCTCATGCAAAATGAGCGATAAAACCGTAACAAGCAAAATAACCTCTTTATAAAACAGCACTGAAAAAAATATGAGCAACACCGATGTATTGCTCATGTGTATATAATATTTAGTTTTTTTCATTGCGTTATTCCTCATAAGGCACTAAATAATCTCTAGGATTCATACTAACATTGTTATGCCTTACCTCCAGGTGCAGGTGCGGCCCTGTTGATTTACCCGTTGAGCCAACCTCACCTATTTTAATTGTTTCGTCTACATACTCATTGGGTTTAACCGATATTAAAGAAAGATGGCCGTATACAGTAGTAATGGTATCGGTATGTTTAATTTTTACATAATTTCCAAGGCTTGTGTCGTACCCGGCATCGGTTACAGTACCGGACGCACAGGCTACAACCGTATCGCCGGTATTAGCGCCTATATCAATTCCCCAATGTGTGCCCTCCGCACCGTCCAAGGGGTGCTCCCTTGCTCCGAACTCCGATGTTATATTTCCCCGTACAGGCCACACAAAGCCTTTTTGAACATTACTTACTTCATCAGGAGCTTGTTCCGATTTGGTTTCGTCGTTTTTGGTATCATTTTCAGCATTTTCGCTTTCTGCAAGTGCAGTTACTGCTGCACTCTTTGTATCCTCATCATCACCTGTTGAGATTTTTACGAAATAGTCCATACCCTTACCTGCCAGCGATGAGCATTTACTGCCAAAAGCTTTAACATAATCAAAGGCATTTTGCACATTCTTTTTATTCATATTCAAATTAACTGCTTTATGTATAAACTGCTTTTGCAATACAAAAGCATCAATACGGCTCACACCAAAGCAATATATAAGCAGTACAAAAGACACCAAGCCCTGCAAAAAAATCTTTTTTTCAAAGCTCATTTTTTTGCGTTTTTCAGGCTTTTCACTGCTTACATTTATTTTATTTCTTGCATAATACTTTCGTACTGATTCGTTTTGTCTTTTATACGGCATAAATATATCCTTTCGTAAACACAAGTTTATTCAACATATATTTATGCCGTATTTTTAAAAATTATTCAGCATTTTTAAGTTTTTCTATTTGCGCAAGCCACATATTATACACTGCATCAGTAGGCATTTTAAAATCGCCTCTCGGAGACAGCGAAACCGAGCCAACCTTTGGACCGTCGGGCACGCAGGAGCGTTTAAACTGCTGTGTAAAAAATCTTTTTGTAAATATTTCAAGCCATTTCAGTATGGTATCTTTGCTATATACGCCGTCAAAAGCAACACTGCATAAATCAAAAATTTTATTGGGTGCAAAGCCATAGCGAACTGTATAGTAAAGGAAAAAGTCGTGCAATTCGTAAGGACCGACAATTTCCTCAGTTTTTTGTGCTATATCGCCGTTTTCATCCGTAGGTAAAAGCTCAGGCGACACAGGGGTTGCCAATATATCGTCAAGCACCTTGCTTAAAAACTCGTTTGAGTGTTTTCTTTCATACTCAACAAGCACCCTTACAAGTGTTTTCGGCACAGAGCAGTTTACAGAGTACATAGACATGTGGTCGCCGTTATAGGTAGCCCAGCCCAGTGCAAGCTCGGACAAATCGCCCGTACCTATTACAAGACCTGAATATTTGTTTGCTATATCCATAAGCACCTGTGTGCGCTCTCTTGCCTGCGCATTTTCAAAGGTAACATCATATAATTTCGGATTATGGCCTATATCCTCAAAATGCTGTGTTACAGCCTTTGTAATATCTACCTCCATAAAGGTAACACCCAAGCATTCGCAAAGCTTTTCGGCATTGGATTTTGTGCGTTTTGTAGTGCCAAAGCAAGGCATTGTAACACAGGTAATATCTGTACGTGGGCGTTTTGCAAGGTCCATTGCCCTTACTGTTACCAAAAGTGCAAGAGTACTGTCAAGACCGCCGGATATTCCAAGAACACAGGTTTTGGTATTTGTATGCTCTATTCTCTTTTTCAAGCCGTAGGACTGAATGTTTAATATATGCTCTGCCCTTTTTGAACGCTCATCATCATTTTTGGGAACAAAAGGTGTTTTTGATACATTAAAATTAATATCGTTCTTTTTAACAGACTGTTCAAACTCCACATAGGTTACATTACCGTCGCATAATTTAAATACATTATTTTTTCGGCGCTCGGATGCAATTTTGTCTACATCTACAAGAGCGCTGATGTATTTATTTTCGCCAAAAGGCTGATTTTCTGCCAAAACTGTTCCACACTGGGCAATGATATTGTGAGCCGAAAATACAACATCCTGCGTTGACTCACTGTAATCTGCATTTGCATATACATAACCGCAAATAAATTTAGACGATGCCGAAACAACCTCAGAATTTCTGAAAACATCTTTATTTACCGCCTCGCTTGATGCAGAAAGATTTAAAATAATATCAGCACCGCCAAGTGCCAAGCCCTGTGATACAGGAACTGCCGAGAACAAATCCTCGCAAAGCTCAATCGCAAAGGTATAATCGCAAAGTAAGCTATGAGTAAACACAAGGTTGTTGCCAAACAAAACCTCCTGACCGCATAAGCTTATAAGTGCCGTACCGTCGCTATATTCATTAAAATACCTTAACTCGTTATGCTCGCCCCAGTCTGCAAGACAGCTCTTTGGCACAACGCCTAAAACTTCGCCGTCACATACACATATTGCACAGTTATATAATTTAGCATTATATACAAGCGGTGCACCGAATACAACTACAGGATATTTGCCTTTTGTAGCCGTTACTATTTTTTCCACAGCACCTAATGCACTTTTAATAAGTACCGACGTAAAGAATAAATCACCGCATGTATAACCAGTTACGCAAAGTTCGGGCAATGTGAGTATATTTATACCGTCTTTATCCGCCTTTTCAATAATTTCTATTATTTTTTGTGTGTTAAACTCACAGTCTGCCACCTTAATTTCAACCGATGCGCAGGCTGTTTTAATATAACCGTTTTGCATAAAAACACCTCTTATAAGTTAGTTTTATTAGCTTTTTCATATTTTAACTATAATATTCTTTTTATCTTGTACCCAGCGGTTTTATTACAGGACGCAGGCTTTTAAAATCATTCCATACCATTATTTTAAATTCATCAAAAATATTTGTCAATACAAATTCGTTATTATTGTCAGCAAAATCCTTAAATGTGCAACCTGCAAATTCTCCATTATAATAAACCGACACAAACACTACACTGGTGTCAGGGCAGGTATTGGGAATAAATATACTTTGTTTATTGCCATTAATATCTGTAAGCACAAATTCTTTTTTATTTGCATTATATACAACTGTTGCATATTTAAGATAATCGTTATGACTTGTAAATGCCACGCTTTTCCATTCTTCATTTGTGCCGTTGAAGCATACTTTTTTTAATGCCGTACAATATTCAAAAGCATAGTCATATACCTTTTTTAAAGTTTCGGGCAATGTTATTTCTGTTAATTTACGGCAATTATAAAAAGTATATTTTTGTATATTTTTTATTCCCTCAGGTATTTTAACACTTTGAATTGCTGTGCCGTAAAAGGCATATCCGTCTATAAATGTAATAGTATCAGGCAAATTAGCATAAGTTAGCCATTCACATCCGTAAAAGGCACTGTAACCAATAGTTTTTGTGCCATAAGGAATATCAATGCTTTTTATACCGCTTCCAAAAAAAGCATAATCTCCTACAAATTCAAGCTTTGAGGGCAATTTAATTTCCTTTAAACTGTAACAGCCTGCAAAAGCATTATCCATTATCTGCGTTACCGTGTCAGGTATGGTTACACTTTCAAGATAATAACAGCTGTTAAAAGCATTTTTGGTAATTAATTTGACTTTTTCAGGAATTTTAATTTGCTTTAAGCTATCACACATTCTGAAAGCGGAATCACCTATAAAAGTCACAGTGTCAGGAAGTTCAACTTCTTTTAAACAGTGCATACCGTAAAAAGCATAATCACCTATTTCGGCAATACCGCTCTCTAGCTTTATACTTTCCGAAAGAATACCGTTTACATAAAAATCGTTTGCGTACTTCATAGGGCTGGAGGCATCGTTTATAAATGTATAATTAAGCCATTTTAAAATACTGTCCGTGTGTACTTCTTTTATATTCTTGCAGTTATAAAACGCATCTGTGTATAATGTAAGTCTTTTGCTCAAAAAAGTGATTTTTTTAAGTGCATTACATTCCTCAAAGGCATATTCATTAATTGAAAATGTATTTTCAGGTATTGTAATTTCCCCAAGACCGTAACAATGGCTAAAAGCATAATATTCTATTTTTTCAAGATTTTCAGGTAATTGAACATTATCCATTGATATACAACCGTAAAATGCAGAGCTGTTTATAACCTTAACCCTTTCGGGTATGGTTACAGGCTTTAAGCTGGTACAATTATAAAAGAGATGGTCAACAATAGCCGTTAAATTATATGGCAATGTTGCATTTTCAAGTGCCGTACACTGCGAAAACGCACAAGAGCCTATTGTATTTACAGTATTTGGCATATTTGCTGTCTTTAAATTTACGCAATATAAAAAAGAATTTTCACCTATACTTTCAAGCCCGTCAGGAAAATTTACAGTTTGTATTGATTTACAATAAGCAAAAGCATAATCACCTATAGATACAATACTGTCCGGAATACTGATTGCATAGGCACTTTCCAAGCCGTAAAATGCATAATCGCCTATATGCTTTACACCGTCGGATACAAAAACTGTTTCAAGGTTTGTACAATTATCAAATATTCTGCCGTTCACAGTTTCAACAGTTGAAGGAATTTTAACATTTAAAAGGCTTGTACAATAATTAAATACTGCAGGCTCAATGGTTTCAATCCCCTCACTTAAAACTATAGTTTCAAGCGCAGAGCAATAATCAAAGGCATAGCTTTCTATTAATTTGACATTTTCAGGTATAATAACATTATCAAGGTTTGAGCAATGTGAGAAGGCATAAGAGCCTATTTGCTCCACCCCTTTTCCAAGCTCAATCTTTTCAAGTGACGAGCAATAATTAAATGCATAATCCCCGATAATTTTAACACTATCAGGAATT
>JAZSPJ010000176.1:0-3262 GCA_045537365.1 Clostridia bacterium
CATTTTTATACACCTCATTTAGTTTAATTATTAATCATTCAAAAATATAATAACATATATAAAATAAAATGTAAATAGGTTTTTGTATACAATTTATTGATTTTTATGTATTTTTGTATATTCGTATTGCAACCCGGAAAGTATTTTCCTTGACAATTTTTAAAAACCGTACTATAATAGTTAATGCAACTAATTATACGAAAGGAATATAATGATGAGAATAACAAAAAAGCTTTTAGCAATAGTTTTAAGTGTATGCGTATTGGCATCGCTTTGTGCCTGCAAGGATGAAAAAACAAAGACAGAGAATAAAAATGAAACACAGACCAGTCAGACAGAAACACAAAATGTAAGTGAAAACGAAAATAAAAATACTGAGGCAAACACATCTCAGGATGAAAATGCCCAGACAGAGGATGTTGAGGAAAGCAAAAAAATAGAAAATACTCAGATTACCGAAAAAGAATTTTCGGAACTTGTAGAACAGGCAAATTCTGATGATGAGCAGGTTAAAAAAGAGGCTCTTGCTAAGCTTCAGGTAATATTAGATGAAGTAGAAAAGAACTCCCCTAAAAACTAAAGAACACAGAGTGCATATTTTAAATATGCACTTTTTTTATAGAATATTGGTGTATAATAATAAAATAAAGTGTTGCAAAATATTTTATGTTATTGTATAATTGCCTTGTAAATATTATTATGAAAAGAGGTTGTATTATGTATAAATTTCCTATTGGTGCTGTGCTTGAAAGCTTTCAATGCTCAAGAAGCGAATCTATAAAAAAAGCATCTAAACTTGGTTTAAAAGGCATACAGATGTATGCTACTTACGGTGAAAACGCACCCGAAAATATGACTGCCCAAAAAATTGCAGATTTAAGACAGGAGGTTAAGGATAACGGTCTTGTTTTCTCGGCACTTTGCGGCGACCTTGGTATGGGTTTTGGCTATAAAGACAAGAACCCTGAATTAATTGAAAAATCGAAAAGAATTATCGACCTTGCAAAAGAGCTTGGTACAGATATTGTAACAACACACATCGGTGTTGTACCAAACGATAAAAACCACGAAAGATACAAAATTATGCAGGAGGCATGCTTTGAGCTTGCAAGCTATGCAGACAGTATTAATGCACATTTTGCAATAGAAACAGGTCCGGAAACCAGTGCTGTACTTAAAGAGTTTTTAGACAGCCTTAATTCAACAGGTGTTGCTGTAAACCTTGACCCCGCAAACCTTGCAATGGTTACAGG
Organism: Clostridia bacterium; assembly: GCA_045537365.1. Taxonomy (GTDB): domain Bacteria; phylum Bacillota; class Clostridia; order UMGS1810; family UMGS1810; genus UMGS1810. The sequence continues at coordinate 1,254 of JAZSPJ010000176.1, forward strand.
CGACGACCCTGTTAACGCAGTACATAACCTTAAAAGATATATTGTACACACCCATGCAAAAGATGGTGTTAAGCTTCAAAACGGAAATCCAGAATTTATATATCAGGTAGTACACCCTATCCCTGAAGAGGTTCAGGCAGTTAAATACTTTGAGGAAGTACCGCTTGGAACAGGAAGTGTTGATTTTCCCGCATATCTTAAAGCACTTGAGGAAATTGGCTATAAAGGCTTTTTAACTATTGAGCGTGAGGTTGGCGATACACCTGAAAACGATATTAAAATAGCTTATGACTTTTTAAATAATATAATAGACAATAATTAACTAAAATAAGCCACCCATCGGGTGGCTTATTGTTTTGATATTAAATCATATCAACTTTTGCACGCTTAATTTTATTTGCAGTAGTTTTTTCAAACTCGGTATCTCTTACAATTACCTTTTCTACAAGCTTATATGCTGGAAGCTCCTTGCATATTTCTCTTATATCCTTTTTAACCTTTTCGGCAAGCTCATCGCCTGTAACGCCAAGGTCAATACTGTCATCTAAAAATACCTGCGCGTGTATTTCCTCCTGACTGCCTATTTCATCAGTTTTAGGAGCATATACAACAACCTCTTTGATATAAGGTATTGATAAAATATAATTTTCGATTTCCTCAGGGTAAATATTTTTACCGTTACCTAAAATAATAAGGTTTTTCTTTCTGCCTGTAATCATTAAAAGACCTTTATCGTTAAACTTACCGTAATCACCTGTTTTAAACCAGCCATCAACAATCGCCTCTTCGGTAAGCTCAGGCTGTTTATAGTAACCCATCATAACTATATCGCCTTTAACAAGGATTTCACCTATGCCCTCCTCATTAGGCTCATCAATTTTAACCTCACAGCAAGGAAGCAAGGCGCCAACTGTTGCAAAATCATTTGTTTTAGGTCTGTTTACACTAACAAGCGGTGAACACTCGGTAATACCGTAACCACCTAAAAGCATAATACCTATATCGTCAAAAAACTTACCGATTTCAGGTCTTATAGGTGCGCCTCCGCATACAATCTCTATAAGATTACCGCCGAATGCTGACTCATTAACAGCTTTAAAAAGCGTTCTTCTTACATCTATACCAACTTTTCTTAAGCCGTTACTTATTTTTATCATAGTATTTACAAGCTTATCCTTACCTGTCTTTTTAAGCTCTGCCTGTATTCTTTTATAAAACACCTCAACAATTGCAGGTACAAGGTAAATATAATCAGGTTTATAGAATGCAAGGTTTTTAGGTATCTGCATAAGTGATGAGTTCATACAAAGTGTAGCTCTTGAATGAATTGCAACCAAAAGACCTACAATCGCCTCGTAGCAATGATTATAAGGAAGCACCGAAAGACCGCAGGTAAATACATGTGCAACATGCATACCATAATATACGCTTGACCTTATATTGTGTGCCGAAAGCATAACACCCTTTGCATTGCCTGTTGTACCCGATGTATATATGAGCATTTTCATATCATAATCGTCATAAGTTACATCCTCATAAGAGGTATCGCCGTTTTCATAAAGCTCTTTGCCCTTTTCCATAAGCTTTGAATAAGACAAAAACTCACCGTCATCCTCAGCTCTGTCAAAGTTTATGAAGTACTTTATGTTTGTAAAAAGCTCTCTGTTTTCTTTAAAAAGCTTTTCGTATTTATCTGAGCAGAACATTGTGGTTGCATCACTATCGTTTACAACATTTGCCATATCCTTTATCGGAAGCTCTTTGTCGATAGGTACGCAAACGCCCTCACCCATTATAAGTGTAAGGTATGCTACAATATACTCATAACGGTTTTCACTTGTAATGGCAATATGGTCGCCTCCTACGCCCATAGCCTTTAATGCTGTACCAACATAGGTTGTATGATTGCCAAACTGTGAATAGGTTATTTCTGTAACGTTTTCCTTATCTCTGTATTTAAAACCTACTTTTTCGCCCGATTCGGTAACTGCAAGAGTAATCATTTCCCT
>JAZSPJ010000132.1:0-9014 GCA_045537365.1 Clostridia bacterium
TTCTGTATGTAAACTCTGGGGACGCGCTTGCCGACAACACATATAGTTTCATAGTTTATAGTGCCCATCAGCTGTGCAACAGATTCTACGGTAATAGTATTATTACCATCATTTCCAAATAATATAACCTCGTCGCCAATATTTACATTGTTAATTTCTGTTACATCTGCCATACATTGGTCCATACATATATTGCCTATGATGTTTGCAAACTCACCGTTTATAAGAACCTTGGCTTTGTTTGACAAAATTCTTGAATATCCGTCAGCATAGCCAATGCCGATAGTTGCAATTCTGGTATTATCCTTAGCTACATAGTTGCCGCCGTAGCTTACAGGACTGTCTGTATGAACTCTTTTTAAATTTGTTATAACTGATTTTAAAGTCATAGCAGGCTTTAAGCCAAGCTTTGTAATATCAACATCCTCAGACGGTGATAAGCCGTAGGTTATTATACCGCACCTTACCATATCAAGCTGATATTCCGGGTACATAACTATACCTGCAGAATTTGACACATGCTTTGTTGGTATTTTAATTCCCATATCCTCAAGATGCGATACAATCGACATAAATCTTTTAAACTGCAAATCCGTATATGTGCGGTCACATTCATCGGCTTTTGAAAAATGTGTAAATATGCCGTCAATTTCTATGTTCGGCAGCTTTGAAATCTCTAAAATACTGTTACATATTTTATCAATATTTTCCTCTTGTGTGCATACATACCCAAGCCTTGACATTCCTGTGTCAAGCTTAATATGTATTCTTGCTTTTTTTCCAAGCCTTACCGCAGTATCGGATATAAACTTTGCAAAATTGTTTCCAAAAACAACGGGCATAATATCATTTTGTATAATTCTTTCAACATCATCTTTAAAAATAACGCCGAGTATAAGAAGCGGTATGTTAAACCCGCTTTTTCTAAGCTGTAAAGCCTCGTCGGCTGTGGCAACGGCAAATGCATCTGCACCGCTGTTTAAAATGGCTTTAGATACCTCAAAAAAGCCGTGACCGTAAGCATCGGCTTTTACAACTGCCATAAGCTTTGTGTTTTTGTTCAGGGATTTTTTAATCTGTTTTATATTGTTGGATATTGCATCAAGATTAATCTCTGCCCAGCATCTCAAGTATATCATTCCTTTCAAAAAGGTTGTTATTTTGTAAATTCAAATTTTTTAAAGTTAACTTCAATCATAACCTTATCTGTGCTTAACACCTGCATTCTTTTAGGGGTTACGGTTTTGTTATCAATCCATAATTTCATTTTATCTGCTTTTTGCGATGGTGCATTTACAGCACATTCAAGCAGGGTAGTGCCTGCATTTTCAGTACCTGATGTTTTTCTAACACTTTCCTCACCCTCGTAATAGCTTTTGAAAAATGTGTTTATAAATATAAGCATATCCTCGTTTTTTACGGGTATATCCAAAACTGCATTTCCTTTTGTTATTTTTGCGCTGTCTTTTAAAATGTTTACGCTTATATCGTCATATATAACCTCATAGCTGTTATCAAGGCTTTTATAGTTACACACAAAGTCGTAATCTGTCTTGTTTTTTGGGGATATAACGGTTAAGGTACATTCAGCCGTGTAATCCTTCATCATATAAAACTTATCGTGTATTTTCTGGTGAATATCTTTTCCAAAAGAGCATCCAACCAAGGTTATCGTAAGTATTGCCGTACACAGTACAGCCAATGCTTTTTTAACCTTTAACAATTAAATACCTCCGATAGAATATTTTATTGCATACGGTAAATATTCGACTATATCGCTTGGTGTCAGACCGTATTCTCCCAATGTAAAGCTCGCCATATCGGCTGATAATGAGTGTATATACACTCCTGCCGATGCACTTTGATATGTGTTTTTAAACTGTGCGGTAAAAGACGCAATAACTCCCGAAAGTACATCGCCCGTACCGCCCGTTGCCATACCGGGGTTTCCGAGTATATTGGTAAGTGTGGGCAAATTAAGCTTTTCCGGCATTGCAACAACCGTATTATGCGATTTTAAAACTACGCACAAATTATATCTGGTTGCAAACTCCTGTGCAAAAGATGACGCATTTTTTAGTATGTCATCGGCTTTAATGCCGGTAAGTCTTGAAAATTCGCCTATATGAGGAGTTATAATAATATCCTGCTTATGCCCATCCAGTATATTTATATTCTCAGATAAAATATTTATTCCGTCTGCATCTATTACAAGAGGCTTTTTAACATCCTTTATAATGTTTAATATAAGCTTTGTTGTATCGTCGCACACGGTAAGCCCAGGTCCTATAAGAACTGTATCGCACTCATTGGCTTTTTTTAAAATTTTATCGTAACCGTCAAAGGATATTACGCCGTCATTATCGCTTACGGGCATGGTCATAACCTCAAAAATTGAAGCCTCAAAAATACTGTTAAGGCTTTGTGCACAGGCAAGAGTAATAAGCCCCCCGCCCGATTTAAGGCACGCTTTTGATGCAAGCACAGCCGCACCTGTTAAGCCCCTTGAGCCTGCAATAATCAGTATTCTGCCTGCATCTCCCTTATGCATATCAATTTTTCGTTTTTTAATTATATTTTTGGTAAATTCAGGAGTAATAATGTTATTATACTCAGTTCTTTTAAATCCTTCAACTGCATTTTTGTATGCAATATATTTTTCGCTGTAATCTATATTATGTGCTCTTACAACTGCAATAGCATATTCCTTTTCATGTGATATGCTTAAGTCAAAGCCTAAAAAACCATTTTTTTGAAGCATATTTTTAAGCTCATCGTCAAACTCAAAATAGGGCATACCGTTATCTTTATGAAGCACACTGACTCTGTTTGGCAAAAATCCCGAAAAGCCTGTGCCAATCGCTTTTGAAAAAGCCTCTTTTGCCGCATAAGCACCAGCCATACTGTTAAGGCAATTTGAACTGTTATTAAAAAAAGTTATTTCTTTATCAGAAAATAACTTTTTAAGTAACCTTTCGTTGCCGATATTCTTTTCAAATCTTGATATTTTTACAATATCTGTTCCAATCAAATTAATCAAGTCCTTTTAAAATACTTTGCGCGGGCTGTTTACTTTAAATGCGTCTACCATTTTTGCGGGTGGGTTAAACAATACCTTTGTTCTGCCTGCATCTGTTGCAATTACGGCAAAATAAGCATCCTCAAACTTCGATCTTGATGATGCATCAATAACCTTAGAAAACTCCGAGTTAAAAATGCTTGCATGCTCGTTTACATTTACAGGTGCAATTATCTCAGCTTCGCTTACTTTAAAGCTTAAAACCCTTTTTCTTTTTCTTTTGTTAATGATTTTATCAATATCAACTGTGCCGTTTGTTACTGAGTATTCAAACTCAATGTTAATTGATGATATAAAAAGCCAACCAAGGTAAATAATACCTGCATCTATTAAAAGTGCAAAGGTTGAAAGCATTGGAACTGCGTAAAGTATAAGTGAAAAATATAAAACAACCAATGTCAGTATAAGTATTGAAACAGCTTTAAATATATCAAAAGCTGACTTTTTTCTGTTTACGATATATTCAAGAAAAATATCCATTTTTTAAAAACCATCCTTTGTAAATTATTATTATAAATTATAACACATCTTTTGTCAAAATACAAGTGTTTTAGTATAATTTATCGGCGAAAAAGCTTTGGGAATTCTTATATGGCGTGCGGTTAAATCTTTTAAGCATAAAAAGGCATTTCGGGTTTTTGGTTATTACATTTATACCCTCGGTGCACGAAAAGCTCATTATATATCCAAGCTTTTTTATAACCTCATAAGCTTCTTTGGATGTACTTCCAAAGGGATAAACCATTGCAACAGGATGCCTGTTTGTACACTCATAAATAATATTATGAGCTTTTAAAAGGTCGTCCTCCAATATTTTTTGATACTCGCCGGTATTCTCGCCCCGCTTTTTTGCACAGCCCTTACGGCCGGAAGTTGAGTGCATATTATAAGAATGGTTTTCAAATACTATCACTCCGCTTTGGGATAATTCTTTAATTGTTTCTTTGTCCATATACGCATAAGCATCGTTTTTATCACCGTTTTGGGTATAGTCCTCAACCACCTTGGCAATAGGCGATATTACGGCTTTTGCATTGTATTTTTTTAGTATCGGATAAGCATTTGCGAAATTGTCAAAAAAGCCGTCGTCAAAGGTAATCATTATGGGCTTTTCGGGCAGGGGAGCATTATAATACATATAGTTTTTTAAATCCTCTGTGTTTATAAAGCTAAATCCGTTATCGCTTAAATATTTAATGTCAGCTTCAAACATTTTTGTACTTACTGCGTAGTCCGATACTTTTCTGGGATTATTTGTTATCGAGTGGTACATTATAACTGAAAGCTTTATACCGTCTGGAGTATCTGCATCGTTTAAATAAACTGTGTGTGCATTTATTACAGTCCGTGCAACCATACCCGATATTATGCCCATAAATATAAACAGGCAGGTAAATATAAGTTTCAGGCGTCTTTTGCTTGCAAATTTAATTTTCATAATGCTCGTAATCACCCGTGCTTTCATTTTTAACTACCTTTGCTTTGTTTTTGCCTAAAAATTCAAGCAACTCATAAACATCTATCCATATCTCATTGTTACCGTCTTTCTGGCTTTCGTCAAATATTATCTGCATACCAAAATGCAGGTGCGGTATGTTTATATTGTTTACATTTTCCTTGTTGCTGTATCCTGTCATACCCAAATATCCTATAACCTGACCGGCCTCAACCTTATCGCCCTCTTTTAGGTTTTTAACATAAGGTCGGTCTTTTCTCAGGTGCGCATAATAATAGTATCGCTTTTTGTCGTTTGAGCGTATACCGATTCTCCAACCTCCGTATCTGTTCCAACCAAGTGCCTCTACATATCCGCTTTCAACCGCTACAATGGGCGTGCCGATTGAGCCAAGCACATCGTTGCCTAAATGCGTTCTTTTAAAGCCCCAGCTTCGGCTTGCACCAAAATCCTTGTAATGGCTCCAGCCAAAGCCCTCGGCAACAGGAAAATATGCCGTAAGCCCGTAAGTGCCGTCTTTTTTATCGTCAGCAAAGCCGACTAAAACCGCACCGTAGCTTTTTTTGTAATAATCGAAGTATTTCATATTGCAAAAATCCTCAACCGCCTCACCGTTTTTTATGTGTTCCATAAATTTATCAATATCACTTTTGGAGTATTTTTTAAAGTCGTTGCCGTATTTTACCGCTAGGTATGCAATAATGTCAATAAAGCTTACCGGGTAATCGTCCGCATTTGTTGATATATCGGCTTTAAGTGCATCTTTAAGTGCGGTGCTTGTTGCATTAAATTCCATCCATTTTATGTATTCGACGTCTGTTTTTTCAGTTTTATAAAAATGTAGGGATAATACAGAAATTATCAGCATAATTACAGTTGCATTCTTTATGTATTTTTTGACACACATTTAAATCACCCTTAAATTATATGATACTTAATTTAATTTAAGTCATATTTTTTTGAAATAATTAATATAATTATTATACAGGAGGTGTTTAAATGGCAGAATACGGATATGTTATTGCCAGGGTATATACATCAAGAGGTGAAATACCTATTAAAAATGCAAGCGTTATTGTAGAATCCGAGGATTCAAAATCTATCCTCGGCGCACGAATTACCAACGAAAACGGCAGGACATCGCCAATAAGTATTATGACTCCCGATAAGTATTTATCGGAAAGCGCAGGCGAGGAAAATCCTTTTACAACTGTTAATATACGGATAAGTCATCCATCGTATTTTACCGTATACATAAAAAATGCACAGGTTTTTTCAGGGCAAACCACTATTCAGAATGCTGAAATGGTTCCATTGCCTCAAAGGTCGGAATTTAATACAAGGCTTGAGGAATTTTTGGTAACCCCTCAGGTTCTTTAATTGGAGGGTATTATGGCAATAGAACCAATAAGACCGTATGTTCCGCAGTATATTACAGTTCACCTAGGCCCGCCCGATTCAAATGCCGAAAATGTAACTGTAACCTTTCCGGACTACATAAAAAATGTTGCATCAAGTGAAATTTATCCCACATGGGATGAGGATGCTATTGTTGCCAACATTCTTGCACAGATTTCTTTTACACTTAACAGAATATATACGGAGTTTTATACAAGTCAGGGTTATGATTTTAACATAACCTCATCAACGGCTTATGACCAGAAATTTATTAACGGCAGAAATATTTTTGAAAATATCGATAGAATTGTAGACCGTATTTTTACATCTTATATACGCAGGGTAGGTTTTACCGAGCCTCTTGCCGCAAAATACTGCAACGGTACAACCGTAACCTGTAACGGACTTTCTCAATGGGGCAGTCAGAACCTCGCACAGCAGGGCTATCAGGCTTATGACATACTTCGCTATTATTATGGCGACGATATAGAAATTGTAAACAATGCACCGATTTCAAATATAACATCGCAGTATCCCGGCACACCCTTAAGGCTTGGCGACAGGGGAGATGCGGTTGCTATCCTTCAAACACAGTTAAATGAGGTAAGCAATAATTATCCGGCAATACCCAAGCTTACTGTTGACGGAATTTTTGGCGAAACCACGCAGGATGCCGTAAAAACTTTCCAAAGTATATTTAACCTTACCCCAGACGGTGTTGTGGGAGAGGCAACCTGGAACAGACTTCTGTATTTATATGTAGGCATAAACCGCCTTGCAGAATTAAACTCACGGGGTGATCAACTGCTTGGTATAAGCTTAGAATACCCTGAGGTTATCAGTGAGGGCGACAGCGGTCAGGAGGTAACACTGCTTCAATATTTCCTGTCCGTTTTAAGTGAGTTTTATACAGAAATTCCTTTTATTAATATAGACGGTATATACGGCACAAATACCAAAAATGCAGTTATAGCATTTCAGCGACTTGCAGGGCTTGCGCAAACGGGCGTAGTAGGGGAGGCAACCTGGGATGAATTATACGAGGCATTTATGGGTATAGCCGACAATCGTGCAATAGAGGAATACAACCGCAGACTTAATGCAATTTTAAACGGCGATCCAAATTACAGTTCGCAGGAGCTTAGCTACGGCGACAGCGATTTTGAGTAAAGGGGGAAAAATAATGTTAAGACCTGATTTTGATTTAAACAACAGTAACGATGTACGAAGTGCTCAAAAATTTTTACGAACAATATCACAAAACTATGATAGTATTTCATCGGTTGTACCCGATGGTATTTTCGGCAGACAAACCGAGCAGTCGGTAACAGAATTTCAGCGCTATTTTGGCATAGAGCCAACAGGTGTAATAGATTTTGAAACATGGAATAAGCTTGTTGAGGTAAACGGCGATGTTATTGAGGAAAACCGAGAGGCAGTTTCAACATTTATTTATCCCGAGTCAAACCCCGTAATACTGCCGGGCGAGAGTAACCTTAATATGTATGTAATTCAGGCTATGATTTATGTGTTGTCGCTTAAAACAGACACAATTCCCTCTGTGCAGATAAACGGCGTTTTAGACGAGCAAACCGTAGATGCAGTAAAAATTGTGCAAATGATGTTTGGATTGCCCGTAAATGGTGTAGTTGATAAAATACTTTACGAGGCGCTAGCGGTTTTATACGAGGTATATGTAAGCCGTAACAGAGTAGAAAATTTTGACGGAGCGCCACCGCCCGTTTTTGTAAATTCAAAAAAATAATTAAGCCAAACGCTGACCTTACGGTTAGCGTTTTTTGTAAAATCACAAATACATTATAATTTGAATACTATAAATTACGGAGTAAATTTATTTATACTCCGAATTTTCAGGAAAGGCGGTTATCATTTTGAATATTCCTGTAATGCCCGAAAATCCAAGACTGGCATTTTCTTATGTGCCTTATCAAAAAAAATTAGGCGATATGTATTCAAAAAGCGAGGCTCTAAATAAAGGTACTTTGTTTAAGGAGCTTTATTGGCCCTTTGAGGAATATTGTAATATGAAAATTATGAATCCGTTTAAATAGGAGTGATTATAATGTATTATCCCGATGCACCTTGTTGCGTAATGGGAAACGCTGAAACAAAACACTATGCAGAAAAAAATGATAAAAAACAAATGCTTCAAACCATAAGCGAGCTTGATTTTTCGCTTTCGGATTTAAATATATATTTAGACACTCATCCATCCGACAAAGAGGCACTTGAGCTGTTTAAAAAGCTTGCGGCAACATTAAACAGCTATGTGTTTGACTATGAAAAAAGCTTTGGCCCGCTTTGTGCGCGTGCCAATACTGACACCAGATATTTTATGTGGGTTTCTGATGATATTAAGTGGCCTTGGCAGAGGGAGTGTGAATAATAATGTGGGAATATGAAAAGCGTTTAATGCGACCGATAAATATTAAAAACAAAAATCCACAGCTTGCAAAATATATCATAGCGCAGTACGGCGGACCGGACGGTGAGCTTGCGGCATCACTCAGGTATTTAAGCCAGCGCTATACAATGCCTTGTGCTAAAACGATGGGCTTACTTACGGACATCGGAACCGAAGAACTTGCCCACCTAGAGATGGTAGGTACACTTGTGTATCAGCTCACACGCGACTTAAATGACGAAATTGTTAAAAAAAGCGGATTTGGCGAGTATTTTATAAACCATTCAACAGGCATTTATCCTGCTAATTCAAACGGTATGCCGTTTGATGCCCTTGCAATTGCTGTAACTGGTGACCCTATAACAGACCTTACCGAGGATATGGCGGCAGAGCAAAAAGCCCGCTCTACCTACGATAATATTTTAAGAGTTTGTGATGATCCAGATGTAGCAGATGTTATTAAATTCTTAAGAGAGAGAGAAGTTGTACATTTCCAGAGATTTGGCGAAGCACTTCGTATGGTTGAGGAAAAGGTTAACGACAGAAATAAGTATTATATGGGTATGAAAAAATAATAGGCATTTAAAAAAGCCCGAATATGCAAGCAAAATCAGCTTGTGTATTTGGGCTTAATTATTATATTGCTTCAGATGCTT
>JAZSPJ010000116.1:0-2958 GCA_045537365.1 Clostridia bacterium
TCATCGCGCGATAATGCGTGTAGAGGATCTTCGCTGGTGCAGGTAACAGGAATCGAACCTGCACTGAGTTGCCCCAACTAGCACCTGAAGCTAGCGCGTCTGCCAGTTCCGCCATACCTGCATATATTAAATTAATGAATGTTTAGTTTTGTTATTATAAATATTTAATCAGGCAGCCACGCTACCGCGATACGGTTTGCGGTGCCCGAAATTAAAAATTTCGACCGCTGCACCTTTTCACCCTCGCTTAATCTGCCACCGGCAGCGCTCAGGTTCAAAGCTACCAGTTCCGCCATACCTGCATATATTGTTTTTAAAACAACATAACTATTGTACCATACTTTTATTAAATAATCAAGACAAAAATACAAAATAATGGGGATATTTAAAAATAATTTTTTAAATATCCCCATAAACTATTTAACTTAACTGTATATTACAATTTAGCAATTTTTAGCTTTAAACGATTCGCAATCGGTACATTCAACCTGTGTAGGATTGCTTTCGTGTGTGCCTACAACTATTTTTTCAAGTGTGCAGTAATTCTCGTTGCCACAGTGGTAACGGCACTCTTTTACTGTACAGCCTATCGATTTGTTTGCATTACATCCCATAATATAAATCTCCTTAATAAAAAAAGGTTAATAATTAATTCTTGTATACAATCTCATTATCATTTTGCTGTGAATTAAAAAAGTCGTTAATATTATTAAGTGTTACAAGTGCAATGTTTTGCAGTGCTTCGTTAGTTAAAAATGCCTGGTGGGAGGTTATTAGCACATTTGGCATACTTAATAAAAGTCTTAATTTATCATCGTGAAAGTATTCGTCTGACCTGTCCTCGAAAAATATATCCGATTCTTCCTCATATACATCCAGTGCCGCACCGCCGATTTTCTGACTTTTCAAACCGTCAAGTAAATCGCTTGTATCTATAAGTGCACCTCTTGATGTGTTTAATATATAAACCCCGTCTTTCATCATATTAATTGTTTTTTTGTTAATCATGTGATAAGTGTCGCGGGTGAGGGGACAATGAAGTGATATTATATCGCTGGATTCAAACAGAGTATTTAAATCGGTATAAAGCACATCTTCAATGGATTTTACAACATCGTAAGCAAGTATTTTCATTTTGTAACCCTTGCAAATGTCAGCGAAAACCTGACCGATTTTACCTGTGCCTATAATACCTACGGTTTTGCCGTGCAGGTCAAATCCGGTAAGTCCGTTTAAACTGAAATTAAAATCCTTTGTTCTAATGAAAGCCTTGTGGATTTTTCGGTTTAAGCACATAAGCATACCCATAGCGTGCTCCGATACCGCATAGGGCGAGTATCTTGGTACTCTGTAAATTTTAAGCTTGCCTTTTGCGGATTTTAAATCGACATTGTTATAGCCGGCGCACCGCATAGCTATAAATTTTACTCCGTTGTCTGCCAGTATATTTATTGTCTCACTGTTAATTTCGTCGTTTACAAATGCAACTACGCCATCAAAATTTTTTGCCAATACTGCAGTATCGGGTGTTAATTTTGATTCGTAGTATTTAAAATCAACATCAAACTCACCTTTGAGCTTGTCAAACCATACATTGTCGTATGGTTTTGTATCAAAAAAGGCAACCTTTTTCATTTATTCTCCTTACTGTATGCATACACAGTTAGTATAGGTGAATTAATGAAATTTATTCGTTGCCTCTTATTTTTTCAAAAAAATTATTTATTAAATTTTTGCAATTTTCCTCCAAAATGCCAAAATATATTTCGCATTTATGATTAAGTGTTTCGCTTAAATCGTATTTTGAACCGCTTGCGCCGTATCGTGTATCGGGTGCGCCTATGTACAGCCTTTTTATGCGTGCGTTCATAATTGCTCCCATACACATAGGGCAAGGCTCTAATGTTACATACATATCGCAGTCGGTTAAATATTTACCGCCTGTTATATCAATTGCCTTATTTATGCAGTTGATTTCTGCATGCAACAGGGGATTTTTTTGCTTTTCGCATGTGTTTGATGCGCTTGCTATTATATTGCCGTTTTTTACAATAACAGTACCTACAGGTATTTCGCCATTTTGATATGCAATTTTTGCCTCGTTTAACGCAAGCTGCATATAGTTTTGAATATAGCTCATTTTAATGTTCGTTCCTTTTTTCGGATATTATTTCTTTTAAACTATTTAAGTCCCAACCCGGAATTTTTGAGCCTTGAACGGCAGTAAAAATTCTATCCTTAAGTCCGGGTATTTGTTTGTTAAGGTTTATTATTATATCCTTAATTTCCTGCCTTTTGGTGTTTCCGTCGGCAGGACATTGATTTTCCACAATGGGCAGGGCATTGTTTTTTACATAAGATTTAATTAATGGCTCAGGAGTGTATATAAGCGGTCGGATAAGTGTAATATCTTTTCTGTCAAGATATGTAACAGGTGAAAAACAGCTTACTCTGCCTTCATAAAACAGGCTTAAAAGCATAGTTTCGGTAACATCCTCATAATGATGCCCCAAAGCAACTTTTTTGCAGCCGAGCGATAGTGCCGCCTCATGTAATGCGCCCCTGCGCATTTTGGCACATAGAGAACAGGGGTTTTCCTCTTTTCTTATATCAAAAACAATTTCGCGTATATTGGTTTTAATTACTGTATAGTTTACACCCATATCGTTTAAATACGCTTTAATTGGTGAAAAATCCATACTCTCGTATCCTAAATCAAGGGTGATAGCTTCAATATCAAATTTTTTGGGGTAAAATCTTTTAAGTGCTGCCATAGCAGTTACAAGTGCAAGGCTGTCTTTGCCACCTGAAACGCCTACTGCAATTCTGTCGTTTTCGCAAATCATAGAGTAATCGTCAACAGCGCGTCTGGTATAGCTTAGAATTTTTTGAAGCATAGCTTCACCCCTTTCAACAAAATACAAAAAAAGACTTGTTTTTAAACAAGTCTTTTTCAAT
>JAZSPJ010000156.1:0-2882 GCA_045537365.1 Clostridia bacterium
TGTATTACTTGATGTAATGTTACCGGGAGCAGACGGTTTTTCTGTATGCCGTAAGGTAAGGGAAACATCAAATGTCCCGATTATTATGTGCACAGCTAAAGAGGACGAGGTTGACAAGGTTCTCGGTCTTGAGCTTGGAGCAGATGATTATATGACAAAACCGTTCAGCTTAAGAGAGCTTATGGCAAGGGTAAAAGCCAACCTCAGAAGAACCCAGTTTATTGAGCAAACCGACAGCTCACAGGCTAAAATTATGCAGTTTGGCGAGCTTACCATAGATACTGAAAAGTACGAGGTACGCAAAAGAGATGTTATTATTGAGCTTACTTTCAGAGAATTTGAACTGCTTAAATATCTTGCAACTAAAAAAGGAAAAATATTTACCAGACAAAATCTTTTGAATAAGGTTTGGGAATATGAGTTTTACGGTGACGAGAGAACTGTTGATGTTACAATCAGACGACTTCGCGAAAAAATTGAGGATAACCCCAGTATGCCGGTTTACATAATGACTAAACGAGGCGTAGGATATTACTTTGGCGCATAAGAGGTTAAAAATGTTTAAAAGTATAAGTTTTAAAATAGCAATGCTGTTTGTTGTGCTTACAGTTTCGATAATTGTGCTTATAGGTACGTTTATGGTAAACAGCACCGATACATTTTATCACGACGATTTTAAAAATCTTATGGACCTTGTATTCAGCGACGATTATTTAAAACAGCTTGAAAAATCCGTTGAGGCAAATACGCCCGCAAGGGAGATATACAATACGGTTTTTGCCTATTCAACACAGCTTGGTATAGACGCATTCCGCGACATATATCTGCTTGACGGAAAAACAGGTAAAATTATTAATGGGCTCACTACAAATATTGATAAGGACTTAAGCCCTGAAAAATCGGAAAATATTATAACTGCTATGGGCGGTGTAAAGGGCGATAAGCTAAATACCGCAAATTCATATATGGATTACGCCTACCCTATTACAGCCAACGGTGCTGTGCGTTATATTATTTATATAAGGGACACTAAAGAGGAAACAAACACAATTTTAAATAAAATATTTACTATAATGTGGCAGGCGATGTTACTTGGCTTTGCAATATCCATACTGTTCTCAATATTGCTTTCAAAAACCATCACCTCACCTATCGACTCTCTTACCGTTAAGGCAATGAGCATAGCAGCAGGAGATTTTGACACAAAGCTTGATGTAAAAAGTGATGACGAAATAGGTGTGCTTACGAATACATTTAACGACATGGCACAGGAGCTTAAAACCACACTTTTTGAAATTGAAAATGAGAAAAACAAGCTTGAAACACTTTTACTTTATTTAAATGACGGCATTATTGCCTTTGATACAGAGGGAAGCATTATACACATGAACCCTGCATCAAAGCGCATTATGAAAATTAAGGACGATAATTTAACATTTAACGACCTGTTCGGCGATTTGGATATAAGTATAACTCAGATTTCGTTTTTTGACAATGACCAGAGCATGGAAAAACAAATGACGATAGATGACACAGAGCTTAATATCTACCTTGCACCTTTTAAAAACGAAAACAAAACAACTGGCATAATTGCAGTTATTCAGGATGTTACAAAACAGCGCAGGCTTGATAATGCAAGACGTGAGTTTGTAGCAAATGTATCACATGAGCTGAGAACTCCCATTACAACAATTAAAAGCTACACAGAAACACTTGAAAACTCCGTTGAGGATAACGATTACGATGCAAAAATGTTTGCAAGATTTTTGTCCATAATAAATAAAGAGGCAGACAGAATGACTCGCCTTGTTAAAGACCTGCTATTGCTTTCCAGCCTTGATAACGGTATTAAGGATTTAAAGGTAGAGCCTTTTGATATGAACGAAATGCTTGTAAATATATGCGAAAAGCTCCAGCACTCGGCACGTGAGAAAAAACAAACACTTGAATACTGTCCGTCAAACCACCTGCCAACCTACACAGGTAACCCCGACAGGATTGAGCAGGTTATTACAAACGTTATTACAAATGCTGTTAAATACACACCGCAGGATGGGTATATAAGTGTAACCAGTATGTATGTATACGACTCAATTGTCATTAAAGTGAAAGATAACGGTATAGGCATTCCCCGTGAAAACTTAGAGCATATTTTTGACAGATTTTACAGAGTTGACAAAGCCCGCTCCCGTGATCAGGGCGGTACAGGTCTAGGTCTTGCAATTGCAAAAGAGATTACCGAGGCACATAAAGGTAATATAAGTATTTCCAGCATACCCGGCAAAGGCAGTGAGGTTATGATTACACTTCCGGTATTCAAAGCGTAAAATATGTTATGATATTTTAAGGCGTATGTAATGATATTGTAATAATTATATGTTACAATATATAAAAAGTGGTTTATAATAGTTGCTTTTAAAAATAATTCGGAATGGAGAAAACGAAACGGAGGGTTATATATGAAAATTAAACACATTAAATTTGTTGCATTGCTTGTTGCCCTTGTGCTTGGTATGTCTTGTGTGCCTGCACTTGCAGATAACGATACCGCTGATGCATCGTACGGCGTTATGTACTACACCGTTTCGCAGGATGCACTTGCTTCCGATTATGCAGGTAATGTTACAAATCTTATTAATGTACGAAATCCATCCAGCAACACAGTAAGCACAACAACAAAATCCTTTGCTATAAGCGCAATTGCAAAAAACGGTGTTACTGTTACTGTATACGCATTCAATAACAGCACAAATCTTTATGAAAAGGTTTACGACGAAAACAATCAGCTTATGCAAACAGTTGTTGGTGCAAGTAACCTTTACGCACAAACACTTATGCTTAAACAAGGCTCAAACAAATTTATGCTTGTAGCAAACAAAGAC
>JAZSPJ010000041.1:0-2499 GCA_045537365.1 Clostridia bacterium
GCCTCGGCATCTTTTAATGTTAAATATTCATCACCCTCAGGGGAGGATATAACATCAAACTTAAGTGTTAAAAAGTGACCTGTGTTTGTTGCGTTTTTATTTTCGTTATATGCAAGCACCTTGTATGGGGTTTTATCCATATCGCCCAATGTAAGCGGTAAGGTGTTTTTAAATCTTGCCTCATTAACCGATGTAAGCTTAAAGAAGTTTTTGTTGTATTCAACATCAAAGCCTATTACTGCCACACCCGGGTTTGCCGTAATATTAATTTTTGCCTCGGCGGTTAGGGTAGTATCGTCAATTACAAGCTTTGTGCTTGTAACCGACAGGCTTTCGTGTGTAATTTGGTTAACGGTAACAGTGCCGTTATTTAATGTAACGGGTACTTCTGCTTCGTTATGTTTAAATGCTTCTGCATTGCCAAGTGTAATGCTGTAATTACCTGCACTTACATAAGAGTTAAGCTCAAAATGCAAGGTTACAAGTGTGCCTGTAAGGTAACGGTTACCCTGTGCATTTATGCACGATACTGTGTATGGTGTTTTGGTTAAAACGCCCTCTGTAATATCGTCGTTATCGAACACATTTCCGTTTGTAACACCTGTAAGGCTCATAATGTCGTTGTCGTAAGTTACATCAAAGCCAAGCGCTGCAATTCCCGAGTTTGATGTTACCTTAACCTGTACATCAAAGCCAAGCATATCGGCGCTTATTTCTTTGCTTATTACGCTTACTGTAACACCTTCGCCTGCATAAGCAACAGGGCACATAAGGCACAGCATTAAAGCAATACAAAGCACAAAGCATATAATATTTTTATTTTTCATATTTAATCACCTACATTGTACTTTCTAATTATTCGCCTAATGTTACACTGTGTCCTGCAAGGTATTTTGCAAGTCTTAAAAGGTCGGCTGTTGTTACATCGCCATCGGCATTTACATCGGCTGTTTCAAAGTTTATTTCAACTTCCCAGTCAGCAAAGTATTTTGCAAGTCGTAAAAGATCTGCACCGTTTATTACCTTATCGTTATTAATATCACCGGGGTTAGCCGATACAATTACAGTACGGCCAAGACTTGTAAGGTATGTATGCGCATAGCTGTTTTCTTTTACATAGTATGGAACATACATATGATAATAGAAGGAATAATAATCCATACTTATAACAGATGCAGGTATTGATATACTTGTTAAGGTGCATCCGTTATCTACCCAGCTTCCAATCCTTTCAACGGGCACGCCGTTAATTTCCGATGGAATTGTAAGATGTCCTTCAATGCCGTATATATTGGTTATTTTTCTGTCGATCATATCAAAGTAGATATAGCCATCGCCAATATAATAATATGTATATCTTGGTGCAACTGATACCTTGTAGCTTAATACATCACTTTTGTTGCCGTAGAAATCCATAAAGTAGAAGTCAAGTCTGTCTATCTGGTTAAAATATTCGCTGTCATTGTAGTTAAACCATAAGTTTTCGTTGAACTGTTCAGTATTTTTATATACCCAGTAACTGTTTTCCCAGGCAACAGGCTGGCCGTCCTTTGCATATAACTGATAATATAATATACCCTTACGGTCGTGTGTTATAGGTGTATTAATGTAAAAACTGTCGGATATATAATTGCCCGAAAGGTTATTTTCAAGTTCAAACACAGGTTTGGTTTTATTTATGCAAATCTTTGTTTTAAATACTTTGCTCTCAACACCCGAAGCATCCTTAAACTGTGCATACACAAAGTGGTCGCCGTTAAAGTTATCAAGCACCATAAGAGTTTGTTTTTTCATTTCGGAGTATGATGCATTTTCAAGCTCGTCAAGGCTTTCGGCTATTTTAAACTGTGAGTAAAGCCTGTGCGGGAGGCTGAATATTGCAACTTGAGAATTCTGATATAAATACTCACTGTAAAGCGATACACCGTCGGGCTCAACATAAGTGAACATATACTGTTCTGTATAATCAAAATAAACATTGTTATATTCAAGCACACACATATTTTGCATTCTTTCCTGCGGTGGGTTTGAAATGTCAAATGCAATAAAGTTTGAGTTGGTCGATGTACCTTCTATTGAAAATGGCTTATAAGTATTTTCGGTCTGCATGTGCATGCTCCAGTTGCCCTGAGGCAGATTGTAGCCGTACACATATAATGTATCGTCAAAGTTTCTCATTATGCTTTTAAATATAAAAGAGTCCTCATATACATAGTTCACATTATATTTATATACCGACTGATGATCGTCGGGAGTAAGATCGAAATTGAATATAAAATTCGTGTCCTGAAAATCGTAAGCCGAAACATCATATTCAAACACAAAGCTGTATGTATCCCATTCGTGATAAAGCTGTGCTACATATCCACCCTCGAGTGCGGGGTTTTCCAACGATACAGGGTGCAATGCAATTTCGTGCTCTGTAATATCAAAATCGGTATCGTTTGTATATATATTTGTAATTACAATAAGCTTTTCGTTGTTCTGCAGATAATAACT
>JAZSPJ010000191.1:0-9492 GCA_045537365.1 Clostridia bacterium
CACTTAAAAATAATCTTTTTTCCACAAAATGTTTCTATTTCCGCGTATTTGTTATGTATTACATCTATAGTCGGAATTTCAAATTTATCACATCCGACCAATAAAAATGGAAACAAATCTTTTAGTTTTTCTAAATCTTGACTTTTATTTAATTGGGTAATATAATATATATGTGTATTTATATGCAATTTGTATCTGTTTGTCCGTGACAGAACAAACACCAATAATACGGACAGAAAGGTTACGGAATCCGATATGATAAACATTGAACTTAAAAATGGTGAAACAATCCAATTAGAAAGCGGACTTACCGTGTACGATGCAGCAAAACAAATAAGCAATTCGCTTGCAAAAGCGGCTTTAGGTGCAATTGTGAACGGTGAAGTTAAAGAGCTTACCTACACCCTCACAACCGATTGTACTCTTAATATATTAACTTTTGACGATGACGAGGGCAAAAAAATATTCCGCCACAGCGCATCACATATACTTGCACAGGCAGTTAAAAGGCTTTACCCCAATGTAAAGCTTGCAATAGGCCCTGCAATAGACAGCGGTTTTTATTATGATTTTGACAGTGATGTAAGCTTCACATCGGCAGACCTTGAAAAAATCGAGGCTGAAATGAAAAAAATTGTAAAAGAAAATTTAAAAATAGAAAGATTTGAGCTTCCAAGGAATGAGGCAATTAAGCTTTTAACCGAAATGGACGAGCCTTATAAAATTGAACTTGTTAACGACCTTGAGGACGGGGAGACAATTTCATTTTACAAACAGGGCGAATTTACCGACCTTTGCGCAGGTCCTCACCTTTTTGCAACAGGCAGTGTAAAGGCATTTAAGCTTTTAAGTGTAACAGGTGCTTACTGGAAAGGCAATGAGAAAAACAAAATGCTTCAGCGCATTTATGCAACAGCATTTACAAATAAAGAGGATTTAACCGCTCATATTGAACAGCTTGAAGAGGCTAAAAGACGTGACCATAACAAGCTTGGCAGAGAGCTTGGTTTCTTTACAACAGTAGATACAATCGGTCAGGGCTTGCCTATTTTATTACCAAAAGGTGCAAGAACAATTCAGCTTCTGCAGAGATTTGTTGAGGATTATGAGCAAAAACATGGCTGGTTACTCACCAAAACACCGTTTATGGCAAAGAGTGATTTGTATAAAATCTCAGGTCACTGGGATCATTATCAGGACGGTATGTTTGTATTGGGCGATGAGGCAAAAGACAAAGAGGTATTTGCGCTCCGTCCTATGACCTGTCCGTTCCAGTATCAGGCTTACCTGGCAGAGCCAAGAAGCTACAGAGATTTACCGCTTCGCTATAACGAAACATCAACACTTTTCAGAAACGAGGCATCGGGCGAAATGCACGGTCTTATCAGAGTAAGACAGTTCACTATTTCCGAAGGTCACCTTATGTGCCGTCCCGACCAGCTTGAGGATGAATTTAAATCCTGCCTTGAAATGACTATTTATATGCTTAAAACACTTGG
This sequence comes from Clostridia bacterium, assembly GCA_045537365.1. GTDB lineage: Bacteria > Bacillota > Clostridia > UMGS1810 > UMGS1810 > UMGS1810. The sequence continues at coordinate 1,500 of JAZSPJ010000191.1, forward strand.
TCTTTACGATGATGTGTCCTATAGATTTTCACAGTGGGATCCCGATAACAGAGAAAAATATATCGGTACAACCGAGCAATGGGATGAAGCACAGGGTGTTATGAAAAACATTCTGGATAACCTTGAAATACCATACAAAATCGGTGTTGGCGAGGCTGCATTCTATGGACCAAAGCTTGATATTCAGATTAAAAATGTATTCGGCAAAGAGGATACCCTTGTTACAATTCAGATTGACCAGATGCTTGCAGAAAAATTCGGTATGGAATATACCGATGCTGACGGCACAAAGAAAAACCCATACATTATTCACAGAACATCAATCGGTTGCTACGAAAGAACTCTGGCATTGCTTATTGAAAAATACGCAGGTGCATTTCCAACATGGCTTGCACCAGTTCAGGTTAAAATTATACCTGTGTCAGAAAAGCATTTTGATTATGCATACAGCCTTAAAGCAAAGCTTGAAGGCCTTGGTATAAGAGTTGAGGTAAGTAACAAAAACGAAAAGCTCGGCTACAAAATCAGAGAAGCACAGCTTGAAAAAGTACCTAATATGCTTATTGTGGGCGATAAAGAGTCAGAGGAAAATACAGTTAGTGCCCGTTCAAGAAAATACGGCGATATGGGTTCTAAAACAGTTGATGAATACATTGAATTTATTCTTAACGAGATAGAAACCAAAGCATTAAACTGGTAAAAATATTTTATATGACATTTGCGGGCGGATGTGAGCATCCGCCCCTACACATAATATATACCACATATTAAACTATAGAAAGGTATAATGCAATTATGTCAAATTTTTTTGGGCATTTAAAAACAATTAATTCACACAGACAGATGGTTATTCGCCATTGCTTTAAAGCAGGCATATTTTTTCAGGGCTTAAGGCATGATCTTTCAAAATATTCACCAAAGGAGTTTATAAGCGGTGTAAAAAACTATACCGACGGCAAAAAAAGTCCTAATGAGGGCGAAAGGCTTAAATTCGGATATTCAAAGGCCTGGCTTCATCACAAGGGCAGAAATATGCATCACTTTGAATATTGGAACGACTATAACCCCATAGAGCGAAGGGTTATGCCCGTTAAAATGCCGTTTAAATATGTTATTGAAATGTTTTGCGACAGGGTTGCCGCAAGTAAAATATATCAGGGTAAAAACTATACAAGCTCGCACCCTTACGAGTATTTTGCAAGAGGAAAAGAAGGCAGATTCATACATCAGTTTACAAGCGAAACAATTGAAATTTTGCTTATAATGCTTAAAAACGAGGGCGAAAAATATACCTTTGATTATATACGCAAAAACTTTAAAGAGCTCGAAAATAATTATAATAACGATATATTACCTGAATTATAAAGCAAACGGGGCGGTTAATTCCGCCCCGTTTTTTAATTATTGTTAATTTTTTCTATTTTTGCTTTCATATCATCTGCCTTATCTTTTGGCAAATATCCTGCCTCAAGGGTATATTTTAATACACCGAAAGGCTCAAGCATTTTTATCTGTCCGTTATTTTTTGCATAAGTATAACCCAAATGCTCGCCTGTTGCAGGAAGCACCATACCCATAGAATCCTCTATGCCTGTGCGTGAAATCCACCTTATACCCATTGGAAGCACATCAGTGGGGTGGCTTACATAAAATGCACCATTATCGGTATACTGCATTGTATGCGCTCTGCCGTTTGCATCGCATCCGTATTTTATGCCAAGGCACATTTCAGGGCTGTAATACTGTCCTTCTGCTCCAACCTTATGATGTATTTTGGGGTCTTTTTCTATATTTTCCATATACTCATAAAGCTTAATGCCGTCAGCATCCTGAGGCTTCCGGTCGGTCTTGAATACCTTTATATGCTCGCTGTCATATTTTGCAGTATATACAAGCTCTGCCCCGTCTATCGGATGGAAATTAATATGGCAAAGATACATATATTCCATAGCTGTATTTCGCATATTCTCAAGCTCAATATCTATTTTAAGCAAGGTTGCACCCTCATAAAGCTTACATTCCGGACGGAACTGATACCTTTTTACAAAGGATTTATTAAACTCAAAAGTTCCGCCTACTGCCACATATTTTCCTTTGTCGTCCTCGTCGATTTTCACATAAGCTGTATCGTAATCGGCATTTGGTATTTCGCCGTGCTGCGGGTAACCTTCCTCAGGCACACCAAAAGAGTTTATACCGCAATGGAGCAAAAATCCGCCGTAGGTTTCAAGGTATGTTTTACCCGACACAGGCTCCGAAAAGGTTGTTTTCATAACCAAATCCTCGCCCATAAAAGATGCCCTCCATATTTGCTGGCCCTGATACGGCAATATTATATAATAGCCTATATTGTTTTCAACCTTAAGAGCCTCAACTCCCGTTGAATACTTAAATGCAGATACTTTAAAGCATTTATCCTCTGCAAGTACAAATTCTGTGCAGGTGAACATTTGCTTGTGTAAATTTATTATCATAATTACGCCTCCGTTTTAAAAAGAGCTATAAAAATACAAGTTTTTTATAGCTCTTTTAACAATCCCTCAGTCAAACCCCTGGTTTGACTGCTCCCTTTACACAAGGGAGCCTTCAAAAAAACTTTTAACACGCCTTTTTGCAGGCTAAACTTTTTTATACTATTCTGTCGTACAGATATGCCAATGATTTTTCTACCATTTCATCACCAATCACAGTGCTTGCCTCTGCCGCACTTTTGGTAAACCAATGGTCTATATCGTTTAATCTGTCGAGCTTAACAGCATCAGGATAGAGTGACATTAGTATAGAGCACTCGTATTTGCCTGCGTGGTCATAGCCTGTTGCATTTTGTACCTCTGTACTCATTGTAGGTATTACCTTTATCCATGAGAACGGATCATCACCGCCGCCGAGGTTTTCATAATAGCTTGCGTAATTCTCGCTGCCCCACCAGCCTCTTCCCTGTGTTTTTTCAAGGTATCTCATAGTAGCACGTTTAGCAGCTTTCATATAAGACAAGGTCATTGGCATTAAATTTTCCTGCTCAAACTGATGATGTATAACCACATATATATTTCTTAAGCCCGCATCGAGCATATTCATAAAAATGCCGAAAAGATAAGCCTCAAAAACATCCTCTTCAATATGTACTGTACCGCTTGTTTCATCGGCAACAGCATAACTTGATGGGCTGTAATATATTGTCGGAGCAATCATAATTTCTTTTTTCTCGGCAAGTTTTTTGATTAAACCCTCTGCTATAAGAGTATCACAACCATAAGAGCAATGCGGACCGTGATATTCAACAGTACCGCCGCACATTACAAAAGGAATTCGGTTTTCTTTAACCTTATTTAACTCTCTTGGAAAACTCATATTATATTCCATAATCTGCACCTCATTCTGTGTAGCCGAGTGTTGTATAGAAAGCAAGGTTTGGCTGAGTATTGTCAAGTCTGCCGTACTGTACAACAATCTCGCAGTTTGAACTTAATTTCATAGCATACTGTGTTTCAAAAGGAACTACAAAACCGCACATATCGTCTATATTGTTTGTACGGAAACAACGCACTCTGCCGGCTTTTACAGTCCATTTTATATCCTCGTAAGCATCTTTATCTGTAAAGAAAAGCTTTACAGCAATTTCTGCGTCAACATTGCTATCGTTTACTATAATTACGGATTCGTGACCTTTTGCTGCACCCTCGCCTGCCGGTGGAAGCTCACAATCGGGAATAATCCATTCTTTTTTACCTATTGCCATAAATAAACACACCTTTCATTTAAATTAAAGCCGCTATGGGTGTAGCAAAATGAAATCATTTTTTGCTACAGCCACACCGACTTATATAAGTTTTTTATAAATTAGAATTCAAGCTCAATTAAGCCTTTCTTTAAGTAATCGGTCATTGATGTGCAACCATCTTTTGTTATAGCTACACCCTTTTCCCAACGAACGCCGAATCCGTCACCGGAGATAAATGTATCAACCTGGAATGTCATATTCTCTTGGAGCGGATAATCTGAAATTGTTTCCATCCAAGGAGCTTCAACCTCAATCATACCTGTACCGTGGCAAGGACCGTATACAAAGTTTTTAGCAAGACCAGCTTCTTCATATAATTTGTAAAAGCCTTTTGCAACATCACTTGCAATAACGCCTGCTTTTAACTGGTCAACTGTCCAGTTATGTGCATCAAGACAGAAGTTAACAATTCTTTTTCTTTCACCCTCAAGTTTACCCATAACAACAGGTAAGCCGATAGCAGGTGAATAACCGTCGATTTTAGCTGAAAGGTTAAGCTGTACAATATCGCCTTTGTTAATTGTTCTGTAACCCGAACGGCTGATTGCGTGGCTTGTTGATTTTTCACTGAATACATACATAGGAAGACCTTCGTATTCTGCGCCCTCCTCGTATATAACTCTCTGTGCAATACCAACCATCTGAAGCTCTGTAACACCTGGTTTTAAGTGACGGATAACTTCGTCTGTAGCAAGGTCAACAATTCTGAAGCCTTCTTTAATACAAGCAAGCTCGTTAACACTCTTGATTTTACGAAGCTCAACCATAATATCGTTACATTTTACGATTTCTGCTTCGGGATAGCTTTCCTTAAGACCTTCAAATATAGGAAGTGTGCACTCAACATAGCTGCCAAGACCTATTTTAATTTTATCGCCCGATACACCGATTGCTTTAAATACATCTTTAAATGTATCTGCATGCAATTCAGGGTAAGAAGGGTCAGCTGACTCTCTGAACTCTCTTAAGCAAAAGATTTTGTCCATTTTTGCAACATCCTGTGCAAAAATAATACATTCAGGACCAACCATTAAAGCTGCATCGCCGTTTGCTGCAATAGCAACACCGGCACGCTCAAAAAGCGGCCAGAAGCCACTGAAATATCTTGCATTGGCGTAATCGGATTCTGTACTTGATACAACCATTACATCCAATCCTCTTTCACGAACCAACTTTGCAGCTCGTTGAATTCTCTCTTTGTATTCATAATCAGGAATACATATTCTACCCATAACTTAATACCTCCATATTTATAATTTAATATTACTTGTAATTTAATTTTACCATATACATAATGATTTGTATTTGCAAAATATTCAAGAATATTTGCACAATATTAAATCGATTTAATGTAGTAGAACTTAGATAAATACAACAAATAAGCTTTTTGAGATTTATGCAATTTTAACTATATAAAAAATAATAGGAATTCGTTTTTCAACGAATTCCTACCAAAAAACTTTTTGATTTTCAGATGAAATTAAAATAATTACTATTTACTTTGTCTTGCGTGGTATGAGTTATTTCTACCCAACTTTAATTTTCGCTGTAAATTACTGTTACATCAGGATGCAACTGAAGTATTGATGCTGGTACTTTTGGAGTAATAGGACCATAAAAGGCTTTTTCCAAAATATCCTTTTTATTTTTTCCGTTAGCTATTAAAAGTACTTTTTTAGCCTGCATAATATGTAACATACCCATTGTTATAGCACTTTTTGGTACATCATCAATGCTTTCAAAAAAGCGGGCATTCGCCTCTATTGTGGATGGGTCGAGCTCTACAGTATGTGTGCCTTTTTCAAAAAACTCGTCAGGCTCGTTAAAACCAATGTGTCCGTCAAGACCTATGCCAAGGAGCTGAAGGTCTATACCGCCCAAATATTCTATAAGCTTATCGTAGTTTTCACACTCCGCTTGCATATCTGCATTGCAACCGCTGGGAACATGTGTTTTATTTATATCTATATTTATTTTTTCAAAGAGGTTGGTATTCATAAAATAACGGTAGCTTTGGTCGTTTGTACCGTCAAGTCCAACATACTCATCAAGATTAACCGATGTTACATTTGAAAAATCAACATCGCCGTCAGCACAGTATTTTGCAAGATTTGCATAAGTGCCAAGCGGTGATGAGCCTGTTGCAAGACCCAATACGCAATCAGGCTTTGATATAACCTGCGATGCAATAATGTTTGCTGCCATACGGCTTAATTTTTCGTAGCTGTCAACTGTAATAAATTTCATATAACTCTCTCCCTTTTTATTATTAAGAAATTTTTAAAAATCTCTGTTTTTAACTATATTATCCATAGCTTTAACTATAGAGTTTTCGGGTATTACCCCCCTTAATGACGTAAGCGGATACACTCTTGTGTTTTTGCCGATTACAGTGCCGGGATTTATTACGCAACCGCACCCAACATCTGCATGGTCTGCCAATATACCGCCTATTTTTCTGATACCTGTTTCTATATCCTCATCACCGTGAATTACGACAGGCTTGCCGTCAGACTTTAAGTTTGAGCATATACTGCCTGCGCCCATGTGAGCAAAATTGCCCAAAACGGAATCCCCTACATAATTATAATGCGGTACTTGGACATTGTCAAGTAAAATACAGTTTTTAAGTTCCGAAGAATTACCTATAACGCAGTTTCTGCCGCAAACTACAGAACCCCTCAAAAATGCACCGGGGCGTACTTCTGTACCATCACCCAAAATTGCAGGTGCTTCAATTGTAGCGGTAGGATAAATTTTTACATCCTTACCTACCAATACATTTGGCATAATTTCGGTATAGCCCTCTATGCCGTTTTTTATTAAATCAAGTATATACTGTTTTATTTTGGGAAGCATTTCCCAAGGGTATTCGCTGTTTTCAAATAAGCTTTTAAGATACGGTGTTTCACACTCATACAATTCCTTGGTTTTTACAAATTTACTCAACGCTATGCCCCCTGTCTTTTATAACCTTTGCAATAATATCGGCATATTCTTTGCAAAGCTCCATACTTTGTGCCTCTATCATAATTCTTATTACCGGCTCTGTTCCGCTCTGGCGAAGCAAGGCTCTGCCGTTGCCGTCAATAAGCTTTTCAACATCGGCAAGGCTATCGGTAACTGCTTTATCGGCAAGGGTAAGTGCCTTATCGGCAACCCTTATATTTTTTGTATACTGAGGATAAAGCTTAACAGGCTCAGAAAGTGCCGCAAGGCTTGTTTTAGTGTCGCAAACTTCTTCTGTAAGCATTATTGCAGTAAGTATGCCATCGCCTGTTGTAGCATATTTTTTAAGTATAATATGACCCGACTGCTCACCGCCAAGACCGTAATCATTTGCCTGCATACATTCGTATACAAAGCGGTCGCCAACGGTTGTCTGAACACATTTCATACCTGCATCTTTAAGGGCATTTACAAAACCGCTGTTTGACATTATTGTAGCTACAACGGTATCGTCATTTAACATTCCCCTTGATTTTAATCTTTTACCCAAGATGTACATCATAGCATCGCCGTCTACAACATTACCGTTTTCTTCAACTGCGATACAACGGTCAGCATCGCCGTCAAAGGCAAAGCCTATATCAAGATGCTGTTGCTTTACAAGGTTACACAGATTTTCTATGTGGGTAGAACCGCATCCGTTATTAACATTCAAGCCATCAGGGTCTGCCCCTATAACATAGGTTTGTGCGCCCAATGCACCAAATACGGATTTTGCTATCATCCATGATGCACCATTTGCGCAGTCAAGACCTATTCTTAATTTTTTATAGGAATTTGAAGCAAGGGATATAAGATATGCAACATAGCGGTTTCTACCCGAAACATAATCCACTATACAACCAATTTTTTCTCTGTGTGCAAGCGGTAAATCGTTTCCGTTTACTCCCAGTGCATTTAAGTTTCCGTCTATATACGCCTCTATTAAAAGTGTTGTTTTGTCGTCTAACTTTTCACCGTAGCGGTTTATAACCTTTATACCGTTATCGTAAAATGGATTGTGCGATGCGGTTATCATAATACCGCAGTCAAACTCATCCTGACGTGTAACATAGGATACGCTAGGTGTTGTAGTAACATGAAGCATATATGCATCTGCACCCGATGCGGTTATACCTGCTACAAGTGAGTATTCAAGCATATAGCTTGAGCGTCTTGTATCCTTACCTATAACAATTTTAGGTCTGTATCCGGGCATAGAGC
>JAZSPJ010000144.1:0-8586 GCA_045537365.1 Clostridia bacterium
TGCGGGTAAAAGCTCTATATCCAAAATGGTTGCCAAAAAGCTCGGCTATATCTATATGGATACGGGTGCTATGTATAGAAGTCTGGCATATAAAGCAATACAAAACGGCGTTGATATAAAAAACAACCACAGCGATGTTATAAAAATGCTTGACAGCACCACATTGGAATTTCGTCATGGGGCTGATGCACAGCTTATGTATGTTGACGGTGAGGATGTGACGAGCTATATCAGAACACCTGAGGTATCAATAGGTGCATCGAATATTGCAGTTATACCTGAGGTTAGAACATGGCTTTTGGAAAAACAAAAATCCTTTGTTCGTGAGAATAACTGTATTATGGACGGAAGGGATATTGGTACTTGTGTTTTGCCTGATGCCGAGGTGAAAATATTTTTAACTGCAAGCTGTGAGGCAAGAGCCGAAAGACGCTTAAAAGAGCTTTTGGAAAAAGGCGAAAAAGTTACTTTTAGAGAAGTGCTTAAGGATATGAAGTATCGTGACAAAAACGATTCAAGCCGTGATGTTGCACCGCTTAAAGCCGCTGATGATGCATATATTGCAGATACAAGTGAGCTTGATTTTGAAAGCTCCGTTGAACTAATACTAAATATAATAAATGAAAAAGTTTCCTCACTAGGAAAAGAGGTATAATATGCTTTATAATACAATAGTAAAAATAGTTAAAGCTTTTTGTAAGCTTTGTTTCAGAATAAATGTAAAAGGAATTGAAAATGTTCCCAAAGACGGTCCTGCTATAATATGCATAAACCATATAAGCTTTTGGGACCCTGTTTTAATAGCCTGCTTTATGCCCAGACCTGTGCGCTTTATGGCGAAAGCTGAGCTTGAAAAGGCATTTTTTGTAGGCCGGATATTAAAGCTTATAAATGTTATATTTGTAAAAAGAGGAGCATCGGATATTGCGGCGCTTAAAATGTCGCTTAAGGTGCTGGAAAACGGCGAGGTTTTTGGTATTTTTCCAACAGGCACACGCTCAAAAATCAATAAAGATGCAGGTCCGCAAATGGGAGTTGCGTTTATCGGTGTAAAAAGCGAAGCACCAATAGTACCAATACATATAGATGCTGATTATAAGCTGTTTTCAAAGGTAAATATTACTGTTGGCGAAAAACGCTATTTAAAAGCCGATGAAGGACAAAAGGTAACCCGTGAGGATTACGAAAATATGAGCAAAAATCTTTATGATGAATTATTAAAATTAAATTAATGTTACAAAATTGAAATTATATTGATTTAATTGTATGGGTTGTAGTATAATGTTGAACTGCGAGGTGATATTGTGGATTTTCATATTGCAAAAAGCGCAGGCTTTTGCTTTGGAGTTAAAAGAGCGGTTGAAAACCTTACTTTAGAGGCGGGGAAATCGTCAATATCCACACTCGGACCTATAATCCACAACGATTTTGTGGTTAACGATTTAAAAAAACGCGGTGTGGAAAGTATTAATTCCATAAACGAATTAAAAAGCGGAAACCGCTTGGCTATACGCACTCACGGCGTTGGGCAGGATATAATAGACGAGATTGAAAAAAACAATATTGAATATATTGATTTAACCTGTCCGTTTGTAAAAAAAATACACAATATTGTAAACGAAAAATATAACCTTGGCTATAAAATAGTTATTGCGGGCGATAAAAATCACCCTGAGGTTATAGGCATTAACGGCAGATGCAATTACAGTGCATATATAGCAACCGAGGCAGGCGAGCTTGAGGGTAAAATTTTGCCCGATGATAAGGTATGCGTGGTAAGCCAGACCACACTTGACAGAAAAACTTTTGAAAAAATAATAAATTTTTTAAAAAACACTTGCCAAAACCCCTTGGTTTTTGATACAATATGTAGTGCAACTAATGAGCGCCAGTTAGAGGCGGCAAAAATTGCCGAAGAAGTTGACCTTATGATAGTAATAGGCGGTAAGCACAGTTCAAACACAAATAAGCTTACTGCAATATGTAAGGAACACTGCGGCAATACTTATCAAATTGAAAATTTTGAGGATTTTCCTCAAGATATATATATACCAAAGAAAATTGGTATAACGGCAGGTGCTTCAACACCGTCGTGTATTATTAAGGAGGTAGTTTTAGGAATGGAAGAAATGATTAAGGGCAATGAATTTGCCGCAGCTTTTGAGGAGTATGAAAAATCTCTGATTACTTTAAATACAAGGGACGTAGTGAAGGGAACTGTAATAGCAGTTACTGAAGCAGGCGTAAGTGTAAACTTAGGCTTTAAATCAGACGGCTTTGTTCCTGCATCTGAAGTTACAGATGATCCAAGCGCTAATATTAAAGAGCTTGTAAATGTTGGCGACGAGGTAGAAGTATTTGTAGTAAGAGTAAACGATGTTGAAGGTGAAGTTACTCTTTCTATGAAAAAAATCGCTGCTATGAAAGGCATTAAAGAAATCGAGGAGGCTTTTGAATCAAAGGCTGTATTAACAGGTAAGGTAGCACAGGCTGTAAACGGCGGTGTTATAGTTGTATGTAACGGAGTAAGAGTATTTGTTCCTGTATCACAGGCAAGCGACAGATTCTTATCCGATGCGTCTGTACTTGTTGGCGAAGAGGTAGCTCTTAGAATTATTGATATAAAGAGAATGAGAGGCAGAACAAAAATCGTTGGTTCTGTAAAATCTGTACTTAAAGAGCAGAAAGCTGCTTTGGCAGAACAGTTCTGGGCAGATGTTGAGGTTGGCAAACAGTATAAAGGTGTAGTTAAATCTCTCACAAAGTTCGGTGCGTTTGTAGACATCGGCGGAGTTGACGGTTTAATTCACATTTCAGAGCTTTCTTGGTCAAAAATCAAACACCCATCAGAGGTTGTTAAAGAGGGCGATGTAGTAGATTGCTATGTTCTTGAGCTTGATAAAGAAAAGAATAAGATTTCTTTAGGCTTTAAAAAGGCTGAGGACAATCCTTGGTTAAAAGTAGAAAAAGAGCTTGAAGTTGGCTCTGTTGTTGACTGTAAAATTGTTAGAATTGTACCTTTCGGTGCATTTGCTGAAATCTACACAGGTGTAGACGGCCTTATCCACATTTCACAGGTTGCAAATAAGAGAATTGGCAAAGTGGAAGACGAGCTTATGGTAGGCCAGCATGTTCAGGCTAAAGTTGTAGAGCTTGACCTTGAAAAACAGAAAATAGGTCTTAGCATAAGAGCATTACTTGAGCCTGAAAAAGCAGAGGAAGCTGAAGCGGTTGTTGAGGAAGTTGCAGAGGAAACAGTTGAAGCTGTAGATGAAGTGGCTGTTGAAGTAGCTGAAGAAAACACAGAAGCTTAATTTTAATTTTTTACAAATGGGGGTTGTTGCAGTTATGCTGTGGCAACCCTTTACTTAATTTGGTATAAGGGGGTATAGGTGTGTCAAAAAAAATTGTATCGTTTTTAATTGCTTTATGTATTTTAATATCAGGCATTCAGGCTGTATATGCGGCAAAACCTATGGCGCAAAGAGTTATAGAGGATAAAAACCTAAAATTATTGCTTGCAACCATAAGCGATGTAAGCGACGAATATATAACCTGCGAGGTTTTTGACAGAGTAAAATATCCAACATCAAACACCGGCGAAAAATCACAATTACGCACAGATAGCAATTTTTCAAATACAACTGTAAACATTAAAAAATTCAAATATACATACTGTGAGGAACATTCAAACAGTTACAACACACCGAAAATAGGCGACAACATTTGTATTGCAGTACAATCTGAAGGTGATAATTATAAGCTTTCGGGCTGTGCATATAAGGTTGATACCGTTGATGTAAAAACACTTAACTTTTTAGTGCCTGCTCCGATGAAAGGGCAGAGCTGTGCTTATGATGTAACGGCAATTGCATATTTTGTTGCCGCAAACGGTATGGCGGTTGAATTTAAGTTTGAGGAAAACACAATATCCGTAAAGCATAAGGATAATACTGCGCAGATTTATCCGCAGGCAGATGCAGAGCTTCCGCTTAAATATATTGATTCTGCCGGAAGGGTTGTTGAAGGTGTAGTTGAGTCAAAAGATGTAATTAATTATGACGATACCACAGTACCAAATAATACAAACTTTGTTTTAAACCAGTTTAATACTCAAAACAATGCGTGGATGATTTCAATATTTATTATCGTGCTTGGAGCTGTTATAGGTATTATATTGGCACTTATACTTCGCACAGGCAGATTTAAAAATAAAAGAAAGGGTATGTAATGGATTATAAAGAGATTATTATTAAAGAAAACAGAGTTTACGACGGAATGATAATAAACCTTAATGTTGATACCGTAATATTACCCAACGGCAGAGAGGCAAAAAGAGAGGTTGTGCATCATCCCGGAGGAGTAGGCGTGGTTGCAGTTGATAATGAAGGCTATGTGTATCTTGTGGAACAGTTCAGAGTTCCATATAACACTATGATGCTGGAAATACCTGCAGGTAAGCTTGATAAGGGCAATGAGGATACAGAAAGTGCCGCACGCAGAGAGTTAAGCGAGGAAACAGGACTTGAAGCCGAAAATATGCAATTTATTGGTGAGTTTTACCCCTCGGTTGGTTATACCGATGAAAACCTAAGGCTGTTTGTTGCAACGGACTTGACTTTTGAAAAAAGCCACCCTGATGAGGATGAATTTGTAAACCTTAAAAAATATCATTTTGACGACGCTGTTAAAATGGTAATGGACGGGACTATAAAGGACGGCAAAACAATAGCCGCAATACTAAAGGCAAAGAATCTATTAAATTTATAAGCAAAGGATATGGTGAAAATGAAAATTAAAACAAAAAAACTTGTTTATGCATCTTTAATGGCAGTAATAGTAATGGTTTGTACATTGATTGTGCGAATACCCACCCCGGCAAAGGGTTATATGAATTTGGGTGATGCGGCTGTGCTTATGTGCGGTTGGACTATGGGCCCTTTATTCGGCTTTTTGTCCGCAGGGTTAGGTTCATTTTTAGCTGATTTAGCGGCGGGTTATGCGGTTTATGCACCTGTAACCTTTGTAATCAAAGGCTTGATGGCATTGGTGGCATTTTATATACATAAGCTTTTAAAAAATCATAGCTTTCCGGCTAAGCTCTTAAGCGCTGTTGTGGCAGAAATAATAATGGTTGGCGGTTATTTTGTATTTGAAAGCATACTTTACGGTGCACCTACTGCGGCATTAAGTGTAATATCCAATGTTATTCAGGGTACTTTTGGTATAGTGGCAGGCATAATTTTTATGACCCTGCTTGAAAAAAGGAACTTGTTGATTAATATTAAAAAAAAGTAATTTTAAACGGCAGAAGCAATTTTTTCGTTTCTGCCGTATTTCGTAGGATGCGATGCCCGCATCAGCGTGTCTTATGAATACTTTTTTATATCCCATTTTCAGTTATAATCAGTTCAAGCTCGCTCCAGGGTATTGCCTGTCCTGTTTTTATCCGGTAATCGGCACTGCTGCATTTTGTTAAAATGCCCTTTATATACTCTTTTGATGTGTTCTTAAGTAAATTAAGGTCATTTTTTATAAAATACTCTTTTTGCCCTGTTTTTGATGCAATTTCGTATATTGTCTTATGACTTAAAAGCTTAATTTTCATATATGAATTAAACTTTGCAAATACTGCAGATAGTATTTCAACAGGCTCACATTTTAATTCTTTTAAATTTTCAAGCTTTTTAAGTGCCTCGGCTGTGTTACCTTTTATCATATCCTCTGCCATTACAAATACTCGGTTTTCAACACTTTTTGCAACCAATGTATCAATATCGTTTTTTGTAATATCGGGTTTTTCTTTTTTATACATCATAAGCTTTTCAAGCTCCGATTTTAAATTAATCATTCCCTGCGGACATATATCTATTAAATATTCTATATCCTCAGGCAACATGGTTTTGCTATTGGCTTTTAATATTTTGTTGCACCATATTACAAGGTCAGGTTTCTTCTGAAATGCAAATTCCGCAATATATCCTTTATCAATTAACGCCTTATATATAGCATTTCGCTTGTCAATTTCCGTTTCCGAAAAAATAATTGTTATATAGTCGGGCATATTTTTAAATATATCACTCCATAGCTTTTTGTCGGCATCGTTTGCCTTTTTAAAAATACCGCTTTCTTTAATGTAAATAACCTTTCTGTCGTTCATAAAAGGGTATGAGTTAACAAAGCCTTCAACATCGCCTTCCAATGGCTTTTCGTAAGAGATTTTTAAATAATTAAAATCCTTTGTTTCGTCAGGTGCAACGGCATCGTATATCATTTTTGCATAATAATCCTTTAAAAATTCCTCATCGCCGTATAAAAGATATGCTTTATTCAACTTGTTTTCCTTAATATCATTTCTTATGTTTTTCAAATGTATCACCTACTGCTTTTTTTAGTATCAGATTTTTTCCGTCACTTTCATAAGTAACAGTTTTATCGTACAATGTTTGAGTATAGTAAATATTTTTTCTTTTAAAATAATCCGTAAGATTATTGTGTGCATTTACACCGGTGCTTAAAGTTATATACTTTGGTTTTGCTGTATCTAAAAAGTTTGTTACAGCCTTACTGTATTTTGAGTGCATAATAACCGCCATATCACAGCTTAAATTTTTGTTTTTGCTTATTGAATTAAGTTCAATCAAGCCTGCACCTCCGCACATAAGGGCACTTGTTTTACCGTAGTTTATTTTGTATATGGCAGATGCATTATCTGCTTTAAATCTGTACAGCTTTTCGTGGTTAATTACACTTACGGTAAAATCTTTAAATGTAATTACATCGCCGTTATTTATATGGTTAATGGGTATTTTCTTTTTAACGGCACTTTTTACAATTTTGTTGTAATTAATGTCTGCATATAAATTGTTCAAGCCATCGTTATTGTATACAACTATGTTTTTAACTTTTATGTTATTAATAAGCTCATCTACAGAATTTGCACATTTGTCGCCTGTATATGAAATAAAAAGTGTGTCGATTTTTAAAATACCTTTTGTCGACATATATGGCATAGTAACATCAGTTGCCATATCTGCAATGCTTGTACTGCCACAGTCAAACATATAATGCTTTGTGTTAAATCCGCTTTTAACTGTAACAATACTTGCCGAGCCGTTTTCGGCGTTTAAAACATTTATATACATTCGCTTATTATTAATTGATGTAAATCCCAAGGCTGTAATGCTTATAATAATTGAAAGCATTGTAAGTAAATAAGCTGTACACCTTTTTCTGTGTTTTAATGCTGTAAATATTGAAATTGTTACAAGCAGAGAAAACAGCAAAACAAAAAATGTAAGGTATGGCACATAAATGCTCGAATATGGTATTTGTGCAACATATTTTGTTATTGTGTTAATTATAAATGCAAGAAATTTGGGTATGTATGCAATTAATGAACATATACTTTGCGGTAAAAACCACAGTATTGAAAATAATGCAGAGCATATAACCAGTACACTTGCAGTCGGTATAATAATTACATTGCATAAGGGTGCAGCCAAAGCAGTTCTTGAAAAATAATAAACACAAAATGGCAGGGATGTAACCGTTGATAAACAGCTCGATAAAAGAGAATCGTATTTATTGCCTTTAAGTAATTTCGGAAAATGTTTTATAATAAAATTCTTTGCCTTGTCCGTTATAAGTATACCAAATGTAGAGCTTACCGAAAGCCAAAGACCTGCATCAAGAATTTTGTATGGCATAAAAATAACAGTAAGTATAAGAGAATAAAACAGTGCATGTACAGCATTGTATTTTTGCATGCCAAATACCGCAATAAGCATTACAATGCTCATAAATAAAACCTTGTATACGGATATTCCGTAGCCTGTAAACATAAGCAAAAACAAGGCTGTTAAAATTGCAATTATGCTGCGCATTTTCCGTTTCTTTCCGCCTGACATATTAAAAATTATCAGCGGAAATGCAAAAAAGCATATAAGCACAGATGTATGCAAACCGCTTACAGCTACAATATGATATGTGCCCGAATTTATATATGCGTTTTTCATTTCATCAGAAATACTGTCACGGTCGCCCGTTATAATTGCTTTAATTAAACCTAACTCATCGCCTTTAAAATATTTATCAAGGTGATTTATACATGCATTCTGCAGATGGTTTATTTTTATTCCAAGCTTTACAAATGGGTTTAAACTGCCTTTTTCCTCGTATACCTTTGTGTTTTTATTTGCTTTGTCTGCTAAATTTGCTGTCAGTGCAACATTTTGCGACACAAGGTATTTTCGGTAACTGAAACCGCCGTCGTTTAATTCTGCCTCAGGCACAGTAAGTTTTGTAACAAAGCTCACTGTATCGCCGTAGTTTAAACTATCAACTTTGCTTTTGGGTATAACTACCGATATTTTGTTAATATTAATTTTGGGCTTTATTTTCAATACTTTTGCATAAGCTGTATAGTTTTTATCGGTTTTGTTAACATTTGTGCATATTCTTGCCGTTATACTGAACTTTCTAGTACTTTCAGCACTTTTATATAGATTTAAAAGATTTGCATTATATAGTGTAAGCCTTAAAAGTATAAGTATTGCAATAGCAAAAATATATATTATTCTTAAC
>JAZSPJ010000042.1:0-1656 GCA_045537365.1 Clostridia bacterium
ACTCCTTGGCCCACAGAACGACATGGCTACGATCCGACTTCCACAACGAAATATCCAACCTTGTTTTCAATAGCAAATGCTACATCGAAATCCGTTTTATTATTACTGTGAAAATATGTGTTTTTTAAATCAAAGCCTGCTTTAAGTGCCGTATATATTTCACCCGATGATACCACATCACAGCCCATACCCTCGCTTTGTACAATATCGTACATTTTTTTAAACGAGCAGGCTTTGCTTGCAAAAATTGCAATGGCATTATCGCCATAGTATTCTTTTAAGGCATTTACATATATTTTGCATTTTTCTCTTATTTTTTGCTCATCCATAACATATAAAGGTGTTTCATACTTTTTAGCAAGCTCCAAGGCATTTTTGCCTGCAAAATACAGATTGCCGTCAACACTTTTTATATTGCTACAAATATTAATATTTGCGACACTCATTTTTGTTACTCCTTAAAAATTATCTGTTAAATTCATTGTATATTGCCTGAAGTGCATCCTCATAATGCACCTCTTCAACGCCTACAATTATGTTAAGCTCACTTGAGCCCTGATCTATCATTTTTATGTTAATATCTGCATTAGATATTGCCTTGAATATTTTTGCAGCAGTACCTTTAGCTTTTACCATACCTCTGCCTACAACGGCTACAAGTGCTATACCGTCCTCAATGCTTACAGAGTCGGCATTTACTGTTTTAAACAAATCAGCTACAATTTCATCTCTTACTCCGTCAATAGCATCTGTTGCAACAAGCACTGTCATAGTATCAATACCTGATGGCAAATGCTCAAAGCTTATATTGTGCTTTTCAAATACTTCCAGCACCTTTCTGCCAAAGCCTGTTTCAGAGTTCATCATATCCTTTTCGATATTTACAGATGAAAAGCCCTTTTTACCTGCAACACCTGTTATAACCCTCTCATGGCTGTTCTGCGGTGCTTCAGGTACAATCATTGTACCGTTATCCTGAGGTTTATTGGTGTTTCTTATATTAATCGGAATACAAGCCTCTCTTACAGGAAAAATAGCATCCTCGTGCAATACTGTTGCACCCATGTATGAAAGCTCTCTTAATTCTTTATATGTGATTATATCTATAACCTTTGGATTATCTACACATCTTGGGTCAGCCATAAGCATACCTGATACATCTGTCCAGTTTTCATATATACTTGCACCGACTGCCCTTGCAACTATTGAGCCTGTTATATCCGAACCGCCTCTTGAGAATGTTTTTATTGTGCCGTTTGGCATTCTGCCGTAAAAGCCCGGTACAACTGCTCTTTCATGATTTTTAAGTATATCTGTAAGTACCTCATAGGTAGTTACTGAATCAAAAGAACCGTTTTCGCTGAAAAAAATACCGCTTTCAGCATCTATAAAATCATAGTCAAGATACTTAGCTAAAATCATTGAGTTAAGGTACTCGCCTCGGCTCGCAACATAGTCGCTTCCTGCGTGGTGGAGAATTGACATTTTGATTTTCTGAAATTCCTCATCAAGAGAAAAATCAAGTTCAAGGTCTTTTATTATGCCGTTGTAACGGTCTATTATTTTATCGAAAACATCGTCAATGCTCTCTTTTTTAGATGCCTTTTTATAGCACTCGTACAAAAGGTCTGTTACCTTTATATCGTCAGAATATCT
>JAZSPJ010000126.1:0-6388 GCA_045537365.1 Clostridia bacterium
GGCAGTACCGTTTTTGCAAAAAACGTTCTCGGCGATTGCTTTTTAGCCGATGCTTTAAGCGATATGGTTGTAGCACTTTATGACATTGATGCGGAAAGACTTGAGGAGTCACGCATACTCGTATCAAAATTAAACGACAACATTAACGAAGGTAAAGCTGTAATCGAGGCTTATCACGGTGTAGAAAACCGCAAAGCCGCTTTAAAGGATGCTGATTTTGTTATCAACGCAATTCAGGTTGGCGGTTACGAGCCAAGCACAGTAATTGACTTTGAAATACCCAAAAAATACGGCTTAAAACAAACAATTGCCGATACTCTCGGTATAGGCGGTATAATGCGTGCATTGCGTACCATTCCTGTAATGGAGGACTTTGCAAGGGATATGGAAGAGGTTTGTCCTAATGCGTGGTTTTTAAACTACACAAACCCAATGGCAATTTTAACAGGCTATATGCAAAGATATACAAAGGTAAAAACAATAGGTCTTTGCCACAGTGTACAGGTATGCTCATCAGGCATATTGGCAGACCTTGGTATAGAAGTGGATGGTTTTTACGACAAAATCGCAGGTATAAACCACATGGCATGGCTTCTTGATATCCGTGATACAAAAGGCAACGACCTTTACCCCGAAATCAGAAAAAGAGCTAGCGAGAAAAACGCAACCGAAAAGCACCACGATATGGTTCGCTATGAGTACATAAAACACCTTGGCTACTACTGCACAGAGAGCAGTGAGCACAATGCAGAGTACAATCCATTTTTCATTAAGCCAAACTATCCTGAGCTTATTGATAAATTCAACATTCCGCTTGACGAATATCCAAGAAGGTGCGTTAATCAGATTGCAGAGTGGAAAGAACAGAAAGAAAAGCTTTTTGCAGGCGGCGCAATTACTCACGAGCGTTCAAGAGAGTATGCTTCACGCATAATTGAAGCTATGGTTACTAATGTACCATATAAAATCGGTGCAAATGTAATTAACAACGGCTTAATTACAAATCTCCCTGCAAATGCTTGTGTTGAAGTACCTTGTATGGTAGATTCAACAGGTATCAACCCAACATTTATAGGCGACCTTCCCATGCAGCTTGCAGCTATGAATATGTCTAATGTAAACACACAGTTGCTTACAATAGAGGCAGCAAGAGCAAAAACAAGAGAAAGCATTTACCACGCAGCCATGATGGACCCACACACTGCGGCTGTACTTTCACTTGACGATATTGTTGCTATGTGCGATGAGCTTATAGATGCACATGCAGCATCGGGCTTCCCTGTTATCTAATATAAAAATATAATCTTAAAACACCTCAAAGGCGAATAACCTTTGAGGTGTTTTTTTAAGCTATAACGCTCAAGCCAAAATTAACTATTATGCATAAAATTGCTCCCATAAGAGCAGGCACCAAAAATGATGCAATTGTCCATTTTAAACTTTTTGTTTCTTTATAAACAGTAATTAAAGTTGTTGAGCATGGCCAGTGCGCCACAAAAAATATAAGTGTACATATAGCCGTACGCACAGTCCAGCCGTTAGCTATAAGAAGTGCCTTTAAGCTTTCAGTATCGCCCATTGATACAAGCCCCTTTGTGCTCATATAGGTCATTATAATAATAGGTATTACTATTTCATTTGCAGGCATACCGAGTATAAAAGCTAAAAGTATTACGCCGTCAAGCCCCATAATAAATGCAACAGGATTTAACATAGAGGACAGTATATCAATAACAGAATTGCCTCCAAAGCTTAAATTTGCCGTAAGCCATATTATAATACCTGCCGGTGCGGCAACTGCAATAGCTCTGCCAAGCACAAATATTACTCTGTCGAATACACTTCTTACAAGTATTTTACCTATCTGCGGTTTTCTTATAGGCGGCAGTTCAATAGTAAATGATGTTGGCACACCCTTTAAAAATGTTTTTGAAAGCACGCACGATGAGGCAAAAGTAAGCAAAATTGAAAGCAATATAAAGCCCGATAATATAAAGGCAGATTTTATTTGCCCCGATATTCCTGCACCTGCGCAAAAAAACATTGTAATTACCGCAATCATTCCCGGAAAGCGTCCGTTACACGGAGCAAAGCTGTTTGTAATTATTGCAATAAGTCTTTCGCGCGGAGAATCTATTATTCTGCATCCCACAACGCCTGCACTGTTACAGCCAAAGCCCATACACATAGTAAGCGCCTGTTTCCCACAGGAATCGCACCATTTAAAGCATCGGTCAAGATTAAATGCTATGCGGGGTAAAAATCCCAAATCCTCCAGCATTGTAAACAGCGGAAAAAATATTGCCATTGGTGGTAACATTACCGCAACTACCCACGCCACAACCCTGTACATACCGTGTACAAGCATATCCGCAAGCATTGTATTTAAGCCAAGTCCCACCAAGAAATTATATATATTATCCTCATTTCCAAGCAAAAAGTTTTCAAGATACATCGACGGTATATTCGCACCCGAAATGGTAATATAAAACACAAGCGCCAGCATAAAAAACATAAATACAAAGCCAAAAAATTTATGAGTTAAAATTTTGTCAAAAAAATCATCTGCTTTATTATTTTTATCGCTTTCATATACTCCCTCAAGCAATTTGTCTGCGGCATCTATAAGTCCTCTTGCTATATAATCGGAAAATAAATTTTCAAGACCGTTATCATTAAGATATGTATTTATCCTATCAACAGTCTGATTAATATTATCTGAAACCGTATATCCGGAGCTATTTAAAAGGCTTTTCAAAAATGAGGTGTCATTTTCAAGCAGTTTTATTGCAATAAATCTTAGTGACAGCTCTGTATTTATGTTTTCTTTTTCCAATGCATTTTCAAGCTCTCCGATTGCTTCCTCTATTTTTTCATCATAGCTTACCTTGTATGCTCCAAGGGTTTTGTTTTTTGCACCTGATGCTATTTTTTCCACAAGCTTTTCCATTCCCTTTTTTGTCTTGGCTGTGGTTGGCACAACCTTTATATTAAGCCTTTGTTCAAGCTTTTTTAAATTTATTTTTATACCGTGCCTTTCTGCCTCATCCATAAGATTAACACACAAAATTACTTTTTCTGTTATTTCAAGCGTTTGCAACACTAAAAGCAAATTCCGGTGCAGGCAGGTAGCATCGCACACAATTACTATGCAATCTGCTCCGCCAAAGCATATATAATCCCTGGCAACCTCTTCCTCTTTAGAATGTGCGTTGAGAGAATAACAGCCCGGTATATCAGCAATTAAATAACTTTTATTTTTATACTTTAACACACCCTCGGCGGCAGATACTGTTTTTCCTGCCCAGTTACCCGTATGCTGTTTCAAGCCCGTCAGCTGATTAAATACTGTACTCTTACCAACATTCGGGTTGCCTGCAAGTGCAATTTTATAATCCGCCGTATAGCTTTTATCCTTTTTAGCAAGTGCTTTGCCTGTTGAACTTGATGTAAGCCCCATTGTTTCACTCCCTCTCAAGCCTTACTTTTATATTTAAAGCATCGTCTGCTCTTATTGCTACAACGGCTCCTCTTACAAGATAGGCTTTAGGGTCTTTTAAAGGGCTTACTAAAACACATTTAATAGTTGCACCCTCAATAATGCCTATATCCTGAAGCCGTCTTTTTATATTTTCAGGGGATTTCTGGCATACAACCATACCTTCATCGCCCACATTCATATCAGCCATAGATATATCACACAATATGCATCACTCCTTATATAAAATATATGCTCGCTATGCAAGGGTTGTGAAATCACATACTTATTAAAAGCGTGTCAAAAGGCTTTTTTACAGCATATTATGTAATATCAGTATTGTAAGGAGTGGCACAAAATATGGCTAATATAATAACAATAGGCGGAGATAAGCGCATTTCTTATCTTTACAGCCTCTTAAAAGACAGCGGTTACAATGTAAATTGTGCTCTTTCGGCACAAAACCCTTATATTGATTACAATCAATTACAAAATGCCGATATTCTGATACTTGGAATACCTGCAAGCCGTGACGGCATAAATGTATTTGCCCCTGAAGCAAAGTATAGCACTATAAGTCTTGAGCACATAATAAAAAGCTTTGGAGGCAAAAAAATTATCGGCGGAATGCTTCCTGCCATCGTGTACGAATGCAAAAAAGGCGATATTGATTTAATAGATTACGCAAAGCTCGACGATTTAATGATGCTCAATGCAATATCAACCGCTGAGGGCACAATTGATGTTATTATAAAAAATACCGATACCACCATCTGTTCATCAAACATCATTGTAATAGGTAACGGAAAGTGCGGAAAGGTAATATCAAAAATGCTTGCAGGGCTTGGTGCAAAAGTTACGGTTACGGCACGAAAAAGCTCCGACTTTGCATATATAGAGGCAATGGGGTTAAATTACTGCCATTCGTCAAATATATCCTCAATATTGTCCAGTGCCGATGTAATTGTAAATACCGTTCCCTTTAATCTTATTTCGCCCGATGATTACAAGCTGATTAAAAAGGATGCATTTTTAGTGGATATAGCATCAATGCCGGGATATATAGATAAAAATCTGTGCGAAAAAAATTCATTAAAATATGAACACGCATTATCACTTCCCGGAAAAACAGCCCCAAAAAGTGCAGGCTGTGCAATATATAAGGCAATACAGCCCTATATAAATTAATATCCAATCAAATTAAAGGTTTTATGTGCCTGCGTATAAAACCTTATACTACCACGCAGGCAGAAAGGCAGATGCTTTATATGGATTTATCATATTTAAATATAGGATTTGCACTAACAGGCTCATTTTGCACATTTAAAAGAGTAATTCCGCAAATTTCAAAGCTTATTGAATATGGTGCGGAAATATACCCTATAATGAGCGAAATATCATATAACACAGATACACGCTTTGGCACTGCCAAGGAATTTAAGGATGAAATAGAAGGCATAACAGGCAGAAAAATAATATCCACCATAAGAGAGGCAGAGCCAATCGGGCCGAAAAAATATCTTGACGGACTTATTGTTGCGCCCTGTACGGGTAACACTATCGCCAAAATAGCAAACGGCATAACCGACTCCTGCGTAAGTATGGCGGCAAAAGCAAATTTAAGAAATTTCAAACCGCTTGTAATAGCCGTATCTACAAACGACGGGCTTGGCACAAGTGCAAAAAATATAGGACTTTTACTTAATATGCAAAATGTGTATATGGTTCCCTTTGAGCAGGATGATCCCAAAGGCAAACCAAAATCGCTGGTTGCAAATATGGAACTTATACCCGAAGCACTTTTAAGTGCAGTTAATCAAAAGCAATTGCAACCCGTTATTATGTGCAAAAACACACTATAAAGCAACAGGGAGGCAAGTATAAAAGCCTCCCTATATAGTTTTTTAAAAAAATAGCTAAAAACTATTGATTTTTTACTTAAAATGGTTTATAATATTTTTTGTATTCAGCGGGATATAGCGCAGTTTGGTAGCGCGCTTCGTTCGGGACGAAGAGGCCGCAGGTTCAAATCCTGTTATCCCGACCATATCGAGTGTTCATAACCTATGTTATGGACACTCTTTCTATTTATGACACGTTATGAACACTCGCACCATGAAAAAACAATATAGCTATTGCGTAGCAATAATTTCTCTTTGCACGAAAGTGCAAAATTCAGCTAAAAGAAAAGTGCATCTATATTGTACGGATTTGTCATATAAAAAATTAATTTACTGGAAACAATGTAAGGTTATTATTTTTATCACATATTCCTAAATATATTTCTTTTACATTGTTATATTTTTGCAGCTTCAATTGTTTATCAAGCCATGTCAAATCAAGGCCAAGCCTTTTTAAATTTTCATGCAGAATGCGACCATCCATAATAATCTCTGTACATATTTCCGCCTTTTCGGTAGTTATATTCATATCCTCCGGCGTAAGCGGTCTTTTTTGGCTTTTAGGCAAAATGGTAATTCGTCCATTGTATTCAAACACCGCTGTTTGAATATCGTTTAAATTAAAATATCCTTCCTGTCTGCACAAAACCATAAATTCAGAAAGCTCAAGCTTTGCCTTCTTCATATTCTCCCGATACAACTTTCCGTTGTCCATAATAATGATTGGTGTTCCATTGACATATTTACGGGTTTTAGGGAATTTATGTGCAAGTATCGTTAGTCCAAGTGCAGCAATACCATAGATTATCATTGCAATAAGAGGCTTCCATGGTGCTTCCAATTCTGTTGCAAGCTCTGCTGCTATAGAGCCAATGGTGATACCTGTAATATAATCAAAAAAATCAAGCTGTGCCATCTGCTTGTGTCCCATTATTTTTGCAATTACAAATAAAGATACTGCTGACAGCAAAGAAGTTAAAATGACTTTAATAAATTCCAACTATAAATC
>JAZSPJ010000230.1:0-4550 GCA_045537365.1 Clostridia bacterium
TGATATTAAATATTCTTTAATTGCCATAGCGGTTTTATGGTGTCCGCCGCCTGCGGATATTGTAAGTATTAAAGTTTTCAATTCCTAACCTCCAAAAAAAACAATATGTTATACAAATAATTATATAACATATTGCTTTAGCTGTCAAATTATATTCTGTATTTTTCTTTGAAATCTTTATACATTGTGTTAAAGTCAACATTGTCCTGAGTTTTAATATTACTCAGATACTCGTGGGTGTCAAAGCTGTCGTCGGCAATCTGTATAAGCGATACTGCTACATTGGAGCAATGGTCGGCAACTCTTTCGTAGTTTGTTAAAAGGTCGTTAAACACAAAGCCTGTTTCAATGGTACATTCGCCGTTCTGAAGTCTTGCTATATGCATTGATTTAAGCTTTGCCTTTAAGCCGTCTACAACCTGTTCAAGCGGTTCAACCTTTTTAGCAACTGAAAGATCGTTGTTTGCAAAAGCCTCCATTGTAAGTGAAAGAATTTCGCTTACTGCTTTTGTGATTTTATCAATGCCCGACTGTGCCTCGGATGAAAATACAATATCTTTTTCGTCAATTTCCTTTGCCACTTTTAAAATATTGCATGCGTGGTCGGCAATTCTTTCAAAGTCGCCGATTGAGTGTAGTAGGTTTGATGCAATATGGCTTTCCTCCACAGACAAGCTGCTTCGTGAAAGTTTTACCAGATACGAGCCAAGCTTGTCCTCGTAATGGTCAATAATACCTTCAAGCTCAGGTATTTTATCAGCAAGTTCGGTATTATAATTGTTTATTATGGATATTGCATCCATTAAGCACTCTTTTGCCATATTAGCCATATCAACTGTAAGCTCACGGCAGTGGGATATAGCAATTGACGGTGTTGATAAAAGCCTTTCGTCAAGAAGCTCAGGAACTTCCTCTTTATCGCTGTTTTTAATAACAATATTTGCAATTTTTACAAGCTGTTTTGAGAAAGGAATGAGAAGTGCCGTAGTTGCGATATTAAATACGCTGTGTACAAAAGCTATTCCAACAGGGTTTATGCTTAAATCGGTAAACGGAAAATGAATAACCGCATTAAGACCGTAGTATGCGATTAAAAGCAAAACTGTGCCAATAAGGTTAAAGCTGATATGTACAACCGAAACTCTTTTTGCGTTTTTATTTACACCAATACTTGAAATAAGTGCAGTTACGCAAGTGCCGATATTCTGTCCCATTATAATAGGAATTGCCATACCGTAGGAAATGCCTCCTGTTAAAGATAGCGCCTGCAAAATACCTACCGATGCTGCCGAGCTTTGTATAATTCCTGTAAATACAGCGCCAACCACAACACCAAGTATTGGGTTTGAAAAGGCTGTGAGCATTGTTGCAAAGTACGGACTGTCAGCAAGCGGGCTTACCGCATCGCTCATAAACTCCATGCCGTACATAAGTACTGAAAAGCCTACAAGTATTTTACCTATATCCTTTTTCTTATCACTTTTTGCAACCATTATAAGTAAAATACCTATAAATGCAACTATCGGTGAAAAGGATTCGGGCTTAAGCATTTTAATAAAAACATTATCACTTTCAATGCCCGCCAAACTTAAAATCCAAGCGGTGAGGGTTGTACCGATATTTGAACCCATTATTACGCCTACTGTCTGACCAAGCTCCATTATGCCTGAGTTAACTAAGCCTACAAGCATAACCGTCATAGCAGAGGACGACTGTATTGCAATTGTTATACCAGCACCGAGTACAAGGCTTTTAAATGGATTTGATGTCATAGCACGCAAGGTTTTTTCAAGCTTTCCGCCTGCGATTTTTTCAAGCCCCGAACTCATTACATTCATACCGTAAAGAAAGAATGCAAGTCCGCCAAACAAAGTAAAAATTGAAAAAATATCCATATTGACCTCCATATAAGATTAGTTTTTAATTGGGTATATTTTCTATTTGCCACCTATACCTCTATTTTAATATATTTGTAGGAAAAACGCAAGAATTATTTTTAAATTCTTGCGTTTTTCCTACAAAATTTTATTTAAAAGACATTAAATTGACGGCGTTTGAGGTTCGGTTTCGGATATAGCTTCATCGGGGATGTCGGTTTGCGGTATTTCGTCGTTTGTGTTGTCGGGCTGACTATTATTTTCAATTATTATATCTGTTGGAGCCAAAGTGTTTTCGCTTTCGGGTTGTTCGCTGTATTGATTTGCATCAGTGCTTTCATTTTTGTTAATATCGGTATTTATATCGCTTTCGGTATTATCAATTACGGTGTCCTCCGTATTTGTGGGTTCCTCATCTGAAGGAATATCCCCTGTTGGCTCTTGCGGTTGCTTTTTGCCTACCTCCACTATTTTTTCAATAGGGCTGTAAACACTTTTTCCTACTGTTTTTTTGTTAAACTGTATGCCGTCACGCTTATATATTTTATATGTGTAAACCGTTGAGCCGTTTGTGCCGTTTTGAATAACTCTTGTCTGGTCGGGTGCAAGGCTTTCGTTGAAAACCTCTCTTACTGTAAATGGGGTCGATGCAACTGTTTCGGTATAAAGCTGTACTGTATAATCCATATCGCTAACACCCTCGATGGAAATTGTAAGGGTGCGGTTAGCACTTGTTGCGCATATTTTTATTGGATATGTTTTGTCGTTCTGAAAAACAAAATCTATTGTCCCAAAGGATACTGTAGCATCCCTTCCCGGAGGTACATAGCCTACGGGCATAGAGTGGTTTGTGCGTTTTACTATTTTAAGGTCTGCCATAAGCACGGTATTGTATAATGTGCTCGATACCTGACATATACCTCCGCCCATACCGTCTACAATTCTATTCCCCTCATAAACATGAGCGTTTTTAAAGCCTGCTTTTGCCGTTCTCGGTCCTACAACCTTATTGTATGAGAATGTATCACCCGGATTTAATATTACTCCGTCAATTTTCGATGCCGCAAGCATTACATTGTGGGCACGGTTAGCATCGCTTGATGCAAAGGAAGTTGTGTATGCAGAAATAACACGGCTTATAAACTTTCTTTCAAGGCTTTCAACCGTTATTTCGGCTTTTGTAATAACAGCGGGTATTATATAGTCCTCTGTATTGTTACGGTTTTTTTCTATTATATTTACAACTTCGTCGTAGTTTAATAAAATTCCGTTTAATTCCTTTTGAAATTCATATACACCGTCTGTTTCGGTAATTATGGCATCTTTAACCTCACGGTTATACTCTTTATAAATTTTATCCGCATCAAACGGTTCGGGGGGTATGGTATCAATTTCAATTTTTAAAGGGTTATTCATATAAAGGTCGCAGGCATCTTTTTTAATAAGATTTTCAAGCTTTTTCATATTAACGCCCTTGCCCGCTGTGCCGTTATTAAGTATAAGGCAATCCTCGCCCTCGGTAACAGTTGCAGGCACCATATCAGCAATACTGTCTGTAAGATATGCTTCAAAAATCATAGTAAGCTTATCGGCATCATAACTTACGCATAAGTCGGTTTTGTTAGAGCTTATAAAGCTTTTAAAATATTTCAGTCCTTTTTTAAATATGCCGTTATCTTTAGTATTGCCAATTGCATTTTCAATGCTTTTATCAATATCTATATTAAAGAAAATTTCATCTCCTGATATTTCAAATTCATCACTTTTATCATCCTTTGAATAAAAGGTAAGTTTCTGGTTTTGCAAAAATTTATTTTCGAGCAGTTTTTTTGCATCAGCGGGGGTCATATTGCCAACACTGAAGTTGCCGATATAGGTATTTGGATATATTTTGCCCGAATCGGCACGCACAACGCAGTATGTAAATATTGCACTTATTGCAACTAAAGTTATAACAATACTGCATATAACACCTATTATTTTTTTGCTTTTTGGTTTTTGAGTTTCGTTTTCTTTCATTATAATACTGCTCCTATAAGATTAATTATAATATATTTTATTTTAAAATAATAATTTAATGTTAAGGGGCTGTAAAAAACTTGGTTTTTTACAGCCCCTACATCAGGCTTTAGTAATCAAAAATTATCTTTCAGCCATTTTTTTGTAAACTTCGTATCTGTCAAGTAAATCCTGTTCAGCTTTAGTAAATAACTTATCAGCAAGCTCAGGATCAGCTTTCTTAAGCTGGAGGTATCTGTTCTCACCGTTCAAGAAATCCTGAACACTGCCTGTTGGCTCTTTAGAATCAAGAACAAATGGGTTCTGACCTTCCTGTGCGAGCATTGGATTGTATCTCCAGAGGTGCCAGTAACCTGTGTCAACAGCTTTTTTCTCCTCAAATATTGTGTTAGACATACCAATCTTGATACCGTGGTTGATACAAGGAGCGTATGCAATAATGAGTGAAGGACCTTTATATGCTTCAGCTTCTTTAATTGCCTTAAGAGCCTGGTTCATATTAGCACCGAGAGCAATCTGAGCAACATATACATAGCCGTAGGTTGTAGCAATCATACCAAGGTCTTTTTTCTTAACTCTCTTACCTGCAGCAGCAAATTTAGCAATGGCGGCAGTAGGAGTAGCTTTAGAAGCCTGACCGCCTGTATTTGAGTA
>JAZSPJ010000022.1:0-3787 GCA_045537365.1 Clostridia bacterium
CCATTGTTGTCTTCCTAAGACCGCTTGGCCTCCGACTTATGTCTGTAAGTTTCCACCAGGTAATTCTACAGTTGCATTTTTATAAATAAATTTTTTATTAAAAGCTGCAACAGTAGAGGCACAAGCACCAGTGCCACATGCAAGTGTAATGCCAGAGCCCCTTTCCCAAACTTTTACTTTAATATGATTTGAATTAATAATTTGAACAAATTCAACATTTGTTTTATTTAAAAACACCTTATGATTTTCAATAATCGGTGCATATTTATTAATATCAATATCATTTAAATTATTTACAAAGATAATTTTGAGGTAGACCATACAGGCAGACAGTTCAGCACAAAGGTATATACAGAAAAAGAATAATTTTATAAAGGAATGAAACAAATGATAGGAATAATATGTGCAATGGATATTGAAGCAGAGGGCATTTGCGCTTTGCTTGAAAACAAAAAAACAGAAAGCTTTGGCGGACTTTGCTATACGCTCGGCACATTAAACGGCAAGAACATAGTAATTGCCGTAAGCGGTGTGGGCAAGGTAAACTCCGCTATTTGCTGTGAGGCTATGATACTCAAATACAACCCCGATTGCATTATAAATTCAGGTGTTGCGGGCGGTCTTGCAAAAGAGCTTGATATACTGGGTATTGCAATTGCCGAAAATGTGGTACAGTACGATTTTGATACATCCCCTCTAGGTGATCCCGTTGGGTTTGTATCGGGCATAAACCGCATATATATGGATTGCGATAAAAAAGTTATTGATGCACTTAAAAATGCAGTAACCGAAAACGGCGATAACAATTACCTTACAGGCACAATAGCATCGGGCGATAAATTTGTAAACGACGATGAAACCAGAAGCTTTATAATAGAAAAATTTAACGCAATTGCAAACGAGATGGAGGGTGCAAGCATAGGTCAGGTTTGCGTTGTAAACAGTGTTCCCTTTGGCGTTTTAAGAGTAATAAGCGACAATGCAAACTCAACCTCGCATATAGATTACAACACATTTAAAAAATTAGCAGCCGATAAAACCGTAAACATTATAAGCAGTTTTATTAAGGTGATAAACTTATGAAGGCAATAGTAACAGGAGCAAGTTCGGGCATCGGTTTTGAAATTGCAAAGTATTTAAACGAAAAGGGCTACAAGGTTGTTGCTTGCGCAAGGCGTTTGGACAGACTTGAAAAGCTAAAAAAAATATGTCACGATACAGAAATTTTTACTGCCGATTTAAGCATAGAAAGTGAATGTTTCAGACTGTATAATGCATATAAAGACGATGATGATGTTAAAATATTAGTAAACTGTGCAGGCCTTGGCGTATACGGCGGATTTTGCGATACCGAGCTTACAAAAGAACTTGAAATGATTAAAACCAACATAACAGCGGTGCACATACTCACAAAATTATTTTTGCAAAAATTCAAGGCGCAAAACTATGGCAAAATTTTAAATGTAGCATCCTCTGCCGGTTTTTCGGTCGGACCGTTTTTATCGTCCTACTATGCAAGTAAGGCTTATGTAGTAAGGCTTACGCAGGCTGTAAACCGTGAGCTGAAAGAGGATAATGTAAATGTTAAGCTTACCCTGTTTTGCCCCGGCCCTGTTAAAACAGAGTTTGACAAGGTGGCAAATGTTGGTACAAGCTTAAAGGGCATTTCGGCTGAATACGCATCAAAATGCGCTGTTGACGGTATGCTTAAGGGTAAAGAGCTTGTTATACCCCATTATACGGCAAAGCTTTCTGTATTATTTTCAAAGCTTGCTCCGGATTGGTTAGTATCTAAAATAAATTACAAAATTCAAAAATCAAAAAAATAGAGGTTACAAAGGAGGATTTTTATAAATGAATATAATTAATTTTAACGAAAAAAAAGGCTTTATATGCGATATGGACGGCGTTATATATCACGGCAATAAAATACTGCCCGGTGTTGCAGAATTTATAAAATGGTTACACGACACAGGCAAGGAATATTTATTTTTAACAAACAATTCAAGCTACACACCAAGAGAGTTAAATCAGAAATTAAAAAGAATGGGTCTTGATGTTGACGAGCATCATTTTTACACAAGCGCACTTGCAACTGCAAACTTTTTAAAAGACCAGGCGCCGGGTTGCTCTGCTTATGTAATTGGTGAAGCAGGACTTTTAAATGCCCTTTACGATGCAGGTATTACAATGAATGATGTAAACCCTGACTATGTTATAATCGGCGAAGGCAAGGCATACTCACTTGACACACTAACAAAGGCTACAAACCTTGTATTAAAAGGTGCAAAGCTAATCGGTGCAAACTCCGACCTTAACGGTCCGATTGAAAACGGTATAGCACCTGCCTGCAAGGCACTGACCGCACCTATTGAAATCGCAACAGGCAAACAGGCATATTTTTGCGGTAAGCCAAATCCGCTTATGATGCGAATTGGCCTTAAAATGCTTAACTGCCATTCTAAAGATGCCGTAATGGTTGGCGACAGAATGGATACCGACATTATATCAGGTCTTGAAACAGGCTTATCAACTGTATTGGTTCTTTCGGGTTGCTCCACAAGAGATACACTCGACACCTATGCATACCGCCCTACAATGGTACTTGACGGTGTTGGCGATATTGTAAAAATTGCAAATGGTAATAAATAAAATTAACGGGAAGTATAATTATTCGTAAAATTATACTTCCCGTTTTTTGAAATATATCATATAAAATAAACCAATGCCAAATCGACCAACAAAACATATAAGATAACGAATATGGCTTTTTTAAATCCGTTTTTCCTTTCGTAAAACGCATAAGAAAGCCCATAAATATTAGACCTTATTAAAAATAAAATTTTAAATATCTTTATACATACACCGACTACCGTCATAGCTCCACCTCGGTTACAACATTCATATTTTTAAGCCCGTCATATTTTTATTTTTAAATGTCCCGACTTTTTGAAGGTTTTCCAGATTAAGAATATCAGTATTGTTTTTTATCAGGTTATTTACAAAGCTGTTTGTTATTTTTTGAGCCTCGTTTTTATATTTTAAATCATCGGCTTTTTCAAAAACATATTTAATTTCAACTCTGTTGTTTTTAACCTTTAGTTTTGGTATTTCTTTAAGCAGTATACCATAAGCACCGTTGCCGTTTTTTATGACTAAAGTATTTGTATATCCCTTTAAAACAGAGTAAATATTGAGCGCATTATAATCGTCAAAGGCTATTGGCATAAAGCCACACTCTTTATTTGCAATGCACAAGCTGTATTCAATTTCATCGTTATGCTCTCCAAACATCGGTATACAAATATCGCTATTTGTTTTTAATGCATGCACAGCATCTAAAAGTGTTGCCTTTGGCATTAGCTTGCGGTTTTTTAATATATCGTTTATATAAACTGAAAAATCCGTTTCGTGTGAGCTTGAAATTGAGTCCAGCAAATCGCCTGCCTTTCCCTCGCACACGGCAATATATGAGGTATTGCTCACACCAAGTCTGCCTGCCATATCATATAAAGTATCTTTATAAATACTTTGGGCATTTTGTGAGAAAATTGCACATTCGATATGTGTAAGTGTTAACTGCTTGCTTTGGGTTTTTTGGAGATTATAAAGAGCATCATAAGCATTAACACCCTCACTTTTTTTAATTACTACCGGTGCTTCGGAGCTGTTGTCTTTAGAATTTATATCGGCAATTGCAAAGCTGAAAACACTTTTTTCTTGTGCAACATCTACACCCATTGCAAGAATAACCGATACATTTTCAATATCCTTACTATCGTAACAG
>JAZSPJ010000196.1:0-3278 GCA_045537365.1 Clostridia bacterium
ATCTTTATAAGGTACAATGCCATCACCGCAAAATACTGTTTTTTTACCGCCCGTCTCTGCTAAAAGCCCGTCAATATTTATTATTCGTTCAGAAACAATTTTTTCGCCGTTTAAATAAAGTGCGTTATAAACATTACCTCCCCTGGCATCAATTACGGGAGCTATAATTACATCGTTCGAACATTCAAAATTTGCGCCGAGTGCGTCAAGGCTTGTAATGCCTATAATCGGCTTTGAAAGTGCCTGACACAAGGTTTTAACGGCACTCATACCAATTCTTACACCCGTAAAAGAGCCTGGGCCTGTACATACTGCAAACACATCAATATCCTTTAAGGTAAGACCGCATTTTTTTAAAAGTTCATCCGTCATTGGCATAATGGTCTGCGAGTGGGTGTTTTTACTGTTTACGGAAAACTCGCCGAGAATTTTATTATCGTCAATCACGGCAACCGATGCATTCTGACTTGATGTATCCATTGCAAAGACCTTCATATCCTATTGCTCCTTGTAAGTAATTTCTATCTCCCGATAATCATAAGAAATATCAGGGTTTTTAGTAATTGTAATTTTATATACGGGCATATCGAAAATATCCTCAACCACCGATGCCCATTCAACCATTATAATACCGTCACGGTTTAAATAATCTTCCCAGCCGATGTCGTATAAATCGTCCGATGAATCTATTCTGTACACATCAAAATGAAAAAGCGGAATTTTGCCGTTTACATATTCATTTACTACTGTAAATGTAGGGCTTACAACGGCATCTGTAATGCCAAGTCCCTCAGCAACTCCTCTTGTAAAGGCGGTTTTGCCTGCTCCAAGGTCGCCGTCAAGAGTTATAACATCGCCAGCTTTTAAATTTTTGGCAAATTCCCGTGCTACTTTATAAGTACCGTCGGGGTTGTTTGTTTTATATATCATATTAACCTCTGTTATTTTTTTACAATAAGACCGCACACCGCCTGCGACGATATACCAAGCTCCTCTCCCTCAAAGCCGAGCCTTTCGGTTGTGGTAGCCTTTACACTTACATGCGGCACATCGCATCCAAGAGCGTCTGCAATGTTTTGTCTCATAATTTCAATATAAGGTGCAAGCTTTGGCTTCTGTGCTACGATTGTGCTGTCAATATTAGATACAGTATAGCCGTTTTCCTCTATAAGACTATTTACGCATTTTAAAAGCTCTATACTTGAAATACCTTTATATTTTATATCTGTATCCGGGAAATGCTTTCCAATATCGCCAAGTGCCAAAGCACCAAGCATAGCATCCATTATTGCGTGCACAAGCACATCTGCATCAGAGTGCCCGTCAAGACCCATAGTGTGTTCAATTTTAACACCGCCGAGGATTAAATCCCTACCCTCTTTAAGGCGGTGAACATCATAGCCTGTACCAAATCTTATCATAATTTATAAAATTCCTCTTTTATTTAAAATAAATT
Organism: Clostridia bacterium; assembly: GCA_045537365.1. Lineage (GTDB taxonomy): Bacteria > Bacillota > Clostridia > UMGS1810 > UMGS1810 > UMGS1810. The sequence goes on from JAZSPJ010000196.1 coordinate 1,457, forward strand.
CCGCCAGATTCAAATCCTCCGGCGTGGTAATTTTTAAATTTTCATAACTGCCATCAACTATATGAATGCCAAAGCCCATAGCTTCCATAAGCATACAATCGTCAGTTACCTGTGCCACACCCTTATAATTTTCGTGGGCATATAAAATATCCTTTAAATTAAAGCATTGCGGGGTTTGTATTGAATACATATTTTTTCTGTCAGGTGTTGCAGTAATTTTTTGATTATCGTCTGCAATCTTTAAAGTATCCTTCACCAAAACTCCGGGTGCACAGTTTTTGCCCTGCTCAAGACTTTCGATACAGCGGTTTAATACATCATTATCAAGCAGCGGGCGCGCTCCGTCGTGTATAAGCACATAACTGCAACTCTTTGGAACAGCCAAAAGACCGTTATAAACTGATTTTTGCCGTGTATCTCCGCCCAAAACTATGCTTTTTACCTTTTTAAAGCCAAGGTTTTCAACGTTTTCGATATAGTCTTTTGAAGTTACAACAACTATACTGTCAATATTTGGTGAATTTTCAAAGATTTCAATACTGCGACATAGCACCGACTTTGAGCCTAGCTTTAAAAACTGCTTTGGAATATCGCTTTTCATACGGCTTCCGCTGCCGCCTGCAACAATAACGGCGCAGTATTTATTTTTTAAATTATTCATAATTATTTCAAAAATTCCGAGGTCTTGTTTATCATATCCTCTTTTTCACATACAGCGGTAAATCTTACATCCATATTTTTGAGGTTTGCAAGATTTTCAGGAATTTCAAGTCCGCTCAAGCTATTTAACATATCCAGAAGCTCAAACTCGTCCTTACCCTCTGATGCGCCTTCGCCTGCAATTGCATCAATAACACTTGCATTGAATTTATAAGGATTTGCAGTTGATGCAATAACTGTAGGTGTTGTATCGCCCGAAACTTTAACATAATCATTATAAACCTTAACTGCAACCGCTGTATGTGTGTCAAGTGTATAATTGAATTCATCAAATGCTGCCTTAATTGTTTCTTTTGTTTCGGCATCGTCACAGCAACCGCCTAAAAAGCTTTCGTCAATTTTAGCTTTAATATCCGCTGAAACTGTATATTTACCCTCGTTATTTAAAAGGCTCATATATTCTTTGGTTTTATTTGCATCATTACCCGAAATATGGTATAAAAGACGCTCTAAATTACTTGAAATAAGAATATCCATAGAAGGTGATGCTGTAGTGTAGAAGCTACGGTTTTTATCGTAAGTACCGGAGCTTAAAAATTCGGTAAGAACATTGTTTTTATTTGATGCACAAATAAGCTTATTAACAGGCAAGCCCATAAGCTTTGCATAATAGCAAGCTAAAATATTTCCAAAGTTACCTGTAGGTACAACAACATTAATTTTATCGCCGTAAGCAATTTCGTTATTTTTAAGCAAATCCGCATAAGCCGAGAAATAATATACAATCTGCGGTGCAAGCCTTCCCCAGTTTATTGAGTTTGCACTTGAAAGTACATAGCCTTTATCAGCAAGCTCTTTTGCATAATCAGGATTTGTAAATATTTTTTTAACACCTGTCTGTGCATCGTCAAAATTACCGTAAACAGCTTCAACGCATACATTTTCGCCGAGCTGTGTAGCCATCTGAAGCTTTTGTATTTTAGATACACCGTCAACAGGATAAAACACCTGAATTTTTGTACCGTCAACATCCTTAAAGCCCTCAAGTGCGGCTTTGCCTGTATCACCGGATGTTGCAACGAGTATTACAACAGTTTTATCCTCGCCTGTTTTTTTGATTGCTTTTGTTAAAAGATGCGGAAGTATCTGAAGTGCCATATCC
>JAZSPJ010000180.1:0-7293 GCA_045537365.1 Clostridia bacterium
ATGAACATTTATACAGTAAGAAAAGCTACACAAGGCTTGTGTGAGGATATAAAAAACTGCGGCAGCGATGCAATGAAAAAAGGTGTTGTTATTGCTTATGATTCAAGAAACAAATCCTACGAATTTGCATTGGAAACCGCAAAGGTAATAGCGGCAAATGGCATAAAGGCTTATCTTTTTGACGAGCTCCGCCCAACACCTGAGCTTTCTTTTGCAGTCAGGTATTTAAATGCCGCAAGGGGTGTTGTAATTACCGCAAGCCATAATCCAAAGCAGTATAACGGCTATAAGGTATATGGCGATGACGGCGGTCAGCTTCCACCGAAATCATCGGATTATGTTATATCAATTATAGATAAGCTCGATATTTTTGATGATGTTAAGGTTATAAGTGAGCAGGAGGCAAAGGATAAGGGCTTAATTGAGATAATTGGCAAAGAGGTTGACGATGCTTATCTTGCAAAGGTACTTGAGCAGTCAATAAATGCTGATGCAGTAAAAAAACTCGGCGATGATTTTAAAATCATTTATTCGCCGTTTCACGGTACAGGCAATAAGCCTGTAAGGCGCATACTTGATATGATAGGCGCTAAAAATGTAATGGTGGTTAAAGAGCAGGAATTGCCTGACGGTAACTTCCCTACAATGAAATCGCCAAATCCTGAGGATAAAGAGGGCTTTCATCTTGCAATTGAAATGGCAAAGAAAGAGCCTGTTGACCTTATTTATGCAACTGACCCTGATGCCGACAGAATAGGTATTATAGTTAGAAATTCACAGGGCGAATTTATAACCTTAAACGGTAATCAGGTAGGCGTGCTTTTGTGCGAATTTATTTTAAGAAATAAAAAATTAAGCGGTACACTTTCAAATAAAGGCGCTGTTATAAAAACAATTGTTACCACATCTATGATTTATCCCGTTGTTGCAGACTATGGCGTAAATATTCACGATGTTCTTACAGGCTTTAAATATATAGGCGAAAAGATTAAGGACTTTGAGGATAATGATTATTATAACGAGTTCCTTTTCGGCTTTGAGGAAAGCTACGGTTATCTGGCAGGTACTTATGCAAGAGATAAGGATGCGGTTGTTGCGGCAATGCTTATTGCCGAGATGGCGGCAGATTATAAATTAAAAGGTCTTACTCTTTATGAAGGTCTTATATCGCTTTATGAAAAGTACGGCTATTTCCTTGAGGGTGCAAAGTCAATTGTGCTTGAGGGCATAGACGGTCAAGAGCAAATTAAAAGCATTATGACCAAATTAAGAAACAATCCTATTGATTGCTACGATGGTGTTAAGGTTAAGAGGATATGGGATGTTGAGAAAAGTACAATCAAAGATACAGAAACAGGAAAAGAAAGCCGTCTTGAACTTCCGAAATCAAATGTACTTCGTTATGACCTTGATGGCAATGCATGGGTTGCAGTGCGTCCGTCGGGAACAGAGCCAAAAATTAAGTTCTATTTCGGTGTATGTGAAAAATCTTATATTGATGCCGAAAATAAATTGAATTCATTTATAGAAAATGTTAAAAATATGATTTAAAAAATATAAACGAAAGATGGTATAAAATATGTTTCAGTCAAGAACACATAACTGTAATGAACTCCGCCTTACAGATGCAGGTAAAAATGTAACAATTGTAGGCTGGATGGAAAATGTAAGAAAGGTCAGTAAAAATCTTGCCTTTTTGGTTATAAGAGATTTTTACGGCACAACACAGGTTGTTATAGAAACCGAGGAAATGATGGAAAAAATTAACGGCGTTAATTGCGAGTCCACCGTATCGGTAACAGGTATCGTCCGTGAGCGTTCAAGTAAGAATATGAACATTGCAACAGGCGAAATTGAGGTTGTACCCGAAAGTATTACTGTACTTGGCAGATGTCGTTATAATGAGCTTCCTTTTGAAATTAACCATTCAAAAGAGGCAAATGAGGATACAAGACTTAAATACCGTTACCTAGATTTAAGAAATCCGCAGGTTAAGGATAAAATTGTTTTAAGATGCAATGTGGTATCAGCACTCAGACAGAGTATGACAGATCAGGGCTTTATGGAAATTACAACTCCGATACTTACAAGCTCATCACCTGAAGGCGCAAGAGATTACCTTGTACCGTCAAGAAATCATCCGGGCAAGTTTTATGCACTTCCGCAGGCACCGCAGCAGTTTAAACAGCTTTTAATGACATCAGGCTTTGACAGATATTTTCAGATAGCACCTTGCTTCAGAGATGAGGATGCAAGAGCTGACCGTTCACCCGGTGAATTTTATCAGCTTGATATGGAAATGGCTTTTGCAAATCAGGAGGATGTATTTAAAGTAATTGAAACGGTACTTCCGCCTATATTTGCAAAATACGGCAATTATAATGTTGCATCAAGTGCACCGTTTAAAAGAATAGGATACCTTGAAGCAATGGAAAAATACGGTTCTGATAAGCCTGACCTTCGTATTGACCTTGTGGTTGACGATATTACCGATATTGTTGCAAACTGCGGTTTTGAACCATTTGCGGGTAATGTTGTAAAAGCTGTTGTAGTAAAAGACTTTAACGGCACAAGAAAGGTAATAGATAAGCTTTGCGCCGATGTTGAAATACAGTCGGGCAATAAGGCGTACTGGTTTAAGTGCGACGAAAACGGCGAGATTGCAGGCGGTATAGCAAAGTTTGTAACAGATTATAAAGATGAACTTACAAAAACACTCGGTTTAGAGCCAAATACTTTTGTAGGTGTTGTAGCAGGCAAAAAGCTTACAGCACAAAAAACAGCAGGTGTACTCAGAAAAATGCTTGGCAATATGTGTGAAAACCATATTGACAGAGAAAAATATGAATTCTGCTGGATAGTTGATTTCCCGATGTACGAAATAGGTGAGGAGTCAGGCAAGCTTGAATTCTGCCACAATCCGTTCTCAATGCCGCAGGGCGGTCTTGAAGCTTTAAAAGAGGCAGAGGGCGATATAGAAAAAGCGCTTGCTATAAATGCATATCAGTACGATTTGGTATGTAACGGTATAGAGCTTTCATCGGGGGCAGTAAGAAATCACGACCCTGAGCTTATGGTTAAAGCTTTTGAAATGGTTGGTCTTGGCGAGGATGATGTTAAGGCTAAATTCCCGGCAATGTACAATGCATTCTGTTACGGTGCTCCGCCACACGCAGGTATTGCACCCGGAGTTGACAGAATGGTAATGATACTTGCAGGCGAGGAAAGTATAAGAGAAATCATTCCGTTCCCAATGAATAAGAATGCACAGGACGTTATGATGAGTGCACCGTCGTATGTTGATAAAAAACAGCTTGACGATGTACACATAATGATAAAGCCTGAGGAGAAAGAATAAAAATATAATAAATAGTTTAAGCTGTTGCGCTGATTTGATTGGCGCAACAGCTAATTTTGTGAAAGGGCTTTGTATGAAAAGGATAATAATTGCAACCGCTCAACCTGAGCCTGAACTATTAAGGCTTACAGCGTTTATGCTTATGGGGGCAGGGTTTAATGCAAAAATTACGGAATTTAATAATTTTTATAAGGATGAGGATTGTGATGTACTTCTGTCAAACTATATCCTTTTAACAACCGGTAAGCCAACCTTTGAAATGCTTGGCAAGGCAGACGCAGTGTTTGTTTTTGATTGTTCCGAAAAGGATAAGCTTGTGGAAAAATGGGTGGGTACACCGCATTTGCGTATTGCAAAAAATCAGGATATGCTTTTAAAGCTTATTGTTAATGCATCGAAAGATTATGGCTTGGAGATTGAAAGAAAGTTTTTAATTGAATATCCCGATTTAAGCTATTTAAACAGCCTTAAAAATGCAAGAGCCGTCAATATGAAGCAGGTGTATTTAAAGCGCGGGGAAAACGGCGAGAGTATGAGAGTGCGAAAAAGGTATGAGGATGGCTGTGCCATGTATGTAAAAACCGTTAAGCAAAAAATATCCGATACTGTGCGCATTGAAACCGAGTTTGATATATCTGAAAGCGATTATAAAAACGAGCTTGAAAATGCCGACAGTGCTTTAAAACCAATAGTAAAAACCCGTTACCATATTATGTATAAGGATATTTATTACGAATTGGATGTTTTTCCGTTCTGGCAAAAGCAGGCATACCTTGAGGTGGAGCTTGAAAACGAAAATGATAGCATTGAACTGCCACCGTTTATAAAGATTATTAAAGAGGTTACAAAAGATAAAAGATATACAAATCATTCTCTTGCAGGGTGCATACCCGATGAGGATTGATTTTTTTGGGAGATATATTAATAATGCAACACACTTTATTATTAATGAAAAGCTTTATAAAGAAAAATGCAGTAATGGTTATTGCAATGGTTTTAGCGTTAATAACCTGCCTTTTTGTACCCGTTGATAAAGAATACCTTGATTATTTTGATTTTAAAACCCTTTCGTGCCTGTTTTGCGTGCTTGCTGTTGTATGTGCATTAAAGGATATAAACTTTTTTTATATGCTTGCCCGCAAAACTGTACAGCTATTCAAAACCACGAGAATGTGTATTCTTGCTTTGGTGTATATAACATTTATTGGCTCTATGCTTATAGCAAACGATATGGCACTTTTAACCTTTTTGCCTCTTGGTTATTTTGTGTTAAGTGCAACGGGTAAGCAAAAGCTGATGGCATTTACATTTGTTATGCAAAATATATCGGCAAATCTTGGAGGTATGTTAACACCTTTTGGGAATCCGCAAAATTTATACCTGTATTCAACCTTTGATATACCAAACGGTGAATTTATAGGCATAATGCTTCCGCTTTTTGTAATGGCTGTTTTGCTTATTACAGCTTGCTGTATGTTTATAAAGCCCGAGCCTCTTTTTATTGAGGACGAGCCAATGCACATAAGTAAAAAAAGAACATTGCTTTATATGCTTTTGTTTTTGCTTGCAATACTTATAGTGTTCAGAGGCGTACCGTATGGAGTGGGGCTTGTGGTTATACCACTTGTGCTTATGTTTACCGACAGGGAGGCACTTAAAGAGGTGGATTATCCGCTTTTGCTTACATTTGTATTTTTCTTTATTTTTGCAGGCAATATGGCAAGGATTGATGTTGTTCAACACTTTTTTGCAAAGCTTTTAAATAAAAGCACGCTTTTGGTAAGCATTCTTTCGTGTCAGTTTATAAGTAATGTTCCATCGGCAATTCTGCTTTCGCAGTTTACTGATAATTACCGTGATTTGCTTGCGGGAGTTAATATAGGCGGAGTAGGCACATTAATATCATCGCTTGCAAGCCTTATTACATTTAAGGAGTATATGAAACACAATCCGGGTAAGCTTAAATACTATATGTCGGTATTTACTGTATTAAATGTTGGATTTTTGGTTGCCTTAACAGGCTTTATGTATGTAATAAAGGTTTTATAAAAAAAGTAACGGATTTCCGTTACTTTTTTATGTTTTAAATTTATCCTTTAATATTTTTGAAAAATCAGCATTTTCAGCAGAAATATTATATTGATTTACAAGCTCCGATATTTGTTTTTGCGAGTTTTCAACATCGCTTATAAAAGCACCTGCACTCATGCGGAATGCTCCGCTTCCAAATATTATAAGCTGTTCAAGATTGTCGGATGTAGCAACAGTTACCTTGTGCCTTTTGGTAAGCTCATAGGCGCATTTTTCTATATATGAGTCGGCTGTTTGTGCCTCCTTTGTGTATACCACGGTTACATAATCAAGCTTTTGTATTTCGCCGGTATTACCTTTAACCTTGTATGCATCAAACACTATAATTACTTCGCATTTTTTAAATATTTTGTATGCCGATATTTTATCGATAAGTACTATTCTTGCTTGCTCTAAGCTGTCCTTTGCAATGTCCTTTAATTCATCCCACGCAAAAATTATATTGTAGCCGTCAATCAATAAGTATTCCTTTTCATATTGATTTTGAGGCGCTTTGTAAGGCTTATCAAGTATAGAGGTTTTGGGGGTTCTTAAGGTTGTGTTAGGATTTTTGCGTTCTACCTTTCCGTAAGTGTTTTCAAATATTTTTAAAAGTTCCTCATCGCTTGCTTCTATTTTTTTGCTTGTTTTAACTGCTTGGTCGCCCTCACTTGATGTATTCTTTTTAAGGACACTTTCAAGGTGCATATAATCATACACCTCACACCACTTAACATTGAAGCCTGCACCATGTGCGCAGAATACAGAGTCCGCAGTGTTTTCAATATCAGCATCAGGATTGTATGCGGTATTTAAAATTACCTCATCGCTGTTTTTGCAAATATCATAGCCTTTAAAGGTGCAGTTTAATTTGCCCTTGCCGTGAGTATAGCCTATAATTTCCTTATGATAGCTTTCAATTTGTGATGCAGGTACATAACCCGAAATAATACACATACTGCCTTTTGACTGGGGCATATTAAATTCTGCGCCCATACGGTTTAAATCTGTCATGGCACGGCCTGTATTTTCGGTAGGTATTTCAAGAGTAAAGTCGTAATACGGTTCAAGCAAAATGCTTTCAGCATAGCGAAGCCCTTGTCTTACCGCTCTGTATGTTGCCTGACGGAAATCGCCGCCTTCGGTATGCTTTAAGTGTGCTCTGCCTGCTTTAAGTGTTATTTTTATGTCGGTTATGGGTGCTCCGCAAAGCACACCCCGATGCTCTTTTTCCATAAGATGAGTAAGTATAAGCCTTTGCCAGTTTTTGTCGAGTAAATCCTCACTTACATCGGTTTCAAACTGCATACCAGTACCCCGCTGTGTGGGTTCAAGCAATAAGTGTACCTCGGCATAGTGCCTTAACGGCTCATAATGCCCCACACCCTCAACACGGTTTTTAATAGTTTCTTTATATACTATCTGTCCTTTATCAAACTCAACCTCTAACCTGTATTTTTTAAATATAAGCTGTTTTAATACTTCAAGCTGAATTTCGCCCATTATGCGTATCTGTATTTCCTTTAAATGCTCGTTCCACATAACATCAAGCTGTGTTTCCTGCTCGCCAAGCTCTTTAAGCTTTGAAAGGGCATAGCCTGTATCTGTACCCTCAGGCAGTACAACTCTGTAAGTAAATATGGGTTGCGATGTAAGCGCCTGTGCTGTCTGCTCAAAGCCAAGCCCCTGTCCTAAGTCGGAGGCCAAGCGGTCTTAGGAAGACAACAATGGGCACCAACTCCTTGGCACACAGAACGACATGGCTACGATCCGACTTTGTACCCTCAGGCAGTACAACTCTGTAAGTAAATATGGGTTGCGATGTATGCGCCTGTGCTGTCTGCTCAAAGCCAAGCCCCTGTCCT
>JAZSPJ010000181.1:0-5699 GCA_045537365.1 Clostridia bacterium
CTAATATAAAATTATTTTTCCCTGCGACTTAATTTACTTGGTTTCGACAAGGCAAATATTGTACAATATATATTGTTAAAACCAATAAAGCGGAATAAAAAACGCTTTTGGGAATACTATTAGATATACAAGTAATAAACATAAGGAAGGTCGTGCGATTAAAATGGTTACAGACAATATTAACTTAAACAACGAGGTTGTTTTAACAGGAAAAGTTACAAGTGAGCTTACATTCAGCCACGAAGTATACGGAGAGGGATTTTACTGCTTTTTGCTTGATGTGCCGAGATTAAGTGATATATCGGACATTATTAACATAACCGTAAGCGAAAGGCTTTTAAAAACTCCGGATATTAAAACGGGCGATATTATTACCGTAAGCGGACAGTTCAGGTCGTACAATAATTATTCTGACACAGGAAGTAAGCTTATACTTACAGTGTTTGCAAGGGATATTACAGACAGCAATGAGGAGGCATTAAGGCAAAACCCGAATCATATATTTTTAAACGGATTTTTATGCAAAAAGCCTGTTTACAGAACAACGCCGTTCGGGCGAGAGATAACGGATATATTGGTAGCGGTAAACAGAGCCTACAATAAATCGGACTATATACCCTGTATTGCCTGGGGCAGAAATGCAAGATTTGCAGGCAACCTTGAGGTTGGCGAAAATATAAAAATATGGGGCAGGATACAAAGCCGTGAATATCAAAAACGACTTTCAGAGGATAATGTTATTACCAAAACTGCTTACGAAATATCAATTTCCAAAATGGAAATTGCGTCAAAACCGAATATTGAAATTGAAATAATTTAATGGATTAAAATTCCTTGAATATAAAAAAATTATTGTGCAGACAATATTTATACAAAAATATTCAGGGAGTGATATAAATGCATCGCAAAAATAATGACAGCGATAATTTTTCAGCAAAATACAATATGGAAACATCTAAGGAATTGTTTGAGGATTTCAGCAATAATTCAAACTTAAAGGATACCGAACAGAAACTTGAAAAAAACGATAAAAACGATGGCACAAAAATGAGCCACATGTCACGAAAATATATAGAGGATTAAAAAAAGGCTGTTTATACAGCCTTTTTTTAAAACATATAACAAGGGGTTTTTAATATGGATATTTTTTATACACTGATTCTTTTTATAATTGGCTTAATACTTATTGTTAAGGGCGGAGATTATTTTGTGGATGCATCGGGTAAAATTGCCGAGGCATCAGGCATACCTAAATTTATAGTAGGTGCAACCGTTGTAAGCTTTGCAACCACCCTGCCCGAATTAATTGTGTCGGTAATAGCCGCATCTCAGGGCAAGGCATCGCTTGCATCGGGCAATGCAATTGGCTCTGTTACCGCAAATATGGGGCTTATAATGGGTTTGTCCATTGTATGCATTCCATCTATTGTCAAACGCAAAAGCATAGTTATAAAAGGATTTTTAATGATTCTTTCGTGCTTTTTGCTGACTGCCTTTTGCTATGGTGGTACTTTAAAGCTATGGCACAGTATAATACTTTTATTGCTGTTTTTTGCCTTTATGGCTGAAAATGTAATTTCTGCAAAAAGTTCAATAAAATCAAATGCTCCCTCAAGTAAAAGCTTTAAACCGCTTAAAACCGGTTTTTATTTTATAATAGGCTGTTTAGGCATAATACTTGGTGCAGATATGCTTGTAAATAACGGAAGCAAGCTGGCACAAATAATCGGTATACCCGAAAGCATTATAGGCGTAACCGTAATTGCAATAGGTACATCCCTGCCAGAACTTGTTACAACTATAACAGCTATTATAAAAAAAGAGGCATCCCTCTCAATTGGTAATATTGTGGGTGCCAACATAATAGATTTAACTGTAATACTGCCCGTATGCAGTATAATATCGGGCGGAAGTCTTAACATAAGCGCACAAAACACAGCCCTTGATTTGCCTGTTTGTTTTTTGCTGTCGCTTATTGCAATACTTCCCCCTGTTATACTGAAAAAATTCAAAAGAATACAGGGTATATCAATGCTTACAGTATATGTTATTTATATTTATTTGCTATGCTCTAGGTTTATTTAATATACTCCATAGGATAACGCTTTTCAAAATTAAGCTCTTTAATACCGTTTTTATATGTAAAACCGAATTTTTCATAAAAGGCACAGGCGGTTATAGACGCAAGCACCTCTACCCTTTTGGAATTTAAAAAAATTTCATCTGCCTTAATTGCATCAATAAGCTTGCGCCCTACCCCCTGACCGTGACTTTCGGGAAGTACATAAACCGTATGCAAAAATCCCTCATCGCTTTTGCCCGTATAATAAGTGATTGTTGCTGTACCGAGTATTGCATCACCGTCGCAGGCAACATACATATTACCCTCGATGGCACTTTTTAATATTGCATCGGGGGTAAAATTTTTAACCTTTGCCACCATTTCGTCATAGCTGTAATCTTTTATATTAACCTCAAGACAATCCCGTTCAATTAATTTTGAAATTGCTTCGGCATCGCTTTTTATAAATTTTCTTATTATCATTATTTTTATGCTCCTTATTTTTCAAGCACATATCGCCTTACCGCACCGCCAAGATACAATGAGCCGCACACCAATGCCTGTGTATTATCGTTTTGCATATCTAAAGCTTTGTCTGTCGCCAATTTATAGTCGCTTATATACTCGCAGGATTCTGCATATTTTTTAAGCTCCCTGTAAATATCCTCCGCACTTGTCTGACGGTAGCTTGGAACATCGCAAACAATTATATGTGCGTTTTTTATTTGCGATATTTTTTTTACACAGTTTATATAGTTTTTATCGTTAAGCATACCATAAACTATAACCTTGTTTTTATGGGCAAAATACTTTTCAGTACTGCAAAAAAAGGCTTCTATGCCGTGTATATTGTGTGCCCCGTCTACTATTAAGCTTTTATTGCCTTTTGTTTTTAAAAGCTCGTATCTGCATTTAAGAGTAAAGGATTTTATACCGTCTGACAAAGCTTTATTATTTAGCTGTATATGCCCGTATTTTTCAAGCACGGATAATGTATCAATCGCAAGCACAGCATTATATATCTGATATATGCCCGATGTATTAAGCTCAAAAGCTGTGTTCATATACTCAAATTTTCCTGACATAAAATCGCTTGATACAATTTTAATATCGCAATCGGCTTTATACAAAGGCGAGTGTTTTTTTACACAGTCATTGTATATAACCTTATATGCATCGATTTCCATTTCGGGATATACCGTGACAGGTGTACCCTCTTTTATAATACCGCACTTTTCAAAGGCGATTTTATCTATTGTTTCACCAAGTATTTCCGTATGGTCAAGCCCTATTGCACAAATAACAGATACTATTGGATTTTTAATTATATTTGTGGCATCAAACCTGCCCCCAAGTCCTGTTTCAAGTACAACAAAATCGCATTTTTCATCGTTAAAATACATAAATCCTATAGCGGTTATAACCTCAAATTCAATGGGATTAAAGCTTTCATCCGCATCTATTATATCCTTTATAACATTGGTGTAATATACAAGCCTTTGGGCAGGTATATTTGAAAAATTAATTTGTATTCTTTCGTTAAAAAATTCAATATAAGGTGAGGTATACAACCCCACCTTATATCCGTGATTTATTAATACATTTGTTATCATACCCGAAACAGAGCCTTTTCCGTTAGTACCTGCAATGTGTATAAACTTTAAGTTATTCTGCACACTACCCAGCTTATTCATAAGATAACGGATATTGTCAAGGCCTGCTTTTTTGCCAAACTTTTTAAGCGAATGTATGTATTCAATACACTCGGTTTCAGTTTTAAGCAAATGTATCACCTATTTCATTTTTTCTATACTTTCAATTACCTTTTCGAGCATTGCCTTATATTTTTCGCCTTTTGCACGCTCCTCGTCTACTACCTTCTGAGGTGCTTTCGCAACAAAGCCCTGATTTGAAAGCTTGCCCTCTACTCGCTTGATTTCTGCCTCTAAGTGAGCTTTTTCGCCTTCTAAGCGCTCAAGCTCTTTTTGCATATCCACAAGTTCATCAAGAGGAATAAATATTTCAGCACAGCTTACAACGGCTGTAACTGCGTTTTCATCCACATTAGATTTATCGCCTGCAATTTCAACCTCCGATGCACCTGCAAGCTTTTCAAAGAAGCTCTGTGAGCCCTCGAAAATTTCTTTTTTATCGGTAACTATTATAACCTTTGCCTTTTTGCTTGGAACAACATTCATTTGTGTTCTTAAGTTTCTTATATCTTTAATGGCATCCATTATAACCGTCATCTGATTTTGTGCATCTTCAAATACAAGGTTTTCATCAAATTCAGGCCAGTTTGAAATCATAATGCTTTCCTCGCCTGTTGGCAAATATCCGAAAATTTCCTCTGTTACAAAAGGCATAAACGGATGTAAAAGCTTAAGCGAGTTTGCAAGCACAAAGCAAAGAACCTGCTGTGCCTCGATGTAGCTGTCGTCCTTAGCATAAAGACGTGGTTTTACAAGCTCAATATACCAGTCGCAGTATTTATCCCAGATAAAGTCGTAAACCTTATTTACGGCAATACCAAGCTCAAACTTATCTATATTTTCTCCGACCTCTTTGGCAACATTATTAAACTCGTTTAATATCCATTTATCCTCTACCCTTAATTTATCGGCACTTGGTAATTCGATTTTATCAATTTCCATATTCATAAGCAAAAATCTTGATGCATTCCAGATTTTATTTGCAAAGTTTCTGCTTGCCTCAACTCTTTCCTCATAATAACGCATATCGTTACCGGGTGAGTTGCCTGTTGCAAGGGTAAATCTTAATGCATCGGCGCCGTACTGATTAATAACCTCAAGAGGGTCAATACCGTTGCCGAGTGATTTACTCATTTTTCTGCCCTGACTGTCACGCACAAGACCGTGAATTAAAATGTGCTTAAATGGCTCTTTTCCTGTGTGTTCAAGTGCGGAGAATACCATTCTGGCCACCCAGAAAAAGATTATATCGTAGCCTGTAACAAGCACGCTTGTGGGGTAAAACTTTTCAAGGTCTTTGGTGCTTTCAGGCCAGCCCAATGTTGAGAACGGCCATAGTGCTGATGAAAACCATGTATCGAGTACATCGGGATCCTGCTCCACCTTGCCTGAGCAATGCGGACACTTTGTTATTTCCTCTTTAGATACTGTTGTTTTACCACAGCTTGTACAATAAAATGCAGGTATACGGTGACCCCACCAAAGCTGACGGGATATACACCAGTCGTGAACATTTTCCATCCAGTTCAAATATGTTTTTGAAAATCTGTCGGGTACAAATTTAACTGTGCCGTCGTTTACTACCTCGATAGCTTTTTCGGCAAGAGGTTTCATTTTTACAAACCACTGCTTTGATGTAATAGGCTCTACTGTGGTTGAGCATCTGTAGCACTGACCTACATTATGCTTGTGAGGTACAACCTTTACAAGATAACCATCTGTTTCAAGGTCGGCAACAATTGCACGCCTTGCTTCGTATCTTTCCATACCCTCGTATTTGCCGCCGAATGCATTAACCGTTGCATCGTCGTTTAATACCTTTATCTGTTCAAGGTTATGTCTTAAACCAACCTCGAAATCGTTAGGATCGTGTGCAGGGGTAATTTTTACACAGCCTGTACCAAACTCCATATCAACATATTCGT
>JAZSPJ010000194.1:0-3255 GCA_045537365.1 Clostridia bacterium
AAAAGCAACGAGTAAATATTTATTCATATCAATTACCCGTTAATCTTTTTTAAAATGTCAAATATCTCTGACGGATGCTCGATTATAACATCAGCATTTGCGCCTTCAAGTTCATCTCTTAACCTGAAGCCCCAAAGTACACCTATTGTATATGCATTTGCAGATTTTCCTGTCTGCATATCCGTAGCGGTATCGCCTATGTATAGGATTTCGTCACTTGTTATGCCAAGCTCGTTTAATATTTCAAAAACACCATCAGGTGACGGTTTAATCTCCACCCCATCGCGCTGACCGTGTACAACATCAAAATATCCGTTTAAAAATGTTTTTACAGCTTCGCCTGCCGCATAGTCGGGTTTATTAGAAAGTACAGCGGTTTTTATGTCATCTTTCTTTAAATTTTCAAGCAATTCACATATACCGTCATAAGGTGCGGTAAGATACTCAACATCATTATTATACTTTTCGTTATAATAGCCGAAAACCTTATCAAACATCTCATTGTTACCCGAAAAGCCTCTGCCCTCTAACATTCTTTCAACCAAAATTCTTGCACCGTTACCAACCATATATTTATAATCGTCTGTATTATATGGTTCTATGCCGTAATGCTCTAGAGCAAGGTTACCGTAATAAGTAATTGTATCAATTGTATTTAAAAGTGTACCATCTAAATCAAATACGCAGGCTTTAATCAACTTTAATCAATCCTTTCAAATCGCTTTCGTTAAATTTATATACTTTATCACAAAAGTGGCAGGTAAGCTCTGCACCGCCGTCTTTTTCTATCATATCGCTGATTTCGTCATTACCTAAAGTTATAAGTGCTCTTTCAACCCTCTCACGTGAGCAATTGCAGTAATAGTTTACAGGTAGCTCATCGGTATTATGGTAAGGAATACCCTCCATTACAAAAGCAAGTATATCCTCCGGAGTTTTTCCGGCTTCAAGCATAGCTGTTACGGATTTTAATTTTCCTATGTTATTTTCAAGTGCAGTTATATCCTCCTCGGTTGCATCAGGCATAACCTGAACAACAAAACCGCCTGCACATTTAACGGTATAGTCAACATCCACCAGTACACCTAGACCAACTGCCGACGGTGTTTGCTGGCTTACTGCATAGTAATTGGTAATATCATCACCTATTTCACCGCTTACAAGCTCTACCTTGCCTATATACGGCTCTTTTAAACCCATATCTGTTATAACTGTCAAATATCCGTTTGTGCCTACTGCACCTGCCACATCAAGCTTACCAAGTGCGTTTAAAGGCAGGTCAACTATCGGGTATGATGCATAACCCTTTACATTGCATTTTGAATCTGCAGTTGCAAGCACTCTTCCTGCAGGGCCTCCGCCTGTAATCTGAAGGGTAACTGTATCTTTTTCCCCTTTTAAATCCGCTCCCATTATAGCTGCCGCTGTAAGAAGTCTTCCAAGTGCCGCTGTTACAACAGGGCTTGTTTTATGATATTTAAAAGCTGTATTTACAGTATCGGTAGTAACCGCCGAAAACGCTCTTATGCTACCGCTGTCCGATACCGCTCTTACTAAATAATCACTCATATTTATACCTCATTTAATTTGGAAAATGGTATCGTTATTTTACGATACCATTTCCGCATTTATTATTAATTATGATAAATCCTGAACATAAATTGTTCTGACAGCACCGTCATCTGCTGATGCTGTATTATTTACTTTACTGTCACGGGCTGCAAAGAATTTTTCTGCTACCTGTGGGAAAAGTGCATAGCTCAATACATCCTCATCACATTTAGCAATATCCTTTGTTTTTTCTCTGTAATCGTCAAGCTCCGGTTTTAAAAGGTCAGCAGGTCTTACTGTAATAACCTCGTCATCACCGATAGCTTTCTTTCTTACTTCCTCGTTAACCTCTGCAGGAAGTCTTCCGTATTCGCCGCGAAGTAAGCCTTTAGACTCTTTTGTAACCATTTTATATCTTTCGCCTGAAAGTACATTTAAAACTGCCTGTGTACCAACAATCTGGCTTGTAGGTGTTACAAGCGGAGGATAACCAAAGTCCTTACGAACTCTTGGAACTTCTTCGAGTACCTCATAGTATTTATCCTCGGCATTTGCCTGTTTAAGCTGTGATATAAGGTTTGAAAGCATACCGCCAGGTACCTGATACAAAAGTGTGTTTGTATCAACATTATATACCTTTGGATCAAGTGTGCCTTCATCTTTAAGCTTTTGAGCAACGCCTCTGAAATGAGCGGCACATTTATTTAATTTTTCAAGGTCAAGACCAGTATCTCTTTCTGTGCCTTTAAGTGTTGCAACAAGCGACTCGGTTGATGGGTTACTTGTACCATTAGCCATAGCTGAAAGTGCACAGTCTACAATATCAACGCCTGCCTGAGCAGCCATAAGGTTTGTCATATCACCTGTACCTGTTGTATTGTGTGTATGAAGGTGAATAGGAACACCAACATTTTCTTTAAGCTTTTTAACAAGACTGTATGCATCATAAGGCAACAAAAGGTTTGCCATATCTTTAATACAAATTGTATCAGCACCCATTTTTTCAAGCTGACAAGCAAGTTTTACAAAGTAATCCTCGTTATGAACAGGGCTTTGTGTGTAGCTGATTGCAGCCTCACATATACCGCCGTACTCTTTAACAAATTTTATAGCAGCCTCTAAATTACGGGGATCGTTTAACGCATCGAAAAGTCTTACAATATCGATACCGTTTTCAATTGACTTTTTGCAGAATTGCTCAACAACATCATCTGCATAGTGTCTGTAACCTAAAATGTTCTGACCTCTGAAAAGCATCTGTAGCTTTGTGTTAGGCATATTCTTTTTTATGGTGCGAAGTCTTTCCCATGGATCTTCATTCAAAAATCTCATACAGGAGTCGAATGTAGCACCGCCCCAGCACTCAACCGAGTAGTAGCCTACTTGGTCAAGGTCTTTAAGTGCGGGTATCATATCCTCTATTTTCATACGGGTTGCCGCCTGTGACTGGTGAGCATCACGCAGAATTGTATCTGTTATTAATAATTTAGACATAATAAAAACTCTCCTTTCAGTTTATTAAATCTATTAAATAATTATCCAAGCATTGCAATTAATGCACCTGCTGCTATTGCAGAACCTATAACACCTGCAACATTTGGACCCATTGCATGCATAAGAAGGAAGTTCTTCGGATTTGCCTCCTGACCAACTTTCTGTGATACACGAGCCGCCATCGGTACAGCCGATACACCTGCAGAACCA
>JAZSPJ010000102.1:0-6164 GCA_045537365.1 Clostridia bacterium
ACGTAGACTATGTGGTAGATAGGTCACAGGTGGAAGTGCAGTAATGTATGTAGCTGAGTGATACTAATAGGCCGAGGGCTTGACCAAGGTAAATTTGGTTAAAGACAAAGATACTTTGGTAAAACCTGAAAGAATTAAGAAGAGATTGTCTGAGAAGGCAGAGGTAGAGATATATACCGATTTATTCGTATTAAAGTTTATTCAGTGATAATGGTGTAGAGGACATATTCGTATTCATATCGAACACGGAAGTTAAGCTCTGTAACGCTGATGATACTTGGTGGTTGGCTGCCTGGGAAAGTAGGTCGTCGCTGGGACAAAAGCTATCGGATAATTATTTCGGTAGCTTTTTTCAATGTTTTTTTAATTAAACCAATAAAAAAACAGTATACGGTAACATAGCTCAGAGGCGACACCCGTCAGCCATACCGAACACGGAAGTTAAGCTCTGATGCACCGAAAATACTTGGTGGGTAACCGCCCGGGAAAATAGGCATTGCCGTAAAACAAAAATAACCCTTTAAAGTAAGTCTGCTCAACTTATTTTAAAGGGTTGTTTTTTTAAAAATTTATATCATATCAAAATCGAATTAAGTAAATTATATAGTATTTATAAAAATCACTTTTAATTTCTCTTTAACACTGCGGGTATACCGTTTTTATATAATATATCACATTCGCCCTGAATTAAAGGTTTAGCATAATTTATAAATGCTTCTGTTACATCAGTTCCGTCGGCAGATATAAACTCTTTTGGCACTATTTTTTCGGCATTTGCGCTGTTTGACACATCAACTGCTGTAATGCCAAACTCATTATCGGTGCGGGTAAATGCCATCATTTTTCCGGTTTCGCCCTTAAGTGCGTAGTCCAAAGCCGAAAAACCGATTTTAAAACTGTATTCAATATCGGTTTTTGAGCCGATATGTGCGGCACATCTTTGCGGTAAGTTAAGCTCAATACTTCTAGATTTAACCTTTAAGTTATCTTTAATAAGCATTTCGAGAGTTTTGCCTACACCGCCCAATTGTGTATGGCCGAACAAATCCTCCTTTAAGTGCATTGAGGATTCTGCTATGTAGTTGCCATTGGCATCTTTTATACCTTCTGATACGGCAATTACTACATTTTTGTATTCATCAATTTTTGCTTTGACATCCTTTAAAAACTTATTTGTATCAAATGAAACTTCGGGTAAGTATATTAAGTGCGGTGCGGCCTCGCCGTTTATTCTTGCAAGTGACGATGCGGCAGTAAGCCATCCTGCATTTCTGCCCATAATTTCTATTATTGTTGCACTTTCAATATCATAGCAATCTACATCCCTTGCCACCTCGGATATAACAGTTGCAATAAACTTTGCACTGCTGCCAAAGCCAGGACAGAAATCTGTACCTTGAAGGTCGTTATCTATGGTTTTTGGTACGCCTATTACATTTATACCGTACTGACTGCTGTATTTTGACATTTTGTCGACGGTATCCATAGAGTCGTTTCCGCCTATATAAAAGAAATATTTAATGTTGTATTTTTTAAGAATTTCAAAAATGCCGATAATTTCATCATCTTTTAATTTATAACGGCAGGAGCCGAGATATGATGCAGGTGTTTGCTTTAAAAGATTTATTTTTTCATCGGTATTATCTTTAAACTCCTCGGATATATTTAAAAATCTTTCTTTAAGCAAGCCCTTTATTCCGTTAACAGCGCCATAAAGAGTGCCTATTTCGTCACTTTTCAGGCATGCGCTTATAACTCCTGCAAGGCTTGAGTTAATTGCAGATGTTGGACCGCCTGACTGCCCTACTATTGCGTTTGGTAAGTTATTCATATTAAATATCTCCTTTAAAATTCATAATTTATCTTATAAGTGTGCATTATCTGGTTAAGGTAATTCAAATGATGATAATAAAGTATGCCGTTTTCATATTTATAAAAAATTATGTACTCGCTTCTTATATCAAACTTATCTGCATTCAGCAGATTATTCTTAATTTCACAGATTTTTTCATAATCAACGCCGTATTTGTATGTTCTTGTAACTTCAACAGCAAAGGCATAATACGGTACGCGGTATACTTTAAGATTTTCGCATCCGGTTATCTGCAGAAGTCTTGAAAGTCTATCCTGCCTGCCAAAGTTTTTCTGTGTAAACACAGCATATTGATTTTTTATATCGTACACAATAATGGGAAATTCATAAGTAAAAGCTGTTTTACAATATTTGCATTTTACCCTGTTAAAGCTGTAGTTTTCAAATGCATCAGTAACCGGTCCGACAGTTTTCATATCAAGATGAGCTACAAGGTTCTTTTCAACAGTAAAAAGCTTGGAGCAACTTTCATTTTCGCATATTGCTTCGCCTATATATCGATTAATTTTCATTTGTATAACCTCTTTTATTTTCATGTATTTATTGTATCATAAAAAAATTGTAAAATCAATATAAAGCTTATTTATAAAGGTTTATGCATTAAATAACAAAATTTTTTAAAAAATGTTTGACATTTTAATTTTAGTGTGCTATAATATTTGGGTAACCGCTCGGAATTGGTTCGGTAAAATTTGCTATGCAAATACCATACTTCGGCGAGACTTGTTAAGAGGGAGGTGCTTTTAGATGTACGCAATTATTGAAACCGGCGGAAAACAGTACAAAGTTTCAGAAGGCGATGTTGTTTTCATTGAGAAAATCGACGCTAACGAAGGTGATGCTGTTAAATTCGATAAGGTTTTAGCTGTTGGCGGCGAATCAACTGTTATAGGTACACCTGTTGTTGAGGGTGCTAGTGTTGATGCGAAGGTTGCTTGCCAGGGCAAAGCTAAAAAAGTTATTGTTTTCAAATATAAGCCTAAAAAGGGTTATAAAAAGAAACAGGGCCACAGACAGCCTTACACAAAGGTTGTTATTGAAAAAATCAATGCGTAATTTTGTGTTATGAACAAGATTGATATTTTTCGTAATTTTGCAGGCAATATTGTAAAAGTTGAGCTTGACGGGCATACCGGTTATGCTGAGGAAGGCAGTGATATTGTTTGCGCTGCAGTTTCAGCCGTTGTTTTTTCAACCTTTAACGGTGTTGAAAAAGTGGTTGGAATTGATATTGGGTACGAACAGGCAGACGGATATTTGCTTGTGGTGTTACCCGAAAGTATTGAAACAGAAAAAAGAAAAAACATAAATATATTGCTGGAATCTATGGTGTTGTTTTTAAAAGATTTAAAAACGCAATATCCGGACAATATACAAATAGCCGAATTGGAGGTGTAGTTAATGTTCACATTAAATATTCAGCTTTTCGCACATAAAAAAGGTATGGGTTCTACAAAGAACGGCCGTGACAGTGAGTCCAAAAGACTTGGTGTTAAAAAAGGTGACGGCTCTTATGTAACAAGCGGTAACATTTTGGTTAGACAGCGCGGTACAAAAATCCATCCCGGTGTTAATGTTAAGAAAGGCAGCGATGATACATTATTTGCAGTTGTTGACGGAAAAGTTAAATTTGAAAGAGTCGGCAAAGATAAAAAGCAGGTTAGTGTATATGAAATTGCTCAGTAACATATAATAAGCAATAACGAAAATCTCAGGTTACATAACGCCTGAGATTTTCTTGTAATGTGTCCGCACTTAAATTTACAATGTTATATTGCAGATTTAAGTTTGGATACAAAAGGGAAAGTATCCGTATTCTATATAAAGAGGTGGTAATAATGCTTGCAGATACAGCGGTAATAAAGGTTTCGGCAGGAAACGGCGGAAACGGGCTTGTTTCGTTCCACAGGGAAAAATATGTTGCGGCAGGCGGTCCTGACGGCGGTGACGGCGGACGAGGCGGCGATGTTATTTTTACGGTTGACGAGAAATTAAGCACACTTGCAGATTTCAGATACAAAAAAATATATAAGGCACGTAACGGCGAGGATGGCAGGGCGGCACGCTGTAACGGCAAAAACGGTGAAAATCTTTATGTTAAAGTGCCTATGGGTACTCTTATTAAGGATGCCGCAAGCGGAAAAATTATTGCCGACTTAAAAAATCCCGACCAGCAGTTTGTAGTATGCAAGGGTGGTTCGGGAGGATGGGGCAACAGCCATTTTGCTACTGCTACAAGACAAATTCCCCGTTTTGCAAAAAGCGGTATTGACGGAGAGGAAAGGGAGATTACCCTTGAACTTAAATTGCTTGCTGATGTTGGCTTAGTCGGCTTCCCGAATGTAGGAAAATCAACATTGCTTTCGGTTGTAAGTGATGCAAGACCTAAAATTGCGAACTATCATTTTACTACCCTTGAGCCGAATCTTGGTGTAGTTGACCTTGGTATTGGAAACAGCTTTGTTATGGCAGATATTCCCGGTCTTATAGAAGGCGCAAGCGAAGGTATAGGATTGGGTCACGAATTTTTACGGCATGTGGAAAGGACAAGACTTTTGCTTCATGTTGTAGATGCATCGGGTATAGAGGGCAGAAACCCTATTGAGGATTTTGACCTTATTAATAAAGAGATAGAAACATACAATCCTACTTTAGCAGAGAGAACACAAATAGTTGTAGCTAATAAACAAGACCTTGTTTATGATAATGATATATATGACAGCTTTTGCGAGGAAATGGAAAAGAGGGGCTACAAAGTGTTTAAAATCAGCGCTGCTACCAACAGCGGTGTAAGAGAGCTGATGCTTTATGTATCGGACATACTTTCAACCATACCTATGCCTGTACTTTATGATGAGGACAGCGAGGAGGAAACGGTTATTACACTTGATACCGAGGAGCCTTTTACAGTTGAGGCAGAGGGCAACGAGTATTATGTTGAAGGACCTTGGATAAAACGCCTTTTAGGCTCAACAAATTTTGATGACAGCGAATCACTACAGTATTTCCAGAATGCTTTAAGGAGAAAAGGTGTGATAAAGGCGCTTGAAAAAGCGGGTATAAACGAAGGCGACCTCGTTAAAATGTACGAAGTAGAATTTGATTATATGAAATAAGCTCTACAAGGAGATAATTTTATGGAAAACGCAGAAAAAGCAGTTAAGAACGAAAATAATGAGGCAAAACAGAAAAAGCCTTACAGAAACAGAATGAAAAGAAGGTTTTACTCCAATAATAACCGTACAAATATGAACGGGGCGAAAGAGAAAACCGAAAAAGAAAACAGTGTGGCAACAGAAATTGCTCAAAAACCCCAAAAATCCCACAACAGTGAAAGAAAACCGCAACATCAGCAATCTGTTGCAAAGGATGTTAAAAGCACGCCAAAGCCTCAAAAAAAGCCTATCCAAAAGGAAGCTTTAAAAGACACAGAGCCGATTGATTTTGTAATAGGTGAGTTTGAGGATAATGGAAAAAAATACGCATTTAAAATGATAAAGCGTGTTTATTATATTTATGAGGTTGCCGAGGAAGGCGAAAACGAGCTTTTTAAGACAGCGGACAGTAAAGAAGCATATATTGAATGGTGTAAAATTAAATACCCTGAAAAGCTTAAAAAGGGAATGATGTAAAGAAATAAAATGAACTGTAAAGACTAAGTTTTTTACAGTTCATTTTTATGTTCGGACTTTTTTACATCCCTTTATTGTTGTTTTCTTGGTGATGACCGCAATGTGCACACTCGCCGTCACATTTCATAATCTTTTTGTCTATGCCCTGTCTGTCATAATAATCCTGAATTGCTGCTGCAATTGCTTCTTCGGCAAGCACGGAGCAATGCACTTTTGGAGCAGGAAGTCCGTCCAGTGCCTCCATAACGGCTTTATTTGTGATTTCAAGAGCCTCATCTATGCTTTTGCCCTTAACAAGCTCGGTTGCCATTGAGCTTGTTGCAATTGCCGATGCACAGCCGAAGGTCTGGAACTTTACATCAACAATCACGTCATTTTCTATCTTCATATAAATTTTCATTATGTCGCCGCACTTTGCATTTCCAACCTCGCCCACAGCATCAGCATTCTCAATCTCGCCCACGTTTCTCGGATTTGTAAAGTGGTCCATTACTTTTTCAGAATACATAGTTACAATTTCCTTTGTTTTTTATTTCTGTTACTTTCTTAAGGAGAAAGTAACCAAAGACCTTTTTGATTTGTTAAATACTTTTTCGAAAAGAAAGTATTTAACGGGATTATCCTCTTAATTATTTCTACCGAGAGGTGAAATTTCTCTG
>JAZSPJ010000085.1:0-3713 GCA_045537365.1 Clostridia bacterium
CATGCAGATCCGAAATCTGGGTGTAAGACTTTCTTTTGTTCCGGAAGACCGTCTTGGTATGGGTCTTGTTGGAAATATGGATATTGTAGATAATATGATGCTGCGCAGTTATCGTAAGGGTAAATCAGTATTTGTAGAACGAAAAGCACCGAGAGATCTTGCAGAGGAAATTATTTCCCGACTTGAGGTAAAAACTCCAAGTGCAAATACACAGGTAAGAAAGCTTTCTGGCGGTAATGTTCAAAAGGTTTTGGTTGGCAGAGAAATTGCGTCATCACCAACAGTTCTTATGGCAGCATATCCTGTACGAGGTCTTGATATTAACGCATCATATACAATATATAATCTGCTTAACGAACAAAAGCAAAAAGGTGTAGCAGTTATATTTGTAGGTGAGGACTTAGATGTACTTTTAGAGCTTTGTGACCGTATAATAGTACTTTGCGGTGGTAAGGTTAGCGGTGTGGTTGATGCCCGCACAGCAACAAAAGAACAAATAGGCTTACTTATGACAAAATCAAACGAGGAGGAGCACAATGCAGAAGAATGATAAACAAATTCATGAGCCAAGATTGCAGGTGGTAAAACGCGAATCTATGGTATGGTATAAATCGTGGCTCGTTAGAGCTGTTGCAATTATTTTAGCTATGATTGCATGTAGCTTTGTTATAGTTCTTTTAACAGGATACGATCCTATTAAGGTTTATACAGCTATGATAAACGGAAGCTTTGGCTCTGCGCGAAAAATATGGAACCTGCTTCAAAAAATTGCAATGCTCCTTT
Organism: Clostridia bacterium; assembly: GCA_045537365.1. GTDB lineage: Bacteria > Bacillota > Clostridia > UMGS1810 > UMGS1810 > UMGS1810. The sequence continues at coordinate 784 of JAZSPJ010000085.1, forward strand.
GTATATCTCTTGCAGTAACACCTGCATTTAAAATGAGATTCTGGAATATAGGAGCTGAGGGGCAAACACTTTTTGGTGGATTAGCAGCTGCAGCTTGCATGATATATTTTGGCGATAAAATTCCAAACATTTTGCTTTTGCCGTTAACTGCACTTGTTTGTGTGGTTGCTGGTATGCTGTGGGCAATTATCCCTGCAATATTTAAAGCAAACTTTAATACAAACGAAACACTTTTTACTTTAATGATGAACTATGTAGCAATGCAGATAGTATCATTTAGTATAGTATTCTGGGAAAACCCTAAAGACTCTAATACAGTAGGCGTTATTAACCGAGCTTCAATGAGCGGTTGGATACCCGAGATTTTAGGACAAAAGTATCTGTTTAATATATTGCTTGTGGCACTTTTAACGGTTGCAATGTATATTTACCTTAAATACAGCAAACATGGCTACGAAATATCCGTTGTAGGTGAGAGCGAAAACACAGCCCGTTATATAGGCGTAAATGTAAAAAAAGTAATTATACGAACAATGGCACTTTCGGGCGCACTGTGCGGTATTGCAGGATTTTTGCTTGTTGCAGGTACCGACCATACAATAAATACAGATATTGTTGGCGGTATGGGCTTTACTGCAATTATGGTATCGTGGCTTGCAAAGTTTAACCCGATAGTTATGACACTTACATCATTCCTTATTGTGTTTTTACAACGAGGTGCAGGCGAAATTGCAACAAATTTCAGGTTGAACGACAGTATTTCAGAAATTGTTACAGGTATAATACTGTTCTTTATAATAGGCAGTGAATTTTTTGTTAATTATAAAATTAACATTCGTAAAAATATAAAGGAGGACTCTAAATTATGATAGCAACTATTATCAATAAATCTATTGTACAGGGTATTCCTCTTTTATTTGGCTCAACAGGTGAAATAATTACCGAAAAATCGGGTAATTTAAATCTTGGTATTCCGGGTATAATGTATATGGGCGGAAGCTGTGGTGTTATAGGTGCTTATGTATATGAACAAAGTGTATCTAATCCGAATCCGTTCTGGTGCATATTAATACCGCTTTTATGCTCAGTTATAGGCTCGCTTATTGCGGCGCTTATATATAGCTTTTTAACCATTACATTAAGAGCTAATCAAAATGTTACAGGTCTTGCTCTTACAACCTTCGGCGTAGGCTTTGGAGATTTCTTTGGAGGCTCGCTTACTAAAATTTATGGTATAGGCGGTAACCTTTCAGTTAAAACTACAGCCGATTATTTTAAAACCACTCTGCCTTTTGCAGATAATTTGGGTTGGTTTGGCAGGGTGTTTTTAGATTACGGCTTTTTAACATATCTGGCCGTAATTATTGCACTTTTATCGGCTTGGTTTTTAAAACGCACAAGATGCGGTCTGCATTTGCGTGCAGTGGGCGAAAGCCCTGCAACAGCCGATGCGGCAGGTATAAATGTAACTAAATACAAATATCTTGCAACTTGTATAGGCGGTGTAATAGCCGGTCTTGGAGGTTTGTATTTTATACTCGACTACACAGGCGGTTCGTGGACAAACGGCGGTTTCGGCGATAGAGGCTGGCTTGCAATAGCACTTGTTATATTTGCACTCTGGAAACCGAATATCGGAATTTTAGGCTCTTTTGTGTTCGGCGGACTTTATATTGCATATTCTTATATATCAGGCTTAAGCCGAAGCGCAGTTGCAATATTTAATATGCTTCCTTATGTTGTAACTATTGTAGTATTAATTATTACAAGCTTAAGAAATAAAAAAGAAAATCAGCCTCCTGCGGCTCTTGGTTTGCCGTATTTTAGGGAGGAAAGATAGCGGGGAACAATTTATGAATTGTGATGTTTTAATTATAGGTGCAGGTCCTGCAGGTATATTTACAGCTATTGAAATGATTAAAAAGGGCAGTACCAAAAAAATTGTAATTGTTGAAAAGGGTCAGCCCATTGAAAAAAGGAGTTGTCCTAAAAGCAAAACACAAAAGTGTGTGAACTGTAAGCCATACTGCCATATTACAACAGGCTTTTCCGGCGCAGGTGCTTTTTCAGATGGAAAGCTTTCCTTAAGCTCGGATGTTGGCGGAGATTTACCAAAATTAATAGGAGAGAATCTTGCACAGGAAACAATTAATTATGCAGACAAAATATACTTAGACTTCGGTGCGGATGAGCATATTGAAGGTATAAACAATTCAGAGGAAGTAAAAAAAATACGAAAGGATGCCATTTCAGCAGGCTTAAAGCTTGTTGATTGCCCAATAAGGCATCTTGGCACCGAAAAAGCGCAGGATATTTATTATGCAATAGAAAAATATTTGCAGGATAAAGGCGTTGAAATGTATTTTGGCTATGAGTGTACCGACCTTATACTTGATGATAAAAAATGTAAGGGTGCAAACATAACTGATGGCAAAGTAAATATTAATATTTTTGCAAACCATGTTGTAGTTGCAACCGGCAGAAGGGGAGCAGAGTGGCTTGAGAGCATCTGTGCAGAGCATGATATTGCTCATGAGCCCGGCACAGTTGATATAGGTGTGCGTGTTGAGGTAAGAAACGAGGTTATGGAGCGGGTAAACGAGGTTCTTTATGAATCTAAGCTTATCGGCTATCCGCAACCCTTTAAAAATAAGGTTAGAACATTCTGCCAGAATCCGGGCGGATTTGTAAGCCAGGAAAATTATGACCATAATCTTGCAGTTGTAAACGGTCATTCTTATAAAGAACTCAAATCCGATAACACCAACCTTGCAATTTTGTGCTCACATAATTTCAGTGTTCCGTTTAACCAACCCATAGCTTATGCTCAAAAAGTGGGTGAGCTTTCTAATATGCTTGGAGCAGGTCATATACTTGTTCAGCGTTTTGGAGATATACTCGACGGTAAGCGCACCTGGGAAAAGGAGCTT
>JAZSPJ010000112.1:0-2367 GCA_045537365.1 Clostridia bacterium
GAGTATATGGAAAAGCACACAGTATCCCGCTTAGTTGGCTCACCGCCGGGGTATGTCGGCTATGACGAGGGCGGTCAGCTTACCGAAAAAGTACGAAGAAAGCCCTATTCCGTAGTACTTTTTGATGAGATAGAAAAAGCACATCCTGATGTATTCAACATTCTTTTGCAGATACTCGAAGACGGTATTTTAACCGACTCGCAGGGCAGAACTGTTGATTTTAAAAATACAGTTATCATAATGACCAGCAATATCGGTGCAAGGCTTATAACACAAAAGAGCAAATCACTTGGCTTTGGCGGTGGTGACGACGATTCTGATAAGGATTATAATGTAATAAAAAATCAGGTAATAGACGAGCTTAAAAAGGTGTTCCGCCCTGAGCTTTTAAACCGTATTGATGAAACTATTGTATTTCACAAGCTTACAAAAAGTGAGATACTTGAAATATGCTCAGTTATGCTTAAATCACTAACAGAGCGTATGAAAAACAATGGTTACACACTTGAATTTACCGATGCGGCAATCGAGCGCCTTGCAGATGCAGGCTTTGACGATGTTTACGGTGCAAGACCGTTAAGGCGTGCAATACAGTCCGAGGTAGAGGATTTGCTTGCCGACGAAATTTTAAACGGCAGTATTAAGGAGAAATCAATCGTTAAAATTGACTGTAATGAAAACGGTATTTATGTTGTGTCTGAATAAATAAAAAAACTCCCAGACCGGGAGTTTTTTTATGCTATTTTATTGACATAGAGCTTGATTTGTACTATAATTTATTATGTATTTTTATGGAAATATATTTTTTTGGAGGACTATTATGACAAAAAAAGTATTGAGCTTATTATTAACAATTTGTATACTTGTGTCCTGCTTTGCGCTGGTAACGATCGGCGCATCTGCAAAGGTGTATACACCTGCCCTGTTAAGTGATACAGGAATGGTTGCATCGGGCGTTGCAGGCGAGGATATTGTATGGAGTCTTGATGAGAACGGACTTCTTACATTTTCGGGCACAGGCTTTATGAGCGTTGATGATACGGACCTGCCCTGGCTTGAATACAGCGACAGTATTAAAAACGTTGTTGTTGGCGAGGGCATAGAAACAATTGTTGATGAAGCGTTTTGTTATTGCAAAAATCTTGAAACAGTAGAAATTGCATCATCAGTATTAAATATTGGAGCAGATGTATTTTTTATGTGCCCTATGGAGCTTACTGTTAAGGGCTATACAGGCTCTGTTTCCCAGTGGACAGCAGGTGATTTCGGTTATACATTTATATCACTTGGCGATGCACCGAATGAAATATATGCAGACGGTTATTTTGGCGATTTCTATAATTTAAGCTGGTCGCTTAATACACTTGGCGAACTTTACATAAACGGCGTTGGCTCTATGGGATATATTGCCTATCAGGATTCCCCCTGGGAGGAATATAAGCTTTTTATACGCCATGTAATAATTGGCGCGGGTGTTACAGATATTAACGAAAATTGTTTTAATGAGTGCGATATATTAACCGATATTCAAATTCCATCAACTGTAAATTATGTATCCGATTGGATATTTGACGGCAGTTATATGGTGTCAACCGTAAAAGGCTACGACAATACCGCCGCACAGAAATTTGCCGTTAGAAAGGGCTATGAGTTTATATCCCTTGGCGAGCTTGCGGAGGGAATAATTACAAGCGGTAAACTTACCGATACCGTCGGCTGGTCGCTTGATACAGACGGCTTGCTTACAATCGCAGGCACAGGCACAATGCCCGATTATGATTATGACAGCTCACCTGCGCCCTGGTACGATATCCGCAGCTCTGTAAAGAGCGTTGCAGTTGGTGAAGGTATTACAAATATAGGTAATTATGCCTTTTATGAGTGTACATCCCTTACCGATGTTACTTTAGCGGATACCGTAGCTTCAATAGACCGTTGCGCTTTTAAAAATTGTTGGAAGCTTACAACAATAACACTTCCCGATTCATTAAAAACAATAGAAAACCAGGCTTTTTGCGAATGCTCAGCGCTTATTGAAATTATAATTCCGGAATCTGTTACCACAATAGGCAGTGAGGCATTTTATAAATGTAAAAAGCTTAAACAAATAACCGTGCATTATAATGTAACAAGCATTGGAAGTTATGCTTTTTCAACAGGAGCATCGGGCTTTGTGTTAAAAGTCTATACAGGCTCTTATGCCGAGGAATACGCAAATGACAATTTTATTACATTTGAAAGTATAGGCTCAGCACCCCGTGTAGTGGAAGCAGAGGGTATCTGCGGCGGAAATGTAAAATGGGAATACGATAATTATAAAATCCTTACACTTTCCGGCAGCGGTAAAACTGTGGATTAAGTCGGAGG
>JAZSPJ010000117.1:0-14177 GCA_045537365.1 Clostridia bacterium
AAGCACTTGATTATTTAAAATAGTCAAGTGCTTTTTTATGTAAAAGTTATTTAAAAATTTCTATATATCATCCGCAAGGATTTTGCGCTTTTTCCATATTCCGCTTAAAAAGTATATAAGCGACGGTATTGCATATCCATAAGGTGCAAGTGCGTAGCCAAGTACGAAACCGAAAAAGCCATAATTTAAATATATGCCAAAAAGCCAGCTAAAACCAATACGAAGCGCCACACCGTCGAGAATTGAAAGCACCATACCGAACTTTACATTGCCTATACCCTGAACAAATGCACCTGTACCTCGCATTATTGCAAAAGGAATAAACATCCATACAATTGCCTTAATAAAAGTTCCGGAAAGTGCATGAACTTTTACATCATCTGAGAACAGCATAAAAAGTTCCCTTCCAAAACACAGGTACATAGTCAGGAAAAATACGGTAAATATTGCCGAAAAAATCCAAGCCCAATGAACAACCTTCTGAGCACGCTTTAATTTTTTCGCAGCGATATTCTGGCTTATCATAGGAAGTGCAGCATACTGAATACCCATTGATATTTTATTCATAATATCGTCAATTCTTACGCCGACTCCAAAAGTTGCCGATTCAACAACACCCAGCGAGTTTATCATTGAATTTACATACAACATGGAAACATTTATAAAACCCGACTGAATTGCCATTGGTGTGCCAAGATTTAAAATCATTTTTACATATTTTGCAACAGGCTTAAAGCTTGAAAGCTTAAAATCAAAACCAAAAGCCTCTCTGCTCCTATATAGATAAATTATTGAAAAAATAAAAGATACTGCCTGACCTATTATAGTTGCCCAAGCCGCGCCTGCAACGCCCCAACCCCATATACCTGTAAACAATATATCAAGCACAAGGTTAACAACTGATGCAATTGCAATAAACAGCAGCGGTCTTTTTGAATCGCCCATACCGCGAAGTATAGCCGATACCATATTATATCCTGCAGTAAAAACCATACCCATACCGCAGATAATCAAATAATCGTTTGACATAGAAACCGACTCTGACGGAATATTCATAACTTTGATTATAATGTCCTTTGACGATATAATAATTACCGAAAAAATCAAACCCATTGCAAGTATTACCGTAAACAATGTACCTATAATATTATTAGTTTCCCTTTTCTTATCTGCCCCTATCGCCTGCGCAATTAAAACCTGACCGCCGTTTGCAAAGCCAAGGCATACCATGGTTGCAAAGTTAAGTATTGAGCTTGACTGTGATACTGCAGAAAGTCCTGCCGTACCAACATATTTGCCAACTATAATCATATCAATAGTCGAATAAATAACCTGCAAAGCATTTGAAAGCATAAATGGTATCATAAGCGAAAAAAGTTGCCTTGATATTCTCCCATTAGTAAAATCTTTAGTTAATGTATTAGTTTTCATAAGTAAATCCAATCTTTCTTTTATGTATATAGTTTATTGCACACATTAAATAATATTTTAACACAAAAATATGAATTAATCAACACAAAATAAATTGGAAAAATGATTTCGGACACCTTTTCTATAAAATCAAAATTGCAAGCATACTGAAATATCAATACGCTTGCAAAACATAATTATTTGGTACTTTTAACACTAAAATATTTGTTATATACGATATGCCAAAGTTTTTTATCATATTAAAAGGAGTTCCGTAAACGGGACTGTTGTGTGAAAAATAATTATTGTCTTTCTTATCCTGTGACTTATCAGCCATAGGATTTTTATTCATCATCTATCTGAATTCATTTTGGGATATATACTTAGCATAATATTCCTCATAGGTTATGCCTTCTTCATAAATTATCTTTGCGGCATCAGTGCCAACATAACGATAATGCCAAGGCTCATAGGAATAACCAGTTATCCACTCTTTGCCTTTAGGATATCGCAAAATATATCCGTACTCATGTGCATGCTTTTGAAGCCACTTAAATTCAGCCGTGTATTCAAATGTGGTTTTTGTAGTACTTATATCTACAGCCAATCCTGTTTGATGCTCAGAGTGACCCGGTCTTGCCGAATAATTATCTGCATAAACTTTACCGTTTGTCCTTATTTTATTATTGTATAGGCCTCCCTGATAGCTCTCTGTTCTGTATGCAGAAAGAACTCTCATATTAAGTCCCTCTTTTTTTGCAGCATCTGCCATTTCTTTATATTGCTCATAAGCAACATTTGCAAGCAAATACTGTTTTCCGTCATTTACCGTATATTCCCTACCCATATTAACAAGGTTATACTGGGTAAAATTTGACGGCAGTTTGTTATATTTGTTAACCAAGACCAAAAGCTCATAAGGCTGTTCAATCGTAGTTATATTTTCGTAAAAAGAATAGTCAAAGCCCAAATTCACTCTGAAAATAACATCCTCAATACTGTAATTTGGCATTTTAACATGATAATTTATGTATCTTTGAAATCTTTCAGGATAAAAATTGCTGTTTTTGCTAACATCCAATACATCTTTTATAACTTTATGATAATCCGTATTAAAAAAATATTTTTGTATGTTTAATTTCTCATTATCATACGAAATTCCATCAGGACAAAAAGCGACCGACACCATATCTATTGGTATATATGTGATGCCATTTTCTAAAACAGACGTAATTTCAAAAGTTTTTATTTCTCCATTAACCAATATTTTATTATCACCTACAATGTGGCTTATTATATCTCCATCACGGGATAATGCAATAATCTGACGGTCACGGTCTCTGTAAAATACAGATGCACCTAATTTTTCAAAAATACCTCTCAATGGTACATAATGTGTATCATTGCAAATAACAAATGTATAATCTGTTGCCTCGCCGTTCAGTTCAATTGCATAGCTGTTTTGAACATCTGATTCCTCGCAGCTTGCACCTATAAATGTTAAAGATGTAATAAATACAACACATATCAATATTATTGCCAAAATTTTTTTCATAAAAGCATCTCCATAGTTTAATTTTTCATAAGTTTATTATATAATATTTCGTTACCTACAATAAGCATTACATTTTTTGCAGGTGTCCATGCGGTATCAAATTTTTTATCGGGGTAAGGGTAATTACCAACATAAGGACACAGCTCAACGGTTATTGTAGGTTTATTGTATTTTCGATACACATAATCAAAAAATGACCCTCCAACGCCTGTCGCACTTTCCTTATATTCATCAAAGCCTGTATCTCTTTTAATTGCCTCGTTTATATACGTTGGACTCTCATCATTTTCAGCCCAATAAAAAACCTCTCCCTGTGTATGGAACGACATATAAGCATCAAATACATTATTATCAACATACTTTGAAACAGCTATTGTTTCCGGCTCGGTATTAGGACTATCGCCATTAAAACCGGATGAACCTCTCTCATTTTTATTCTTTTCCAAAGACCAGTCTTTATCATAATTCCAATTCAAATCTACACCGTGAACATTTGCTTTCCACGCAGAATAACCGTAAATTTTACCCTCATATATGCCCATAGACGCAATCTCTGTGGGATTTTTAGTAGCATTTATTCCATTTTGTACAAGGTTCACACCATCGGGATTTACCATAGGTACAATACAAAATGTTATATTATCCAAAATATCTTTCGGACTGTATCGTCCCCACATACTCCCGTTTCTGTATGCATAGGCATATCTGTCGAGTGCGTACATAAGATATGTAGTTGCAATATATTCTCTTGCGTGATGTGTACCGCATACAAAAATTTTATTTGTGCCTTTTCCAAATTCTATCAATAATAAATCTCTGCCTTCGACAGATTTACCTATTGACGATGTTTTTACAAGGTCGGGATATATATGCTCAAGCTTTTTAGCATCGTCCATCATATTTTCATAACTATATTTCTGATACGGATAAACAACATATTCATTTTTTAAAGGATATGCAGACTTTATATACGCATCAAAACCGTATGTATTTATATCTCCAAATATTTCACGATTAAATTCATATTGATTACCAACTGTAATAAAGCCATCGTTATATGTAATACTACAACCAGCAAGCTCGCAGAGCTCACGCAAAGAAACAAATATTTTTGTATCCTTTACAAAAAATTTATGTTTTTGATTTATTAAATCGTTCCATTGATATATCAGTTTAAAATTAATAAATTTATCGTTTGCCAAAGCTTTAAAATAACCAATATAATCCTCAACCCATTGTACTGACAAACCCATAAGCGGTGCTATTTTATATAAATCCACATAAGTTTTATCAAGCACCATTATAGGAGCAGTTATTGATGACTCAACACCGTTTACAATAGCGGTTTCATTATTTACTGCCATAACCATTGAAAACCCTTTTGTGCCTTGTGATGTATCACTTGCTAAGGCAGGTGTTGATAAACCAAATACAAAAACAGCTAACAATATAACTGCCAAAATTTTTCTCATAAATATAACTCATCCTTCCGCAATATTAAATTAAAAGTTAACCAACATTTTATATTATACATCGTACCTTTAGGTACGATGCAATGAATTTTTATAAATGTTATTATATCAATAAAGGTCAGGATTTGTAATTTGCGGATTTGCACTTTTAATCTCGCTCAAGCCTACCTCAAATCTGACAGCAATTTTTCACATGCTGTCGCCCGATACAACTGTGTATCTCTCTGTTGATTGTGCATAACCGGGCAAAGCTGAGATAAGCTGAAATACTGACTATGCAGGTGGGTTATTGTTTCAAATGTTTGCATTCTCAACTATCTAAAGACATTAATAAAAAAGGTGCCATTTCTGCACCTTTTTAAAAATCAGTTTTTTGACCCCTTGGTTCCACCGCCGAGCTTAATTCCTTCAAGTACATTTGAATCAAATGTAAAGGTAAGCTCAGACTGCTCTCTATGGCGTTTAAATGCAAGGTTTATAAGGTTATCTATAAGCTTTGCATAAGGTATGCCAATCGGCTCCCATAAATAGAATGAAAGCGAACCTGGGATTGTATTAACTTCATTTAAATAAACCTTGTTTTCGTCACCGTCTATCATAAAGTCAATTCTTGTAACACCGTTACATCCAAGGCATTTAAATGCATCCACAGCCATTTTACGTATGGTATCGCGCATCTGGGGTGTAATATCAGCAGGAATTTTTCGTTTAAGGCTTGCCATTCCACTGCTCTTTGTACTACCTGTTTTGCCCTTACCGCCCGACATATATTTATCCTCAAAGCTTAAAATATCCTCTGCCTGCGATACCGGTTCTTCACATTCTGATGCCATTGCATCGTCACTATCGCCCAAAACAGCACAGTTAATCTCTTTTAAGTTTGTAATTGCGCGCTCTACCAAGATTTTATCGGCATAAGAAAACGCAGTTTCAAGGGATTTTATAAGAGCATTTTCATCCTTTGCAACCGAAATACCAATACTTGAACCAAGATTTACAGGCTTAACTATTACAGGGAAACCAAGCTTTAAAATAATTTCATCGCATACACTGTCAGAATTATCGTAATACTGTTTTGCACCAAATCGAAGGCAATCCAGCACCGGTATGTTATTTTCTTTCAACACAGTTTTCATAACATATTTATCCATACCTACTGCTGATGCTGTAACATCACAACCAACATAAGGCACATTAAGCATTGATATGTACCCCTGCAAAGTGCCATCCTCGACATTTGTGCCGTGTACAACTGGAAATACAACATCAATATCGCTGATTTCTGCCTTTGAAAACAGTTTGTTTTTTAATCTGACAAGCTTAAGCTTCGAGCCCTCATTCACAAAGGTTACGCGCTCGCACTTTGAAAGAAAATTTTTAATATTTGTAAAGCTTTCAATTTTCATGGCATCATCGCCGGTGTAAAACTCGTTGTTTTTAGTAATATATACAGGTATAATTTCGTACTTTGATTTATCCATATTATTCATAGCCTGCACAGCCGAAATTATGGATATATCGTGCTCGGTACTCTTTCCGCCGAACATTACAGCCACTTTAATTTTCATATCTCAATGTCCCTCCGTTTAAGATAAATAATTGTCTGTTAAATCGTTTTCAAGCAAAATATATTTTTTAAGCTTGCCTGAATCTAAACTATATGCTTTATTAATACCATCGGTAACATTTTTTGCTACATATATTTTATCCTCAGGGTAACCCTGCTCTTTAAGACCTTTTAAAATATCTCTTGCCTGTGCTTCACCAACTAAAACAACATAGTCGCATACTTTAGCGCACTGTTCTCCTAATATGCTGTTAAGCTCCTCCATTTTATCGCCAAGCTCAACCATACCGGGGGTTACTATTATTTTAAAGCCGTCAAAAAGCGATAGTGCATCAAGAGCGGCTTTACTTCCCGACGGATTTGAATTGTACGCATCGTCAATAATACAGTGTGTACCCATATCCTTAAGTTCCAGCCTATGCGGTACGCTTTTAAGCTTTTTTACAGGAATTTTAAGGCTTTCAAGCTCAATGCCGAAGGTGTTTGCAATAGCTATTGCACCGAGTACATTAAGCACATTATGTTCACCTACCAATTGTGTAACAAAAGTACAAGCATCTCCGTTTGGAGCTAATACATCAAAGCTTGTGCCTTTATCATCTGCTTTGATATTAAAGGCTTTATAATCACTGTCCTTTGTAATTGAGTAGCTTATATAATTATAACCATCGGTTGATTTTTCAACATTTTCGTTTTCAGTATTTAAAAACAAATATCCCCTGCCGTTTACACTGTCTGCCAGCTCAAACTTTGTTTTTATAATATTATCAAGTGTTTTAAAGGTTTCAAGATGTTGAGGACCTATGCTTGTTATAACACCGTTTTCAGGGTGTACAATATCACAGATTTCCTTAATATCTCCTACATGGCGTGCACCCATTTCGCACACAAAATACTCGTGTGAAGCATTCAGATTCTCTCTGATTGTACGCACTACACCCATCGGTGTATTAAAGCTCTCAGGTGTCATAAGAACATTATACTTTGCCTTTAACAAGCTGCTTAAATAATATTTAAGGCTTGTTTTGCCATAACTGCCTGTAATACCGATTATTTTAAGGTTCTGGGCTGATGCAAGGATTTTTTTTGCATCGTTTATATAATGGTTTTTAACGCCGGTTTCAATAGGTGCGCATATAAGAGCTGTTACAACTATAACAAACGGGCTTAACATATACATAAATGTTGAAAATACCAATACATTATTAAATGCTGCACCTATTAATAGTGCTACAGCAAACAACAAGGTATGTACTGTTAAAAACCTTTTTATACGCATTGTATATACAAGCGGTTTCTTTGCTTTTTGAGGCTTAATATAGTAAAAGGAAATAAGTCCTGAAATTAATGCCAACAAATAAAACAAAATGCTTTTTTGACTTAATAAAACCAAAATAATCAAACCGCTTACAATATTTGCAATTTGTTTTTTTACATTTCGCTTCATCCACAAAAAATGTGATTTAAACTGGTATGAATTAAGCTGAAAAAAGTGTACAAATTTTAATGCGGACACAAAATAAAGTGCCAAAAGTACAACAACATTTGCAATTTTTAATATATTAAGTGATGACATAAATATTTTGCCTTTCTATATTTCAAAAAATTTTTTTAACTCACGGTTAAATTCAAACATTTCATCAAGATATGCATAGTGACCGCTGTTTTCAAACACCGTCACATAAGAGTCCGGCATTTTTTCATTCATAAGATATGCATCACAAACAGGTGTCGCAGTGTCAAGCTTTCCCCATGCAAGCCATACAGGGCATTTTAAATTACCAAACAAATGTGTTAAATCCTCATTAACCGCCATTACAAGAGCCCTGCGCATAAGAGGAGATGCATTTTTATAATCGGAAGAACCGTTTTTATTTTTTAGTTTTTCAAGTGCATCAGGAAACATCTTTTTAACAACGGAAAAACTCAAAATCTTTTTAGAAAGTTTAAACACTTTAATTTTAGCATTCTGTTTAAAGGACTTTTTATGCAAAACTCCTGCCCCACCTGTTATAACGATTTTTTCTACATCAAACGGGAGGTTTTGTTTTGCCATAAGTTTAAGTATTATTCTGCATCCGTAAGAATGACATACAAAGCTTACTTTTTTGGGGTTATATGCCTTTAAAAATTCAAGTACAAAGTCAGCATATTCATCTACACTCCATGGAGTATTTGGCTCATCACTTCCGCCAAAGCCAGGTAAATCCATAGCTACTACTTTAAATTTTTTTGAAAGCACATTATCTGTCATACTTTCAAAAAGACTGATGTTTGAGCCCCATCCATGCAAAAGCACGCAAAGCTCGCCCTCTCCTTTTTCAAAATAATTTATATTTAAGCCGTTAACTGTACGCATTGCGACTGCACCATCCTAGAATTACATAATTAACCAAGTAATATTATAGCACAATATATTATATGATTTCAAGTATTGATTTTAATATTATTTTATAGTATAATTAGTTATAATTGATAAATATACATAAAGGAGCAGGATTATGTCGGTTAATATTAAAAATTTCGGTGTTTCAGACGGAAGAGATGTACACCTTATAGCACTTGAAAACAATAATTTAAAAGCAGAGTTTTTAACCTACGGCGGTATTATAAGAAGTCTTGAATATAAAGGCATTGATGTTGTTTTAGGCCGTGATACTTTAGAGGAATATATCGATAACGACGGATATTTAGGCGCACTTATCGGCAGAAATTCAAACAGGATTGCAGAGGGCAGATACACATTAAACGGAACAGAATATAATCTTTATATAAACAATGGCACTGCAAGCCTTCACGGCGGAAAGGTTGGCTTTAATGCCAAGGTGTGGAATTATGAAATTGCAGATGAAAGCGAACCAAAATTAAAACTTTCGCTTTTCAGTCCTGATATGGAAGAAAACTATCCGGGCAATTTAAAGGTTGAGGTTACATATACACTAAAATGCGATAACTCACTTGAAATATCATATTATGCAGCATGCGACAAGGATACAATTGTAAATATGACAAACCATTCATATTTTAACTTAAACGGTCACGCATCAGGCAACATTTACGGTCATAAAGTAATGCTTAACTGCGACTTTTATACCCCAAACTGTGCCGATTGTTTTCCTAACGGCGAAATACTTTCTGTAAAAGATACACCTTTTGATTTTACAAGTGAAAAAACATTTAATGATGCTCTGCATTCAGACCATGAGCAAATAGTGATTGTAGGCGGAGGCATTGACCATAATTTTATTATAAACGGTAAAGGTATGCGAAAATTCTGCGAGGCAACCGGCGATAAAACCTGCATAAAGCTTGAAGGATTTACGGACAATATAGGCGTTCAAATATATACATCAAACTTTTTAGATGGCTCAAGACCCGGCAAGGATGGTTATGCCTATGAAAAGCACGCAGGCTTCTGCCTTGAAACACAAGGCTTTCCAAATGCTATAAATTATCCGCATTTCCCGTCTCCTGTATTAAAGCAAGGCCAGGAATACAAAACAAAAACTATTTTTAAATTTAATTAAAATTTGGGGATGTTAAAAACATCCCCAAATTTTTATGTTCCGCTTTTATTCGTGGGCTTTTTACCCTTTGCCTTGCAGAAAAGTGCAAAGACAAAACCAAATACTACAGCAGCAGTTATACCTGCCGCCGCCCCGGTAACACCGCCTGTCAATGCACCAAGTATCCCCTTTTCGCCTACGGCTTTTACCACACCTTTTGCAAGTGTATATCCAAAACCTATAATCGGTGTTGTTGCACCACATCCCGCATAATCCACAATTTTATCGTATATACCAAGAGCTGTCAGTACCACTCCTGCCACTACATAGCTTACCATTATTCGGGCAGGCGTCATTTTTGTTTTATCTATAAGCACCTGTGCAATAAGGCATAAAAAGCCCCCTACCCAGAATGTATTAAATAGCTTCATCCAGTCCAATTAAAAATCACCTCGCTTAATTCTTTTCACTCTCAATTGCACAAGCGTGTGCTATACCCAATATAGGCTCGCCAAGCTGCGCAGTTGTAGGGCTCATCATAGCACCTGTCGCAATTACAAGTATTCTTCTAAGCTCACTATTTCCAAGCTTTGGCAAAAAGTGTCCGCACAGCACCGATGCTACACATCCGCATCCGCTTCCGCCTGCGTTTGTACCCTGTGTTTCGCTGTCATAAATCATAATGCCTGTATCCTTGTGATTATCTGTTATATTCAAGCCTTTTTTGCCGAGAAGTTCGTATAAAAGCTGCGTTCCCACAGATGACAAATCGCCTGTTACTATTAAATCGTAATAATCGGTATCAAGTCCAGTTTCTTTAAAATGTGTATATATGCAATCAGCCGCCGCAGGCGCCATTGCCGCACCCATATTATTTGCATCGCAAACACCAAGATGCATAAGCTTACCTGTTGTAATTGCACTAACCTTTACATTTGATTTGTTTCTGCCAAGTACAACCGCACCGCTTCCGGTTACAGTCCATTGTGATGTAGGGGTACGCACTCCTCCATATTCAAGAGGAAATCTATATTGCTTTTCACTGGAACAAAAATGGCTTGAGGTCGCCGCAATTACATAATTTGCAAGGTTTGCATCCATTATAACTGATGCAAGTGATAAACTCTCTGCCATTGTTGAGCATGCTCCGTAAAGACCAAAAAACGGTATGCCAAAATCTGCAAGGCCAAAGCTGGAGCCTGTGCATTGATTTAAAAGGTCACCAGTAAAAATATAATCTACCTCGTCGGGAGTTACACCTGCCTTTGTCATAGCACCCGATACGGTATTTTTAATAAGACGGTTTTCTGCCTGTTCCCAGCTTTTTGCGCCTATAAATTCGTCATCATACACAGCATCAAAGCACCCAGATAACGGTCCTTCGTTTTCAAGCTTTCCAACCGACGAAAAATACCCCTGAACATAAGGCGGATTTGTAAATATTACTGTTTGTCTGCCAAGCTTTTGTGCCATAATTCTTTTCCCCCTTTAAACAATAAAACTGTAAATTATACCGTAAATTGCAGCCGACACAATACCGTACACAAGCACAGGACCTGCTATCGTAAACATTTTAATACCAACGCCCATAATATAACCCTCGGTTTTATATTCCATTGCAGGCGATACAATACTGTTTGCAAAGCCCGTTATAGGCACAAGTGTACCCGCCTTACCTATAAGTGCCAGATTATCGTATACATTTAAGCCTGTAAGAAGTGCTCCCAAAAATATCATTGTGGAGCTTGTAAGCATTGATGCATCGTCCTTTTTTAAATCAAATGCGAGCCAAAGCTCCATTATAAGCTGACCCACTACGCAGATTAAACCGCCCACTATAAAAGCCTTTAAACAGTCCATAAATAATGGTGAGTTCGGCGATGCTTTCTTTACCATTTCGGAATATTCATCCTTAGTTATAGTTGGATTATACGACTTTTCGTTTACCCTTTTCAATCACACCGCCTCCTTAAATTCCAAATATACAAAAGTCCCCTGATTTCTTATATTTCGGGCACTTCTGTTATAAACCGTAACAATACCCGATATTATTAGTATTACTGCAAGTATAAAAAAGCATATTGTTTTAAAATTCATTAAAATCACCCAACAGTATTATTAATTTTTTTAAAAATTTTTATTTCGGTAATTTTTGCATAAAAAAAGATGCCCAAAAGGCATCTTTTAAAATTATTTTTCTAAAATATCTGCTATTCTTTTGCAAGCAAAGCCGTCACCGTACGGATTGCTCGCCTTTGACATTGCATCATAAGCGTTTTTGTCCTCAAGCAAAAGCTTAAAGTTCTGATAAATTACTTCCTCATCAGTACCTACAAGCTTTAAAGTACCTGCCTTGATACCTTCAGGTCTTTCGGTGGTATCACGCATTACAAGTACGGGCTTTCCAAGTGACGGTGCTTCCTCCTGAATACCGCCGCTATCAGTAAGTATCATAAAGCTTCTTGAAAGGAAGTTGTGGAAATCAAGAACCTCAAGGGGTTCGATAATATGAATTCTGTCACAATCGCCAAGCTCCTCATCGGCAGCTTTGCGCACAACAGGATTCATGTGAATTGGATAAATTGCTTTAACATCGGGATTTTCATCCATAACCCTACGGATTGCACGGAACATATTATGCATCGGCTCGCCAAGATTTTCCCTTCTGTGAGCAGTTATCATAATAAGACGGCTATCCTTTGCCCATTCAAGCTCCGGATGGGTATAATCATCCCTTACAGTTGTTTTGAGCGCATCAATAGCAGTATTTCCTGTTATATAAATTGAGCTCTCATCCTTACCTTCACGGATAAGGTTTTCTTTTGAAAGCTCGGTAGGCGCAAAATTATATTTTGAAACAATTGAAACAGCCTGACGGTTAAATTCCTCCGGGTACGGGCTGTATATGTTATATGTTCTGAGCCCTGCCTCAACATGACCAACAGGTATTTGCATATAAAAGCACGCAAGGGCTGTTACAAAGGTTGTGGATGTATCGCCGTGTACAAGAACTACATCAGGCTTAACCTCCTCCAATACCTCTTTAATTTTCATTAAAATGTTGGTTGTAATATCAAAGAGTGTCTGCTTGTCCTTCATTATAGACAAATCGTAATCGGGAGTTACCTTAAATGCATCTAAAACCTGGTCAAGCATCTGGCGGTGCTGACCTGTTACGCATACAACCGTATTAATATTTTCTCTTGTTTTAAGTTCGTTTACAAGCGGGCACATTTTAATTGCCTCCGGTCTTGTACCAAATACTACCATAACTGTTTTCATGTTGTTACCTCAAATTTTGTATTATATTTCAAAATAATCAAGCAAAAGTTTCGCATCATTTTTAGTGTCTGTGCTTAAATTTTTATTTACATAAAGTTGATGAACTGTACGCTCTCTTGATGTTTTTTTAAATACAAGCCTGAACCATCTTATTACCTCAAACAAAGGTGTAAGCCACTTGTGCTTCTGAAGTATTGGATACTGAAATTTTATAGTATCATACTTAAGAAAAATCCTTGAAAGCAATACCTTATTAGTGCTGTTTTTTGCAAGACGTATAGCATAATGATTTTCAATATTGCCATATACTCCGCCTTTAAAAACAAAATCCTCAAGCTTTAAAGTAATATCATTATGCTCGTCATCATCAAACCATATATTAGTAAGTTTTTTTGCGATCTGCTCAAATTTTAAAATTCCGCCATCGCTTAATAGCTTTTGCTTTATATCCTCGTTATATGTAAGCTTATTATTTAAATACCACAAGTCAACAAATGCTCTAATACCGCAACCGCCTATAGTAAAGTGCTTTAGCATGTGTGCAACATAATAAAAGTAAAACATCTCATTTGTAAGTGCATACTGATGCGTGCCACCATTTTCGGGTAACGCATAATCCCAAATATGTGTAAGAATATTATGTACATTGGCAAATGAATTATGTTTTTCTATAGTATCATAATGCAGTTCAATATGCACATCATTTTCACTGTAAAATGAAACATCGTGAGAGTGCTTCGCGCCATAGCAGTAACCGTTATTTTTAAGAGTATACAACGCTCTTTCTAAATCATCAGGCTTAACAAGAATATCTATATCACAGCTTGTACGAAGATATGGCTCCGGATATATACTTCTTAAAACCTCCCCCTTTAGAATGATATAATCAATTTTACTGTTTTCAAATAAATTGCAAATTTTTGCAAGCTCCACACTCTGTTTTTGATACTGAAAAACTATTTCAAGTAAAAGATTCTTACATTCATCTGCAATATTTTCATCCTCAACAAGAGAGTTATTAAGCATACTGTCAAGTGCGAGTGCGGCAACTGAGTGCTTTACTGCAAATGCAAGTATGGGTTCTATGTATTCGCTATTAATTTTTTTATTTATTATTTGAGATTTACCTAATTCAGTTTTAAGTAAATCTATTAATAATTTTTGTTTGTTTTTCATTTTAACTATGTGATTTATTTATATATCTTTTCTCCAAACCATTTTATTTACAACACCCGTATAACTCTGGATAATCTTAACAACTTTAGTAGAAACATTTTCCTCAACATAATCAGGTACAGGAATACCGTACTGTGCATCGTTATTAAGGCTTACTGCTGTATCTACAGCCTGTAAAAGGCTGTTTTGGTCAATACCCGCAAGTACAA
>JAZSPJ010000051.1:0-4909 GCA_045537365.1 Clostridia bacterium
CATGGCTACGATCCGACTTCTGCTTCCGCCTGTAAGCGAACCGCCCGGATTAACCTGCTGTCCGTCAAGTGTTACTATTTTAAATTTATAACCGTTTGACTTTGCCATATTAACAGCATTGTCTAGTGTATCGCAAATTACACATTTTCCCAAAAGATTTACAAAAATATCCTCGTATTTTTTATCGTAGCTGATAATATCACAGGCAAGACCTATATAGCCCTTGCTTTTTTCAGGCGGATTTTTCATTCTTTCGCCCTTAACACTTGTAAGCGGCAAAAATGTTGCTCTGCCAAGATTGTTGCTTTTAAGATATGATATGCATTTTTTTGCAACATCCTCATTATCACACACAATGTTTTGAAGCATATTTCCAAGTGCAACCTCTGCGGCGGTTACATAAGTTTCGTTAACATCAAGTAACTTTGAAACAACAGAGTGAACACCTTTCATATTCTCGGCAATTATTTTTTTTACGCCCTTGGAATAACCCTCATAGCCGTTTTCAAGCTCTTCTAATATTTTCTTTTTGGATATTTTTTCATTCAACTTATTTGTAAGTTCATTTTGCTCGGCTTTTGCCTTATCGTTTTTCTCAACAAGTGAAAAATACTCGGCTTTTAATTTTTCAAGCCCTGCAACTGCTGTTTGAGATTTTTTCTTGTTATCATCATATAGCTTTTCGTCATTTTCAACTGCCGACTTTGTTTCGGCTAAAAGCTTTTTCTTTTCGTTAATATCGTCCTCAATGCCAAGTGAGCGTTCATCGTAATTCTTAAGAAGCATATCAAGGCTTGACATGTGCGCCTTTGACGATGAAATGGTTTCAAGAAGCTTTACACTTTCTGCCTTAAGCCCCTCGGTGAAGTTAAAAAGCTCGTCCATTTGAAGGATTATTTTTTCCACCTGCTCATCACAAGATGAAAAGCCTTTTTCAAGCTCTTGGGCAGATTTTTGCTTTTGCTCTATCTCTTTATTTGTATTTACAATCTCACTTTTAATAAGCTCGGTTTTTTTGCATGTTTCTGCAATTTCAATTTCACGGCGTTTTATGTTTTCGTTGTTATTATTAATATTATTTTTTAAAATTTCTATTTTGCCAAGTAAATCAGAACTGCTTTTTTCTATATTAAAAGCCTTTTCCTTAAGCTCGCTTATATATGAATTAAGCCTTTCGGTTTCGTTATTCTTTTCCTCAATAGCCTCTTCGGTGCGTCTTATTTTAACTTTTTCCTCATTAAGGTGATTAAATGCTATAGTGTAATTTTTTTGACCTTCTTCAAGGTTTTGTCGGAGTTTATCAATATTTCGTACAGAAATATTAACATCAAGGCCTTTTAATACCTCTCTTAAATCAAGGTATTTTCTTGCTTTTTTAGACTGATTTTCAAGCGGACCTATCTGCTCCTCCAATGCGGACATTAAATCTTTAATCCTTACCAAATTCTCATCTGCCTGAATAAGCTTTTTCTCCGCCTCAAGTCTGCGGTATTTGAATTTGGTTATACCCGATGCTTCTTCGAAAATATTTCGGCGTTCCTCGGCTTTGTTAGAGAGAATCTCGTCTATTTTACCCTGACCTATAACAGAATAACCCTCTCTGCCTATACCTGTATCCATAAAAAGCTCGTGAATATCACGAAGTCTGCACTGGTTATTGTTTATGTAATAATCGCTCTCACCGCTGCGGTGCAGTTTACGGGTTACTTTTACTTCGTCGTAATCAATATTAAAAATTTTATCCTTATTATCCAGTACAATAGATACCTGTGCAAAGCCCATAGGACTACGCTTTTGAGTACCTGCAAAAATAACATCCTCCATCTTACTGCCTCTGAGTGACTTTACACTTTGCTCGCCAAGCACCCAACGGATAGCATCGGATACATTACTTTTACCGCTTCCGTTAGGACCAACGATTGTTGTAACACCCTGTCCAAATTCAAGATTTATTTTGTCTGCAAAGGATTTGAAGCCTTGTACCTCAATACCTTTTAAGTACATTTAATAACACCTCATTTACTATTCTTTTAATTAGGATTTATTTATTGTAAACTTAATTTAAATTAGAACTAAAAATTTAATTTTTCATGCCTAAGTACACAAAAAATCTATTATAGTATACCACACATTATAAAAAATTTCAATAACTTATAGCTTTTATTTAAGCAATTTGTATCATTTTTCAGTTATAAAGTATAATCCTTTGCCGACGGTGAAAAACCAAAGGCTTTTTTATATTGTCTGTAAAAATTTGAATACTCGGAAAAACCGCACTCCGCCGCCGCAGTCATAGCAGGACAGCCTGATGAAATTTTTTCAAATGCAGTAATCAGCCTTTTCTTTAAAATATATTTATGAATTGGTATATTCATCTCGTCCTTAAAAAGATGTGACAAAAGTGACTCGGAAATATTAAGGTGTTTTGATATACGGCTTATTGATAAATCTCCGGCTATGTTTTCTGCAATATATGAAACACTTTTTTGAACTATTGAATTTACCTCAGGAACATTTTTATGTACTATATTTTCGCTTTTCAATTCATTAAGTACAAGAATAAGCAAAGCTTTTAATATTTCGTCCATACTTTCATCGTCATTTTTATCAGCAATATTTTTGAGCTTATCAAACAAAAAGTCAAGTCCGTCGTTTGTTTCTGTTATATAAAGCTCTTTCACAGTATTTTTTATAAGTCCGTCAAATTCAGGAAAATCATAAAAATGCAGTACGCATCTTTCATACTCATCCTCTTTACCTATAATATTTAACTGATGGTATGTTTCCTTTGGAATAATAATAAGAGTATTGGGTTTAATTACCGTACTTACAGTTTCAGAGAACAAATATGCACTTTCTCCAAAAAAATAAATTATTTCGTTATACGGATGAAATTCCCTTCCTTTCATACTGCTTACACCTTTAGCAAATTTAAGGCTTATATTCTTTGTGTTTATATATTTTTCAAAAGTATTCATTTTATTATCACCTGCAATCATTATACATGATTTATGCAAAAAAAGCAATATAATCTGCAATTTTTACAATTTACATTGCTTTTAAATTACTATACTATTTAAAAAAAGGGGGATAAAAATGAATACCATAAAACAAGAAATTATTAATACAATTGAAGAAAAAAAGCTGATTGCAATTGTAAGGGGCGTGCCGGAGGAAAAGCTGATTAAACTGGCAGAAGCCCTTTTTAACGGCGGAATAAGACTTATCGAGGTTACATTCAGTTTAAACAAAAGTGTATCTGATGAAGATACAGGAAAAATGATTAAAACGCTTGCTGGAAATTTTAAAGGCAGAATGTATATCGGTGCTGGAACAGTAATGACAAAAGAACAAGTAAAAATCACAAAGAAAAACGGTGGGCAATTTATAATTTCCCCAAACACAGATAAGAAGGTTATTAAAGCAAGCCACAGGTTAAACATGGTATCGATGCCGGGGGCTCTGACACCATCGGAAGCAGTATCGGCTACGGGTTGGGGAGCTGATTTTGTTAAACTGTTTCCTGCAACAAATCTTGGTCCGTCATACATAAAAGCAATAAGTGCACCACTTTCAAACATCAAGTTTCTTGCAGTTGGCGGAATTGATGAAAACAATATGAAAGATTATTTAAAAGCAGGCGCAGTAGGCTTTGGTATCGGTACAAACATTGTAAGCAAAAAATTACTTGACGAAAATAATTTTGATGCAATAACAGAGCTTGCAAAAAAATATGTAGATGCAATAAAGGAAGGAGTAAAATAATGAGTAAAGTAGTTACATTCGGAGAGGTTATGCTCCGCTTTAATCCGGAGGGATTTTTGCGAATAGTTCAGGCAGACAAATTTGAAGTAAACCTTGCAGGCGGTGAGGCAAATGTTGCCGTATCGGTTGCAAATTTCGGTGTTGAAGCATCATTTGTGACAAAAGTGCCAAACCATGAAATAGGTGATTTTGTTATTAGAGAAATGCGCAGAAACGGTGTAGACACAAGTGATATTTTAAGAGGCGGTTCCCGTCTTGGAACATTTTATCTTGAAAAAGGTTCGTCACAAAGACCTTCAAAGGTAATATATGACCGCGCATTTTCTGCAATTGCAGAGGCAAATCCTAATGAATTCAACTGGGAGAAAATCTTAAAAGGTGCAACATGGTTTCACTTTACAGGAATTACCCCTGCACTCAGCGATAATATGGCAAAAGCTTGCCTGGATGCATTAATTACTGCAAAGAAAATGGGGGTATTTGTAAGCTGTGACCTTAATTTCCGCAGTAAGCTTTGGTCAAAGGAAAAGGCAAATCAGGTTATGAGCGGACTTATGGAATATGTTGATTTATGCATAGCAAATGAGCAGGATGCATCGGATGTATTTGGCATCAATGCGGCACATACAGATATTGACGGCGGAAGCCTTGACTACAATGCATACATTGATGTTGCACGAGAGCTTACAAAGCGTTTTAATTTCAAAAAAGTTGCAATTACATTAAGAGGAAGCATTTCCGCAAGCAGAAATACATGGGCAGGTATGCTTTACGACAGCAAAACAGACAAAGCAGAATTTTCCCGCCAGTATGATATTCAGATTGTTGACCGTGTAGGCGGGGGCGATTCCTTTGGCGGTGCTTTAATATATGCACTTGAAACAAAACACGATGACAAGTATTCAATAGAATTTGCAGCTGCGGCATCTTGTCTTAAGCATACTATTGAACACGATTTTAACCTTGTAAGTGTAAATGAGGTTGAAACCCTTGCCGGCGGAAACGGCTCCGGCAGAGTTCAAAGATAAGGTTGATTATTTACTTTTATGTTCAATAAAAAACTCCCTCATACAACGAGGGAGTTTTTTGTGTTAAATCAGAAAACGATATGTGACTATACCAATAACTATATTTTGGATTGAAT
>JAZSPJ010000192.1:0-7268 GCA_045537365.1 Clostridia bacterium
TTATTATCAGAATGCAAATACGAAGGCTCCGTGCTTGAAGCAACGGATATGTGGGATGCAGTGTCAAAAGCAAAGGCTGTTGCAGAAGTGGGAGATACGGTCATCCTCTCCCCTGCCGCCGCAAGCTTTGATATGTTTAAAAACTTCGAGGTAAGAGGCGACACCTTTATCAGTATTGTTAATAAACTTCAGGGAGACGGTTAAATGAACAATTGTGATTTGAAAAATTTAATTAAATCCTTTTCGGATTTAAACGGTGTTTCGGGCTATGAGCAGGATAATGCCCGATTTGCAGAAAAAATGTTCTTAAAATATACAAATGAAGTTAAAATAAATACACTCGGCAGTATAACTGCTCTCAAAAGAAACGATTTCGGCATAGAAAACCCAAAGAAAATTATGATTGAGGCGCATATTGACGAAATCGGGCTTATGGTATCGGATATTGACGATAAGGGATTTTTAAAATTTGTATCAATCGGCGGTATTGATGCACGGATACTTCCGTGCCTTGAGGTTGTTGTTCACGGAAAAGAGGATATTTTTGGCATTATAGGCTCAAAACCGCCTCATATTTTAACAGACGGCGAAAAGAATCAGGCACTTGCCATGAACAAGCTTTATATTGATACAGGGCTTGATGCCGATGAGGTTAAAAGAATAGTTTCAATAGGCGATACAGTTACATTTTATAATGAATTTACTGAGCTGAAAAGTGATTTCATTTCCACAAAGGCGCAGGACGACAGAACAAGCTGTGCTGTGCTGATTTTAGTGCTTGATATGCTTAAAAACACCAAACTGCCTTTTGATGTTTATTTTACAATGAATGTTCAGGAGGAGGTTGGACTCAGAGGTGCAAAAACCACCGCCTACGATATTAACCCTGATTATGCAATTGCAATTGATGTGTGTCACGGAACAACGCCCGATGCACCAAGCCTTGGTACAGTAAAATGTTCAAGCGGTGCTGTTGTAACAAAAGGTCCTAATATTCACAAAGGCTTTTTTAAAAAACTTTTAAATGCATTGGATAATAAAAATATACCGTACAATATTGAGGCGGCAGGCGGTGATACGGGTACAGATGCTTGGGCTATCCAGACCGCAAGAGAGGGTATACCTACTATCCTTTTGTCGCTCCCGCTTAAATATATGCATACACCCGTAGAAACATTATCGCTTACGGATGTAAAAACACTGGCTGAGGCAATTTGTGCTCTCTTAACCTCACAGGAGGAGTTTTAATATGAATACAGAGCTTTTAAAACAACTTACGGATATATGCGGTGTATCGGGTGACGAGGAGCGTATTTGTGAGTTTATAATAAATTATATAAAACCCTATGTAACAAGTGTAGAGACTGATACTATGGGCAATATAATCGCCTTTAAAAAAGGCACGGGCGAAAGTAAAAATACTGTTATGGTTTGTGCCCATACCGATGAGGTCGGCTTTATAGTAACGGGGATTACTGAGGACGGCTATTTGAAATTCGAGGAAGTCGGCGGTATTGACGATCGTATTCTGCTTGCAAAAAGGGTTTATGTCGGCGAAAATAAAATAAACGGTGTGCTCGGCATTAAGGCGGTGCATCTGCAAAGTGCAAGCGAGCGCTCATCGGTAATAAAAATTAAGGATATGTATATCGACATCGGTGCAAAGGACAAGGCTGATGCACAAAAATATGTATCTGTCGGCGATTATGTCTGCTTTAATTCAAGTATGAGGGTTTTAAGCTCAAAAAGCCCTGCTGTTAAGGCAAAAGCCCTTGACGACAGGCTTGGATGTTTAATACTGATGGAGCTTTTAAAAACCACTTATGAAAACGATATTTATTTTTGCTTCACCGTTCAGGAGGAAGTAGGCCTTCGGGGCGCATCGGTGCTGGCTCGCAGGATTTCACCCGATGTTGCGCTTATATTTGAATGTACAACCGCATCTGATGTACCTGAATGTGAGGAGCATTTATATTGCACCCGTCAGGGCGACGGACCTGCTATTTCAATTATGGACAGGGCATCCTATTCCAACAAAAGCTTAAATAAATTTATTTGCGATATTGCTGATAAAAATAATATAAAATATCAGTTTAAGCAAACCACCTTCGGCGGTAACGATGCAGGAGCGGTTCAAACTCTTGCAGGCGGTGCTCATACTGCTGTTATTTCTGTACCGGCAAGATATATTCATTCGCCTGTGAGTATGGTCAGGATTTGTGATACCGAAGGGGCAATGGAGCTTGGCGGGATTGTTCTTAAGAATATACACAATTATTGATGGGGCATATTGTAGGGCAATTCATGAATTGCCCGCAAAAACGCAATGAGATGTTTCGACACCGCCATAACGGGCGGATGTGGAAATCCGCCCCTACAGCGCTCAATATGACAATGTGTGTCATCCTGAGCTTGTCGAAAGAACTCAAAAGTTTATCAATTAATGCACTTTTTTATGCATTAAAGGAGGGTTAAAATGAACATCGAATTACTGAAAAAATTAACATCGGCTTTCGGCACATCCGGTAACGAGGAGGATGTTGCAAAAATAGTTGAAGCCGAGCTTAAGCCTTATGCCGACAGTATTACCTATGACGCTCTCGGCAATTTAACGGCTTTTAAAAAATCAAATATCAGCGGTGCTAAAAAGCTGATGCTTTGTGCACATCTTGACGAAATCGGAATAATTGTAACATATATCGAAAAAAAGGGCTTTTTGCGCTTTGGTGCAATCGGCGGACTTAACCTTCAGGTTTGTAACGGACAAAGAGTTATGTTTAAAAACGGCACAATCGGTGTTGTATCTGTCGAGGAAAAGGCTGATGCTTCAAAAGGCTTAAAAATTAACACTATGTATATAGATATTGGCGCAAAGGATTATGACAGCGCATCAAAATTGATTTCTGTGGGTGATACCGCTGTATTTTGCGGCGAGCTTGTTGCAACCGACAATACCGTAATATCAAAAGCACTTGACGACAGGATTGGTGTTTTTGCGCTTACAGAGGCATTTAAAGAGTTAAACAACCCTAAATATGATGTTTATGCTGTATTTACATCACAGGAGGAGGTAGGCCTAAGGGGCGCAAAAGCAAGTGCTTATAATGTAGAGCCTGAGCTTGCAATAGCTATTGATGTTACCGATACAGGCGACACCCCGAATTCTAACC
Organism: Clostridia bacterium; assembly: GCA_045537365.1. Lineage (GTDB taxonomy): Bacteria > Bacillota > Clostridia > UMGS1810 > UMGS1810 > UMGS1810. The sequence continues at coordinate 3,171 of JAZSPJ010000192.1, forward strand.
CTATGGCTGTTAAAATGGGTGAGGGTGTTTGCATTAAGCTTAAGGATAACTCTGTTATTACACATAAAACCATTAACGATATGCTTAAAAATACTGCCGAGGAAAATGGCATAAAGTACCAGTATGAAGTGCTAACCTTTGGCGGTTGCGATGCAGGTGCAGTGCATATTACAAAAGGCGGAACTGTAACGGGTGCTTTATCTGTACCAACCCGCCACATACACACCCCAAGTGAAACTATTTCAGTAAGCGATGTTGATGCGCTTATATCGTTACTTGTTAAGTTTACAAATAATTAAAAAAGCGGGATTGCCGTACTGCGTTTTTTATACAGTACGGCAATCCCTATATAAACGAATGTATACATTCGGAATTGCAGGTGTTGATTATGAATGTACTTGTCGCAAAAAACTCACCGGATGAATTTATAAAAATGCTTTCCCGAAAGGGATATAATGTATTATATGGCACAGAGAGCAAAAGTGTGCAAAACGGGGTCAGGTATCACACAGATTTGCAAATTGTGTTTTCAGATAACCGTTTGTGTGTTTGCGCACCGGAATTTTTTGAATATTACAGTAAATTGCTTTGTGCTTGCGGTATTAAAATTATATCGGGCGAAAAACACTTGGGTTATACATACCCGTCAGATTGTGCATATAACATTGCTGTTTTCGGCGAATATGCAGTCGGAAATTTCACTGCATGCGACAGTGTGCTTGAAAACTTACTTAAAAAAAGCGGTAAAACTTTAATAAATGTAAAACAGGCTTATGCAAAATGCAGTATTTGTCCTGTTTCAGACAATGCAGTTATAACTGCAGATGAAGGTATATATAAAACCCTTTTGCCTTACGGTATCGATGTACTTAAAATTTCGCCATTAGGTGTTCAGCTTGACGGCTATAATTACGGTTTTATAGGCGGTGCATCGGGGCTGAGAGAAAGCGAATTGTACTTTTGCGGTGATATAAAAAAACATCCCGATTATGTTAAAATATTTGATTTTGCAAATAAATACGGCAAAAAAACAGTTTGCTCCGATAATATTTTAACAGATGTTGGAACAATATTGTTTTTGGCATAATAAAATACCATATACACATACTAAAAAAGGAAGGGATGTGTATAGGTTGCACTTTCATATTTATGCCAATGTAAAAGAGCTGAATGAGCTTGAAAAAATGCTTGACAGTGAAAATGTTTTGTGTATAAAATCACCATTGCTGATTATAACGGAACGATGCGAAAAGGCGTATAGAATTTTAAGCGTTTTTATATTGGAAAAGATTTATAAAACTTATATTATAAACCGGCTTAACCTTATGTACCCGTACTTTAATCCCGACGAACGGATTACAGTATGCGGTGATGTGCTGTCTGCACTTGACAGCTTGGAGATATACGAAAAACTCAAAAAAATACATTTTGGTGTAAATCTGCACAGCTTTGTAAGATTTCAGCTTAGCGATGAATTGTGCGATATAAATTCGCTTATAGATTTTTCCTGTGAAAGCCTGCGTGCAAAGCAGGAATATTACGACTATATCAGACTTTTAAAATATTATGTTAATATGCACGACAGCCGTTTTGATACTGTAAATATTGTATTTACAGATAATGGCTTTGATATACTTGATAAAAAACTAAACTCCCTTGCGGGCTTGCCTTTTGATTGCGAAACGGCAAGCCTTGACGGTGACGACAGCTTAATTTCGGTGCTTGTGGATATTGCACCGAAGCATATAATAATTCACAACCAGGAAAAAGCCTCAGACACCTTGATAGATACAGTTATAAATGTATTTTCGGATAAGGTTGAGTTTGCAAAATAGGAGGGGTATTATTCCCGTGAAAATCACAAAAAACTTAAAAACAGTTTTGTGCGCAGTAAACAGTAAGTATGTCCACACCAATCTTGCTGTACGCAGCATAAAAGCGTATTGCAATGCACAAGACCCAAGCCTGAATATAAATATTTTTGAAACAACCATAAACGACAGTATTTTGACCGCACTTTCAGGATTATATGAGCTTGATGCGGACATTTACGGCTTTTCATGTTATTTATGGAATGTTGATTACATTTTAGAGCTTGCCGACGGACTGAAAAAAGCATTTTCCGGCAAAAAGGAAATCATAGTGTTTTTGGGCGGTCCTGAGGTGAGCTTTGACAGTACAGAAATAGTTGAAAAACATCCGTTTATAGATTTTATTGTAAGCGGTGAGGGCGAATACACCGTATATGATGTTTTATGCGGTAAGGATTTTAAAAATATACCGTCAGTTACATATAAAGAGCAAAATAAAATTATAAAAAACGAATTTTCAGGCAAATATGTGGATTTGAATCAATTGCCTCTTGCTTATAAAGACGATATAGACACCTTGACAAAAAGGCTTGTATACTATGAAAGCTCAAGGGGCTGTCCTTTCAGATGTGCGTACTGTCTATCGGGTAGCGATAACAAGGTGAGAGCTAAGGATACGGAACTTGTAAAAGATGATTTTATGTTTTTTATAAACCATAATGTACCTCTTGTGAAAATGATAGACCGAACCTTTAATTTTAATAAAAAGCGAACCTATGAGCTTATAAAATTTATTATACAAAACTCGAAAAACACCAAATTTCACTTTGAAATTTCGGCAGATATTTTAGATGATGAAATTTTAGAACTTATAAAATCAGCACCTGAAGGGCTTATGCAGTTTGAAATAGGCGTGCAAAGCACAAACTTGAAAACTCTTGATGCTATTTGCCGTCCTGCTGACTTTATTAAAATCAGTCAGAATGTTAAAAAGCTTATTGGCTTCGGTAATGTTCATATACATTTAGACCTTATTGCAGGCTTGCCTTATGAGGATTTAAACAGCTTTAAAAAGAGCTTTAACGATGTAATTTCCCTTAAGCCTGATGTGCTTCAGCTTGGTTTTTTGAAGCTTTTAAAAGGGTCAAAGCTTCGTGATATGGCACATACCTACGGTATGCTTTTTAAAGAGGGTGCACCTTATGAAATTATTAAAAATGATTTTATAGATTTTGCATCATTATGCGAGCTTAAAGATGTTGAGTTTGCACTTGACCGCATTTATAACAGCCAAAGCTTTAAAAATACTCTTGAAATACTCTATGAGCATTATAATTTTGATTACTATAAGCTGTTTTGGGATATAGCAAAATGCTTTAAGGACGGCGGTTACTTTAATGTGTCGCTTTCAAAATTTATGATTTACGATATACTTTTTGAAAAGTTTAAATATATCGGCGATAAATTTAAAGATGCAATAAGCTTTGACTGGCTTATAAATGTAAAATCACACGCACACCCTTACTGGATGGATTTTGTGCCCGATAAAGGTTTTTCGGACAGATGCTTTGAAATTTTAAAGGATGAGGAACTAAAAGCAAAAATTATGCCCGTATATTATAATGTGCCTGCTAAAAAGATAATAAAAACTGCGTTTTTTTATAAATTCTCAAGCAAAATATTTATGTTTGACAAACAAAGCGAAACTTGCCTTGATGTAACCGATTTATTTTAAACAAAAGTATTGATTTTTGTTGTAATAGTATGTATAATTGTATTTGAAAAATGTTTACTTGTCAAAAGAGGACTTTACGGTATGTCGGCAAGCGCCATACCCTACAATGCACAAATTAATTAACAATTGTAGGGGAGGGGCTCTGTCCCCTCCCGAATATGCAGGCGGGGATGGAACCCCGCCCCTACAATACATGAACCGTCATCCCGAGCATAGTCGAGGGATCTTAAAACAAATCTAATACAACAAGACTTGTATTATAACAAAAATCTTGCTATGCGGAATATTACGCACGGGCATATATTTGCATTAAATAAAACCTGATAACGCATAAACTTAATACGACAATAATATTAGTTTAATTCCAGCTCTAATTACGAGCGTAAAAAAATCCACATAGCAAAATTTCTGCGTTAAAAAACTTATGACGCAAATGCAAAAGCGAGGAAGCGAGAGCTTGCCCGATTTTGCAAATTTGCGGAACAGTTTTAGCAGAAATTGCAGCGTGGTGGAGAGTGCGGGGTGTGGGGTGCGCCGGTAAGCACCCCACAA
>JAZSPJ010000008.1:0-10587 GCA_045537365.1 Clostridia bacterium
TGCTATCACAAAGGTTTTAGCATTAAGCGGTAAAGCTCAGTACGAAGCTTACGATATGATCGATAAAGCTCCGGAGGAGAGAGAAAGAGGTATCACAATCTCAACAGCACACGTTGAGTATGAAACAGAAACAAGACACTATGCACACGTTGACTGCCCCGGACATGCTGACTATGTTAAAAACATGATCACAGGTGCTGCTCAGATGGACGGTGCTATCCTCGTTGTTTCTTCAGCTGACGGCCCAATGCCTCAGACAAGAGAGCACATTCTTCTTGCTCGTCAGGTTGGCGTTCCTTACATTGTTGTATTCATGAACAAAGTTGACCAGGTAGACGACGAAGAGCTCCTCGAATTAGTTGAAATGGAAATCAGAGAACTTTTATCAGAGTATGAGTTCCCAGGTGATGATATTCCAATCGTTAAAGGTACAGCTCTTGGCGTACTTGAGTGCGATTCACAGGATGCAAGTGCAGATGCTTATGCATGTATCCACGAGCTTATGGATGCTGTTGATTCATACATCCCAGCTCCTGAAAGAGATGCTGACAAACCTTTCCTTATGCCTGTTGAGGATGTATTCTCAATTTCAGGTAGAGGTACTGTTGCAACAGGTAGAGTTGAAAGAGGTGTTGCAAAAGTTGGTGATGAAGTTGAAATCGTTGGTCTTACAGACGAATCACGTAAAGTTGTAATCACAGGTCTTGAAATGTTCAGAAAACAGCTTGACGATGCTCAGGCTGGTGCTAACGTTGGTGCACTCTTAAGAGGTGTTGCTCGTGACGAAATCGAAAGAGGACAGGTTCTTGCTAAACCGGGTACAATTAATCCACACACATCTTTCGTAGGCGAAGTTTACGTTCTTACTAAAGAGGAAGGTGGCCGTCATACACCATTCTTTAACAACTACAGACCACAGTTCTTCTTCAGAACAACAGACGTTACAGGCGTCATCAAATTACCGGAAGGCACAGAAATGTGCATGCCTGGTGATAATGTAACAATGGAAGTTGTGCTTATCACTCCTATCGCTATTGAAGAAGGTCTCCGTTTCGCTATCCGTGAAGGCGGCAGAACAGTTGGTTCAGGCGTTGTTACAAAAATTAACGGCTAATATTATTTAGTAAAATAATTTTTTAAGCTATGCAGATTTTTGTCTGCATAGCTTTTTTTGACTGAATTTGTGTAACAACAATATTAATTTGCGCGCGCTTTTGCGTGAAATTCACGCATCCGAACATATATTTTATGCACTAATTATAATTTGTATTGCAATATATGTATTTCACCTCCATTATATTATATTGCAAGATAAATTGCAATATATTTGTTGTACTATTTGCAATTAATAATAATATGTATAAAAAAAACTGTGATGCGTTTGCATCACAGCCTGTCTATATTCTTTATATATTCTGTTGGGGTTATGCCGACCTTTCGCAAAAAGCTGCGGTAAAAAACCGAGTAATCCTTAAAGCCTGCCGCTGCTGCAGCCTCGGTTGCAGAGTTGCCCGCATTTAGCTCCGATTGGGCTTTTATAATTCGGCGCTCATTAATATAGTTGCTTAAGGTAAAGCCTGTTTCTTTTTTAAAGAATTTATATAAATTCTTTTCTGAAATATAAAATTTCTTTGCTATTGTACTGTAATTTAAATCCTCAGCCAGATGCTCGTCAATAAACTGTATAATGTCAACTGCTTTATTGCTGTATACGCACAGCTTGTTTTCAAAATGCTTTACAGTATTTTTTTCGGCTTTTATAAGCAGGGAAAATAAGCTAATAAGAGCACAAAATTCATCGTGTGCCGTACCTGCTTCAAGAGATGCACTAATCTCGTCAAAAAGCACATTAAGACCAAGTGCTTCAACCTCTTTTGCACCGAAAACAAGTATTTTTCTTTTTCTTAAGCTGTTGTAGAGCTCAAAATCAGTAGTGTTTATTCGAGTAAATACTTTTTTGCTGAAAAGTATTCTTTTTCGGTAGTATCGGCATTGGGTTTTTATGATAGGCTTGTGCAGCATACAATTGGCTATAATAATCATAGTACCCTTTTCCACCATTATACGCTTGCCGTCAAAAGCAAAAAACAAATCGCCCTCTAAAAAATAATAAATTTCAAATTCGTTATAATGTGTATGTACTTCAAATTCGGTATTGGGCTGTGCCTTTTCTGTTAGTGCGGTTATGTACTGTATATCTCCGTTTAAACCGCTGTAATTTGCAGCTGTGTCAATACTTTTATTCATATATAAAACCTCTTTTCGGGTAGAAAAATGCAATACAACAGTCTAAATGAACAATTGCAATTTTCTGTAATTTATGATAGAATTGTATGATGACTTTAGAAGTGTTAAAGCACGATGCAGTCAGTAATAAGCAGTATTTGCTTATAAATGTATAATAACACAAAATACAAAAACAGTCAATATGGAGGATACAAATGTTCAAAACAGAAACACATTTGCATGTTGCAGAAATAAGCCCTTGTTCAAAATTCAAAGCACCCGAAATGGTAAAAATGTATTATGAAAAGGGATATAAAACAATAATAATTTCTGACCACTTTGAAAAAAGATACTTTGAAAGTCTGGGTGATATATCATGGGAGGATAAAATAACAATATTTTTATCAGGATATTATAAAGCTTATGAGGCGGCAAAGGAATACGGTATAAATGTAATTTTGTCTGCTGAGTTTACAATTCTTTCAAATGATGTCCATAATCATTATCTTGCTTACGGCATCACAAGGGAGTTTTTAAATAAACACCCCGAAATATATAATCTAAGTATAGATAAATTTTATGAAATTGCAAAAGCCAATAACATTCTGGTTGTGCAGGCACATCCATACAGGGATGAATACTGTTTTCCTACAACAAAGTATGTTGACGGTATAGAGGTATATAATTCAAATCCACGTCATAACGATTATAACGACAAGGCAAAGAAACTTGCAGATGAAAACGGACTATTTATTACAGCAGGCTCGGATGCACATCGCCTTGAGGATATTGGCAACAGCGGTATTTCAACAGAAAAAGAAATAAAAACCGTCGATGAGTTTGTTGAGGTAATAAAAAGCGGTATATTTGAAATAATTACGGAGTAAAATTATGATTTATTTTGTAAGCGATTTACATGGCGATATTAATTTTAAGGGTTTTAATGAGTATCTTGAAAAAGCAGGTGACGATGATTTACTTATAATACTCGGTGATATGGAGCTTGAGTTTAAAGATACTGATGAAAATAAACATTTTACCCAGAAGTTTTTATCCGCCAAAAAAAGAATAGCATTTTTAGACGGTAATCACGAAAACTACGGTTATATAAACAGCTTTCCCGAAGATGAATGGATGGGCGGAAAAGTTCACCGCTTAAGTGATAATATAGTCCATTTAAAAAGAGGCAATACATATACTATTGACGGCAAAACATTTTTTGTGTTCGGCGGTTGCAAAAGCACCTCAAAATGGAAAGAAATGGGCTTGTGGTTTCCTGGTGAGGAGCCTGAGGATAAGGAAATTGCCCTTGCCTATGAAAATTTAAAAAAGCATAATTATAAATTTGATTATATATTAACTCATAAATACGAGCCATACCCCGGCTATGAGCCAATATGCTATCCGCTTCGTGAACTCACAAGGTTCATAGATAAAAATGTAGAGTTTACCCGTTGGTTTGCTGGCCATTGCCATTGGATGGGTAAGTTTGATGACAAACATATTATAATATATGATGAGCTTACAAAAATATTTTAAAACAAAAGCGTCTGTGTGTAAATTTGCACACAAACGCTTTTTTTATTTTATTCTAATTCAAATGCACCTGTATAAAGCTGATAATACTTGCCCTTTTGTTCAATAAGCTCATCATGAGTTCCGCGCTCAATTATTCTGCCTTGCTCAAGCACCATAATAACATTGGAGTTTTGTACGGTGGAGAGCCTGTGCGCTATTACAAAAACAGTTCTGCCTTTCATAAGTGCATCCATACCCTTTTGCACTATCGCCTCTGTTCTGGTATCAATGGAGCTTGTTGCCTCATCAAGTATCATAACAGGCGGGTCGGCAACTGCGGCTCTGGCAATTGATATAAGCTGGCGCTGACCTTGCGACAGATTTGCTCCGTTTGATGTGAGCATTGTGTTGTAGCCTTTGGGAAGTCTTGTAATAAAATCGTCAGCTCCTGCAAGCTTTGCGGCGTTTTTACATTCCTCATCTGTAGCATCTAAATTACCGTATCGGATATTTTCCATAACCGTGCCTGTAAATAAATTTGTATCCTGCAGGACTATGCCCAGCGACCGTCTTAAATCAGCCTTTTTAATTTTGTTGATATTGATACCATCGTATCTTATTTTGCCGTCGGCTATATCGTAAAATCTGTTAATAAGGTTGGTTATTGTAGTTTTTCCTGCGCCTGTCGAGCCTACAAAAGCAATTTTTTGACCGGGGTTTGCATAAAGGTCTATATTGTGAAGTACAATTTTATTTTCATTGTATCCAAAGTCCACATCGTGCATAGTAACAGCACCTTCTACCTTGGTGTAGGTTACAGTACCGTCAGAGTGAGGATGTCGCCAAGCCCAGATACCTGTATGCTCCCTGCATTCTGTAAGTATGCCGTTTTCATCTTTGGCATTTACAAGTGTTACATAGCCGTTATCCTCTTCAGGCTCCTCATCCATAACCCTGAAAATTCTGTCCGCACCTGCAAGTGCCATTACTATTGAGTTAATCTGTTGCGATACGCCGTTAATATTCATTGTAAACTGGCGTGTCATATTTAAAAACGGTACAACAACCGCTATACCCATTGCCTGACCTGAAAAGGAAAGGTTTGGTACATTTAATACTATAAGAAGTCCGCCTGCAAATGCCATAAGCACATAAAGTATATGACCGATGTTACCCATAATAGGCATTAAAATATTAGCATACATATTGGCACTTGTTGCATCCTTGCAAAGCTGTTCGTTCAATTCGTCAAATTTCTTGCAGTTTTCCTCCTCGTGGCAAAAAACCTTTACAACCTTTTGACCTTCCATCATTTCCTCGATAAAGCCTTCGGTTTTACCTAAAGAATTTTGTTGCTTAAAGAAATACTTAGCACTGTTTCCGCCAACAGTTTTTGTTGCCGCAAACATTGCTCCGACACCTATAAAGGATACAAGCGTCATCCATACATTCATATAGAACATATATCCCAATAATAAGCCAACGACCATAACTGCGTTAATAATCTGAGGTATGCTTTGCGATACCAATTGCCTTAAAGTATCAATATCGTTTGTATAGCGGCTCATAATATCGCCGTGGGTGTGGATATCGAAATATTTAACAGGCAGTTTTTGCATACCCTCAAACATTTTTATTCTGACTTTATGCAGGAAATCCTGTGTAATAACTGCCATAAGCCTGTTAAATGTAAATGATGTTACAATTCCAATAGCATAAATAAGCACAAGTACAAGTGTAGTGTTTAATATTTTGCTGTATACTCCGGCCCATCCAACATTTAAGCCTTCCTCAATATGAGTAATATATATATTCATAAAAAGGCTGGATGCAGTAGATGAAAATGCTGTTATCACAATGCATAAAACAATTAAAGGCAACCACCATTTGTAATATGAAAACAAAAGCTTTAAAAGCCTTGGCAAAGTGCCTTTTCTTGCCCTCTCTTTGGTGAATTTGGGTTTGTGCATAGGCTTACTCATTTTTTTCACCTGCCTTGTTTTGTGATGTATATACCTCGTTATAGATGCTGTTTGTTTTTAAAAGCTCGTCGTGAGTACCGATTGCATCTATTGAACCGTTTTCCATAACAATTATTTTATCGGCATCCTGCACCGATGAAATTCTTTGTGCAATTATAATTTTTGTTGTATCGGCAAGCTCTGTTTTTAAAGCTTTTTGTATAAGCGCATCGGTTTTAGTATCAACTGCGCTTGTTGAGTCGTCAAGTATAAGAATTTTAGGTTTTTTAAGCATAGCCCTTGCTATACAAAGTCTTTGCTTTTGTCCACCCGATACATTAGTGCCGCCTTGCTCTATATAGGTGTCGTATTTATCGGGAAAACCTTGTATAAATTCATCTGCCTGCGCAAGCTTGCATACATTTTGTATCTGATCGTCGGTTGCGTTTTTATCGCCCCAACGCAGGTTTTCCTTTATTGTGCCCGAAAACAGCACGTTTTTCTGAAGTACAACCGAAACCTTATCTCTTAAGGTTTTTATATCATAATCCTTTACATTTTTACCGCCCACATATACCGTACCCTCATTTGCATCGTAAAGTCTTGATATAAGCTGTATTAATGTTGTTTTTGCACTTCCTGTTCCGCCGATTATACCAACAGTTTCACCGCTGTTTATTTTAAGATTTATATTTTTAAGTGCAAATTTTTCAGAATCCTTTGAATATTTAAAGCTTACATTGTCAAATTCAATTGAGCCGTCATAAACCTCAAATAACGGATTTTCAGGGTTTGTTATGGTGCTTTTTTCCTCAAGCACTTCATTTATTCGCTTTGATGATTCAAGTGCCATAGAAATCATAACAAAAATCATAGATACCATCATAAGGCTTGTAAAAATCTGCGCTCCGTATACTAAAAGCGACGACAAATCTCCTATTGTAAGCGAGGTCGCATTTGTATTAACAATAAGCTTTGCACCGATTATGCACATTAATGTGATAATGGTATGAATTATAAGTTGCATTAAAGGTCCGTTTAATGCGAGTATTTTTTCTGCTCTTGTGAAATCGTCACGAACGTCCTGCGAAGCTTTGCTGAATTTTGCAGTTTCAAATTCCTCACGCACATAGGCTTTTACAACCCTCATACCCGAAACGTTTTCCTGGATGGAGTTGTTTAATTTATCGTATTTTTTAAATACCTTTTTAAATATAGGCATAGCCCCTCGCATAATGCCAAAAAGTCCGGCGCCGAGTACAGGTATTGCAACTGCAAATAAAAGGCTCATTTTAGGGTTTATAAAAACAGACATAGTAAACGATATTATAAGCATAAGCGGGCTTCTGAGTGCCACCCTTATTATCATCATAAAGGCGTGCTGTACATTTGTTACATCGGTAGTAAGCCTTGTTACAAGGCTTGATGATGAAATATTATCAATATTTGTAAACGAATAATTCTGTACTGCATAAAATAAATCCTTGCGTAAATTTTTTGCAAATCCGCAGGATGCTATTGCCGAATATCTGCCCGATAATACCCCGAATAACAATGCAGAGAATGCAATAATAAGCAAAAATCCGCCGTATTTGGCAATTACGCCAAGCGAACAGCCGTTTTCTATTTGTGTAATAAGTTTCGCGGTTACAAAGGGCATAATGCACTCGGTTATAACCTCAAGCGATATAAAAATGGGGGATAGCAGGGTTTCTTTTTTATATTCCCTTACGCACCCTATAATCCTTTTCAGCATACCAAACGCTCCTTAATTAATTGTCATATATATAATTATAACACAATATTGGTAATATTCAACCAAAACAAATACTATTTTTAAAAAATTTACAATTTTGTAATATTATTCATTTGTCTAGTTTATTAACAAAAATCCTGTCAGCAGTGAAAAACACCATTTGACAGGATTATGATTATTTATAGTACTCTAAAAATCTCATTAAAATTGTTGCAGCTTCGGCTCTTGTTGCATTATCATGCGGGTTAAGTGTTTTTTCGGATTTGCCGGTAATAATACCTCTGTCAACTGCATATTGCATAGCCTCGACAGCGTAGGGTGAAACATTTGTTGAATCACTATACGATAAAGAATTTACAGTTTTTTCAATGCTTACATCATAGTTTTTGTACTTTGCATATCTGTACAAAATGGTTGCAATTTGTTCCCGTGTGATGTTTAAATCAGGTGCAAAGGATGTTTCGCTTGTGCCACTTACAATGTTGTTTGCCTGCGCCCAGCTTACAGCATTGGCATAGTATGAATTTGTGTCAACATCTGTAAAAGGTATATCTTTTTTCGCTTCCGGCTCATTTTCGTTGCGGTAAAGTATTGTAACAAGCATCGCTCTTGTTAAATTTGTGTTTGGTGAAAAGCTTGTTTTAGATACACCATTCATCAGCTTGCATCTAACGGCATAGTTAACTGCATCATAATACCAATCCCCTATATTGGCATCGGTAAAGGCGGGAATTTCTATTTTATTTTCGATTGCATTTTCTGATGTAACCGTTGAATTATGTACAGGGGAATTGCTGTTATTTACAGTATTTGGTTCATTTTCAAAAAACACCTCCTCATTTTCAGGTGCGCTTTGTGTGGCATTTTCAGCTTTTTGCCCTGTAACAGTTACTGCGCCGTTTACTATATTTAGGGCAACATTATTCAGGTCTACATCGAAAACATCATTCTCATTATATGAAAGCTTTATTTGTGCCTCGCCGTTTGGGGCAGTTTCAAGAACATTAAATGTTAAGGTTGCCAAAATGCCATCATCTGTAAAATTAGTTGCTGTTGCACTGTTCCACAGCATTGTATAGGGTATTTTATTATAATCAGGATTAAAAGTTGCGCCTTGCAGAAGCTTGCCGTCCTTAACATCTGTTAATTTAAGTCGGGAGCTGTCATATTCGAGCTGAAGCAGGGCTGCAATAATACCTGTGTTGTTATTAAGTAAAATGTCAATTGCCACCTCGTCACCATAAGTGGCGGTTTTGCTTTCTACAATTAAATTAATGGAATTGGCAGAAACAATTTGAAAGCTGAACAGAATGCTTATTATAAGAATTACTGCAAATATTTTTTTCATATTTATAAAAATCCTTTCGTTAAAGTAAAAAATTATCTTTTTAGTATTTTAACACAATTTATGAAATTTTGCAAAGACTTTATATTGCGGTTTTTATTGACAAAAATTATTGGGCGGGGTATAATAATATTGGTAGATTATACAAAACAACTGTGTTAATATAAAAAAGGAAGTGTTTTTAAATGAAAATTAAAAAATTGTGTTCTTGTGTACTTATTATTACACTTTTGTTTACGCAGAGTGTAATAATTTCGGGTGCAGAAGATATTGGCTATGTAATGTGGATCATTGATGAAACACAAGGGTTGCTTTATATCGAAGGCTATGGTGATATGCCCGATTATAAGGCAGAGCGTGCCCCCTGGTTGGAATATCACAAGGAAACTATGTGTGATATAAGGCAAATCGTAATTGACGGTGAATTTACAACCATAGGTAGATATGCGTTTCAGGGATTAACAGAAGTAAATGATGTTGATATTCAGTGCGAAACAGTTGAAATAATAGAACAAAACGCTTTTGAGGGCTGCCGTAATATTTCAACCCTTTATTTGCCTGCTTCGTTAAAAAGGGTAGAGAACGGAGCGTTTTATAATTGCAGATACTTAAAAAATGTTGTTTTTGGCGGAACAGAAAAACAATGGAATGAAATTGATTTTACAGATAATAACTATTTACAATCTGCGTATGTAGAGTATATGGGAACAGAAGAAGAGCCTGATGTTCCCGAAGCTGAGATATTCTGGGATATCACCGCTGACGGTGTACTTACTGTATACGGCGACGGAAAAATGCCCGATTATGAAGATGAGCTTCCGCCCTGGGATAATATAATATATGATGTAAGAGCAATTGTAATCAGCGGAAATATTACACAAATTGGAAGTAGTGCATTTGAAAACTGTCACGAAACAGAATATGTTTATATTGAGTCTGATGTAGAAACAATAAGAGACGGTGCATTTGAAAACTGCCATAATATTCAGGCAGTATATTTTCCTGCATCAATTAAAGCTATAGAGAACGGAGCTTTCCGTCATTGCGATAGTATAAGGGAATTGCATTATCGCGGAAGCAGTGATGAACTTAAATATGCTCAATGTTATGATGAATATTTAATGAGTGCTCAAATTGAGTATAATTGCGAATGTATTCCTGAATTAAATGTTGATTTTGAACTGGAAGTTGAATATATACAGCGCGAATACAATATAGGCGAAGCGTTTTGTGCAGAGGTGTATGCCAGATATAACGACACAGGAAAAACGTACAGTATTCCGCTTGAGGAATGTATAATAGAAGGCTTTGACAGCTATACTCCAGGCGAACAAATTGTAACTATAATATACAAGGAAAGGATGTCACCTGCATATATAGTAACTGTATATGATGACGAACCGCAATTTGAGGTAGCTTTTGAAAATGAAAAAACAGAATATGAATACGGCGAAGAGTTTTATATTGAAGTATATATTTTCAATACAGAAACCGGTGAGAAAATACAGGTTGACGATTTTGCAGTAGATGGTTATGATTGTTATAAATCAGGCAGACAGGCGGTAACCGTAACCTATGGCGGTTACACCTATAAAACTGTTGTAACAGTGCATGATGATGAAAACTCTGATCCGGGCTCAGGCGGTGGTTCGGGTTCGGGCGGAGGCTCCAATATAGGTAAAGAGTCTACAATGACAGTTGAGAATGTATTGGCTGACTATAATATTGGTGATGCATTTTATGCAGAGGTATATTTATATACCGATGATGGCATTATGCAC
>JAZSPJ010000226.1:0-9989 GCA_045537365.1 Clostridia bacterium
ATAAGTTCAGAAAATTTATTGCTGTTTAAAATTTCATGCTGTGGTGTATACTGGCTCATAATGCTTATATAAATGCTATCGCCGTATGTATTGTATAAATATTTAAGTATGCGCTTTGAATCGCCCGTACATTCAGGCAAAACCAGATGCCTGACGATTACACCTTTTTTCATAAGATACTGCCCGTTATATGTGTAAAAAGTATTTTGTCCGCACTGGCGAAACATTTCCTCAGTTGCGCTCTTGCAATAATTTGCATAATCAGGTGCATTTGAATACTTTTTTGCAAGCTTTGGCGACATATACTTAAAATCCGTCAAATAAATATCTATAAGCCCATCGAGCATTTTTATACTGTCCAACTTCTCATACCCGCTTGTGTTATATACAAACGGTATTTTTAAGCCCTTTACTTTTGCACTTTTTATTGACGATATTACATAAGGCAGATAATGGCTTGCCGTTACAAGATTAATATTATTTGCACCTTGCTTTTCAAGCTCAAAATATATTTCAACAAGTCTTTCAACACTTATTTCTTTTTTAACCTCCATTTTTGCAATACCTAAATTCTGGCAATACACACACCCAAGCGAACAACCTGAAAAAAACACAGTTCCTGAACCGCTTTCGCCTGATATTGAAGGCTCCTCCCAATTATGCAGGGTTGCCCTTGCAAGGTGAAGCTTTGCATCGGCTCTGCAATAGCCCATGGTTTTATATCTGTTTATTCCGCAATTTCGCGGACAAAGCGTACAGTTATTATACATTTATAATATCCTTTCATTCGCAAGTATAGTTACAGTATAATTTATTTTAAATAAATTATCAAGTTTTTTTGATTTTATTTTAAAAAGTTGACGATTTTTGCCTGTAAAATTAATTATAATTAAAGTGTGACCTTGCAATTTATTTAAAAGGAGGTGATTTTATGTATTATAATGCTTCGCCGCCCGATTTAGGCGAAGGCAAGCAAAGCACCGAGCTTATTGACCTGCTTAATTATATTCAGGAAATAAGAGCTGAAACGGAGGTTGCCTTAAGCGACCTCAACAAGCAGATTTTAAGAATAAAAAACAATAGAGAGGAGCAATTAAATTGAAAAACATAAGATGTTCTGAAATTCTGGCAAAGGTTGACAGCCTTAAGCCCAATATGTATTCACAAAGTCTTAAAAGAAGCTGGCTTAATTCTTCAGAAATAAAAATACGGGAATTTATGGCAATGTACAACAACACATTATTTGACGATAGTTTTATTGAGGAGGAAAATCCGTATCTTACACTTAAAGAGGATAAATCGGATTTGTATGTTTATTATGTTATGGCAATGATTGACCTGTCAAATCAGGATATAACTCTTTACAATAACAATGTTATAATTTTCAGCGATATGCTTGAGGATTTTAAAAAGCAATACCGCCGTGAACATACACCGCAAAAAAATACATCTACAACCCTTTAGAAAGGAGAAGTAAAATGCTTCCTAGAATAGATACAAACAGCAAAAAGAATTTAGTGTCACAAAGTGCTTTTTTAGGTCTTGATATATCACAAATACCATCGCCTAACAGTTTTAAAGATTGTTTAAATGTTACATCAAAAAATTATCCGTACATTGCAAACAGACCGCCAAGAAACAAGTATGGCAATTATAACGGCGTTATACAGAATATGGAAAGCGACGGCTCACTGTATTATATTTATACAGATGACAGCGGAAAACATCTTTTTTATAACGGAAAAACCTTAAAAATTTCAGATGCTACAGCTAATAAAAGCTATACGGCGCGCTTGCCCGGAAAGCTGCTTATTATGCCCGAAAAAAAGCTGTATCACATAAATACGAATGTGGTTGAAAACATTGCAAAATCCGGAAGCTTTAACGGGAATACCGCCCTTGAAAAATGCCGAAGAGAGGCATCAGCTTATGTAACAGGCTTTGACAATGTCTTTATAGCCGAAGCAGACAAATACGGTATACATTCAAGAATGATTAATGGAAGCCCAAACTTTTATTATATTGATTTTGGCACAGATTTTAAAGAAGGCGAAATACTCAATATAAAAATGAATGTATGGTTTGAACCGGCAGATTACAGTGTTAAATATTATGAGCTGATAAACAAATTCAAAGAAGGTATTAATTTAGAGTTAAAAGGACTTACAAAAACAAAACACAAATCGGATAACGGCGAGATTACCGAATATACATCGCTTTTATTTGATGAAAACGCCATAAGCTTTGACGGATACGAGGATATGTATATATCCTCCATAACCGTATCCAGAGAAGTACCCGACCTTACAGATGTATGTTCCTACAACAACAGAATGTGGGGCGTTACCAAAAATGCAATACGCACATCAAAGCTGGGTGATCCTGCCGAATGGAATGATTATTCACAAGACAGCTACGGAACTCTTCCTAATGCCTGCTTTTCCTGTGAGGTTGATACCGCATCGGATTTCACGGCAATTTGTGCATTTAACGGAAATATTTTAGCCTTTAAAGAAAACTGTATTCATAAAGTGTATGGAAATCAGCCCGATAATTACACCATTGTGACCATTGACTCACCGGGTGTACAAAAGGGAGCAAAAAATACACTTGCCATAATAAACGGTGCTCTTTATTATAAAGGCATAAACGGCATTTATGAATACACAACAGGAAGCCCGAAGCTGGTAAGCACCGCCCTTGGTACGGACATAGGCACAGCCGAATATGCATCCACCGACGGTATAAATTATTATATTGTACTGAAAAAATACGGCAAATCTACACTTTATTGTTTTAATCCTATATATAAAACATGGAATATAGAAAGCATAGAGCAAACTATAGATTTTATGTGCAACTTTGAAAATAATCTGTACATAGCAGGCGGCGGCATAGTTCTTACAAACGACAAAACCTGCGAGCTTTACGAGCACGATATGAACTGGCATTTTAAATTAAAGTACGATGAAAACACATATAACAGAAAATGCTATACAAAGCTAAAGCTAAGCTATGAGCTTACAAAAGACTCGTATTTTTATATGTATGTGTATTACGACAACGATTTAATTAAAAAATATGCTTTTTCTGACTTTACCTGCGACGAGTTCGGACAGGCTTTTGTTCCGCTCCCCCACAGAGGATGCAAAAACATATCTGTTCTATTTAAAGGCAGCGGCAATTTTAAACTCAAAAATTTAACAAGAGAATTTATAATACTTAATGAAGGAGGAAAATAAATGAATAAAAACAACAAAAAAGTAAGCTTGCTTAATGATAACAGCGACCTTAAAATTTCAAAGCAGGATATGGCTCTTGATTACGATGCGCTTGAAGGTATTATAAGCGCAAAGCGTGATTACAAGGAAGCCGAAAAAAACAATGATTATGTTTCCATGACTAAGGCTAACCAAAAAGCCGAAGCTATAAGACGAAATTTTGGATATGAAGGCGGTACAAACGGTGCAGGATATTATAAAATAAAAAAAACAAGCGATTATACATCAAAGTATCAGGACGAAATAGACAAGCTTTACCAAAACATATTAAGTAAAGAGGAATTTACTTATGATGCCGAAAAAGACCCTGTATATCAGGCTTATAAAAAAATATATACAGAGGCAGGAGAGGATGCTTATGACAGAAGCCTTGCACAAAATTCCTTCAGAACAGGCGGTATAGCAAGCACAAGTGCAATAAGTGCAGCATCACAGGCACAGGCACAATATAACAAAATGTTAGCAGAGATTATACCAAAGCTTTACTCGGATGCTTATGAAAAATACACTGACAGCATTAAAGCTGACTACGATAAAATTGATATGCTCAAAGAGGCTGACAAAACCGATTATGACAGGTATTTAAAGTCGCTTAATGAATATTATAACGACAGAGCATTTTATGCTAATCAGGATAATATTGAGCTTGAACGGGCATATCAAAAAATGCGTGACGAGGCGAGCGAAAGAATGTGGCAGGCTGATTATGACTTTAAGGTAGCTAAAGATGCCCGTGACACACTCCAAAGACAGGCTGAACTTGAATACCAGAAAGAAAGAGATGCCATAAAAGACGAACAATGGCAAAAAACATACAATTTAAATGCATCAAAGAAAAAATCGTCATCGTCGGGCAGTTCAAACAGTGCAATAAAGAATGCACAGTGGGAAAAAGAATATAAGCTGGATGCAATTAAAACGGCAGTTGATATTACAAAAACTATGTACAATACAGGTATAGAATTTGATGAGGATTTAGTTGGCGAACTTTTAAAAAGTATAACCGATTAATACTTTATACTGCAAAAAAAATCAAGGGGTGTTTAAACACCCCTTGATTAATACAATTCTATTCAAATAATGTGTCAAGGTCAATCACTCCGCTATCAGATGGTTTTTCTGTTGTGTTTGTGCCTGAATTTTCGTTGCTGTCGGGTACTGACGGAGTATCATTTTCACCTGAAGTTGTATCATTTTCTGTGCCTTCCCCGTTTTCCTCTCCTTCAGTTCCTTCCTCGCCCTCTTTTTCCTCTTCCTCAGGCATTACACCGTGTGTACCTATCTGTTTATTATGCTTTAAATTACAAAAGTCGTCTACAAACTTTGTATTTGCATATTCATACACCTTATAAGAGCAATCAGGCGATGCCAGCTTTCCTGTATGTGAACATAGACCTACCTTTTCAACTGTTGACGGTGCTTTAAAGCTTTTAGCTTCAAGCCCTTCGTGTACCTTATACATTACATTGCGCCATATTGTAAGTGCAGGATTAGTACCCGAAACATATATTGGCGACGGTTTATCAAAGCCGTACCATACTGTTGCACAATAATATGGTGTATAGCCTACAAACCATCTGTCGTGATTATCGTCTGTTGTACCTGTTTTACCGCATACATCAATTCCCTTTATAGATGTGCCTGCGGCAGTACCCCAACTTGTAACACCCTTTAAAAGCTCATTCATAAGAAATGCAGTTGCCTCTGAAAAAGCTGTATTTTTTTGAGGCTCTTTTTCCAAAAGCAATTCACCCTCAGATGTATAGACCTTTGTATATGAGCATGGCTCTATATACTGTCCTTTATTAGCAAAGGTTGAATATGCGGCATTCATATCGTTTACGGATATACCGTTTGTCAGACCGCCGAGTGCAAGGCTTGCAAGATTTTTATCGGAAAAATAATCGTTGCCTACTTTTTTGTTGGATACCAAAGATGATATATGAAGCTTATCATGCAAATAATCGTACGATGTATCTACCGTAAGTGCCTCAAGCACTCTTATTGCAGGTAAGTTCAAAGAGCTTTGTACAGAGCGTCTTACTGTTTCATACTCCGAAAAATCTTTGTTTGCATTATTAGGTGCCCACTTATCAATAACAAGAGGAGTATTTTCAACTAAGGTTGCAATATTTACAACATTTTTATCAATAGCGGGAGCATATACCGCAATAGGTTTAATTGACGAACCGGGCTGTCTTAAGGTTTGAGATGCACGGTTTAATACCCTTGCGCCATCCTTCTGACCTACACCTCCGCTAACCGCTTTAATCTGACCTGTTTTCGGGTCGGATATTATAATAGCCGCCTGTGCCTGTGTACTGCCCGATGCTTTAGGAAGTTTTGAAGTATCCTCAAACACAGAGTTTACAATCCCTTGTATTTCGGGATCAACAGTGGTTATTATTTTAAGACCTCCGTTAAACAAAAGGTTAGTAGCATATTCCTCGGTATAACCAAGCTTTTCAACCAAATCAGCAAGCACCTGCTCGTATACATAATCCGTAAAATACGACTGTGTGCCCTGAAGCCTTGCCATTGTTGTATCAAGCTGCAGCTCGCAGTCAACATTATCTAAATAATCCTGTGAGCTGATATATTCAAGCTCGCACATTTTATCAAGTACAAGGTTTCTCTTTTCCTTGTTTTTTTCGGGGTTATTAATAGGGTCATAAAGTGACGGATACTGTGTTATACCCGCTATTGCGGCACATTCTGCCAGATTAAGCTCAGATACATCCTTATTAAAATATACCCTTGATGCCGCCTGAACGCCGTGAACACCATGACCTAAATATATGGAGTTCATATACATTTCAAGGATTTGTTCTTTACTCATTTTAGTTTCAAGAACTATAGCTCTTGCCATCTCCCTTATTTTACGGGCTTTGCTTCGCTCGTTATCCTCGGTAACATTTTTTATAAGCTGTTGGGTAATGGTACTTCCGCCAAAAGATGAGTCACCCTTAAAAACTACATTTACTACAGCTCGCAGTGTCCTTTTTAAATCCACACCGTTATGCTTATAAAAGCGCTCGTCCTCAATAGCAACAAAAGCGTTCTGCAAATCCTTTGGCACACGGTCAATATCGCACCAAATTCTGTTTTCAACGCTGTTTAAATACTCAAACTCTTTCTCGTTGCCCTCATCATCAACATAATACAGCATTGTGCTTATCTGTAGGTCATTCATTGAAATGGAGTCGAACATATTATAATCCATTCCGCTGGTTGCCCACAAAAGCACTCCCGAAAAACCTGCAATCCCCACAATAAGGAGAATTACTACAGTTTTTATAAATATTTCGCTTTTCGACATTCTCCTCTTGCGTTTTTTGCGGGAGGAGGTTTTATTTTCGCTGTCGCTTTCTGACATCTGGCGTTTTCTTATTTTATTAAGCTCGTCCATAATGCACCCCCTATTACTACTTATTTACATTTTATCACAAAAATTGCAATATGTAAATTACAATTAGTTTACGAATAATTTAAATTTGTATGGTAATATTAACAATATATAGCATTTTCGGGAAATGAGTTGATTTTATGACACAAAGACAAACAAAAACATTGCTTAAAATAGTTTTAGGATTAGCCCTTATTTTTATTATATACTGCTTAATTTTGTTTATGATACAAAAAGATAAAAATAGTTACAATGAAAATGAAAATAAAGCTATCGAGGTTAAACAGGAAAAATATCTATTAAGATGTATTGACGACTGTGTTTATTCGGTTGAAATATCTGCCGACGGAAATATAAGCAATATAAACAAAACGGATATAAACATAAATTTCATGCGTGAGGTTGACAGAAAATCCTTAACAGACGGTATTTATGTTAACACAAAGGCGGAGCTGTTGGGACTTATAGAGGATTTTAATTCATAAAAAAACGGAACCGTGTTAAACAGTTCCGTTTTTATAATTAAATTTTCTTAAGTCCGATTAATACTTTCTCACCATTGATATTCCACTCTTTTGATGTTTCTGTTTCGGTATCTGTATAAATATTTACAGCAAGAACTTCATCCTTAATCATATCGGCATTATTTG
The DNA here is from genome assembly GCA_045537365.1 of Clostridia bacterium. GTDB lineage: Bacteria > Bacillota > Clostridia > UMGS1810 > UMGS1810 > UMGS1810. The sequence goes on from JAZSPJ010000226.1 coordinate 7,338, forward strand.
ATAATATATTTGCAATTTTATCGTTACCGCTCTGGTAAACCTCGATATTATCCATTACCTCAAAACCGCTTTCCTTACGCATTGTCTGAATTTTGCTTATAATCTCGCGTACAAAGCCCTCTTCAATAAGCTCGTCGGTAAGGTTAGTGTCAAGCACTACGGTTACACCGTAATCCTGCTGTGATGCATACCCCTCTGTCTGTGCAGACTCTATAAGCAAATCCTCACGCTCAAGTTTAACATTAACGCCATCGGCATCAAAGCTTATAAAACCGTTCCGGTTAAGCTCATCCATAGCCTCATTGCCGTCAAGCGCTGAAAGGTAATTTTTTATCGCGCCAAGCTGTTTGCCGTATTTAGGACCAACTGTTTTAAGCTGTGGCTTAAAGCTGTAATTTGTAAAGTCTCTTAAATTATCTTTAAACTCAACATTCTTTACATTAAGCTCATCGGCAATAATATCTATAAAATACTTGTCAAGTATATCTCCGTCGGCTTTTACAAACATATTGCCTATTGGCTGACGGTTTTTAATATTTGCGCTGTTTCTGCAAGCTCTGCCAAGTACAACTATATCGAGTAATTTATCCATACTTTCCTCAAGTGCTTTGTCTATCATAGACTCGTCACATTCAGGAAAATCGCAAAGATGAATACTTTCAGGTGCTGTTTTATCAATAGAGCATACAAGATTGCGGTAAATATCCTCTGTCATAAACGGTATCATAGGTGCTGAAACCTTTGCAAGTGTTACAAGTGCTGTATAAAGTGTCATATAAGCATTTATTTTATCCTGTGGCATACCTTTAAGCCAGAAACGCTCACGGCTTCGTCTTACATACCAGTTACTGAGTTCATCGGTAAACTCCTGAAGTGCTCTTGCAGTTTCGGTTATCTTATAGTTTTCAAGGTTATTATCAACTGTTTTAACAAGTGTGTTAAGCTTTGAAAGTAACCATTTATCCATAACACTTAGACCGCTGTAATCAAGTGTATATTTTGTTGCATCAAAATTATCAATATTAGCATAAAGCACAAAGAATGCATAAGTATTCCAGAGTGTGCCCATAAATTTACGCTGACCTTCGGTAACTGCGTCCTTATGGAAACGGTTTGGAAGCCAAGGTGCTGAATTTGAGTAGAAATACCATCTTATAGCATCTGCGCCGTGCTCTGCAAGTGCATCGAACGGATCGACTGCATTACCCTTTGATTTAGACATTTTCTGACCATTTTCGTCCTGAACATGGCCAAGCACTATTACATTTTTATAAGGTGCTTTATTAAAGAGGAGGGTTGACTCTGCAAGCAGTGAATAGAACCAGCCTCTTGTCTGGTCAACAGCCTCACTTATAAAGTCTGCCGGGAAATTATCCTCAAAAATTTCTTTGTTTTCAAATGGATAATGCCACTGTGCAAATGGCATTGCGCCCGAATCGAACCAGCAGTCTATAACTTCGGGAACTCTGTGCATCTCGCCACCGCAATCAGGACATTTTATGGTAACTGCATCAATAAACGGACGGTGAAGTTCAACATCGTCAGTGCAGTTTGTGCTCATTTCCTTAAGCTCGGCAATTGAGCCTATTGCATGCTGACAACCGCAGTCGCACTGCCAGATATTAAGCGGAGTTCCCCAATATCTGTTACGGCTTACGCCCCAGACCTGAACATTCTCAAGCCAATCGCCAAAACGGCCTTTACCAATGCTTTCAGGTATCCAGTTTATTGTATTGTTATTTTTAATAAGGTCATCCTTAACCGCAGTCATTTTAATAAACCATGTATCTCTTGCATAATAGATAAGCGGTGTATCACATCTCCAGCAGAATGGATAATCGTGTTCAAATTTAGGTGCATCAAAAAGCAAGCCCTCTTTATCAAGGTCTACCAGAATAAGCGGGTCGGCATCCTTTACAAATTTTCCTGCATAAGGTGTTTCAACTGTTAAACTACCTGCTCCGTCTACAAACTGCACAAACGGCAAATCGTAGTTTCTGCCAACATTAGCATCGTCCTCACCAAAGGCAGGTGCAATATGAACTATACCTGTACCGTCGCTCATTGTAACATAGCTGTCGCAGGTGATAAAGTGTGCTTTTTTCTTTTGCTTTTCGGCACTTTCGCCCGCACATTTAAAGAGTGGCTCGTACTCTCTGTATTCAAGGTCTTTACCTTTATAGGTTTCTATTACCTCATAAGGTTTTTCGTCGCCCTCTGCAATTTTTGCAAGCACTTTATCGGCAAGTGCCTCAGCAAGATAATATGTGTTGCCGTCGCAGGCTTTTACTTTTAAGTAAGTATCGTCAGGATTTACGCAAAGCGCCACATTGGACGGAAGTGTCCAGGGGGTAGTTGTCCATGCAAGGAAATAAGCATCCTCTCCTATGCATTTAAAGCGTACTACTGCCGAGCGCTCTTTTACAGATTTATATCCCTGTGCAACCTCGTGGCTTGAAAGCGGTGTTCCGCATCTTGGGCAGTACGGTACAATTTTAAAGCCTTTATACAAAAGCTTTTTATTCCATATCTCTTTTAATGCCCACCACTCGGACTCTATGAAATCATTATGATATGTTACATAAGGGTCGTCCATATCTGCCCAAAAACCAACTGTTGCAGAAAAGTCCTCCCACATACCTTTATATTTCC
>JAZSPJ010000150.1:0-2749 GCA_045537365.1 Clostridia bacterium
AATTTTAAAATTTTAAAATTTATTCCGTATATAATAATGCCTGTTATTGTAATTTTAAACATTATACTTTTTTACGACACCCTGTTTATATCAGCAGGCGAAGCCTTTGATATGATTTACAAAACGGTTATATGTATAATTTTTCCGTATATGATAACGGCAGAGATTTTAGGCAAACTACCCATACACAGAATTATACCTGAATGCTTTAATAATGTTTACCAAAGGATATTCGGTGCAAGTAAAAATTGTGCACCTGCTTACATAATGGGTAATATTTGCGGTTATCCTGTTGGTGCAAAAATGCTTTTTTCGGCTTATGAGCAAAAAAGTATATCAAAAGGCGAGCTTGAAGGTATGCTTCCTTATGTTACAAATTCAAGCATCGGCTTTGCAATAGGCACAATAGGCACTGTACTGCTTGAAAACACATTTGCAGGCTTTGTGATATATATAATACAAATTCTGTCAACTTTAATTTGTGCACTCCTTTCAAAAAAATCAAAAATTTATATTTTTCAGGATAAAGCGGATACCCATAGAATTAATCCTGGCAGAATAATTGCAAACGCAACTCAAAACACCGTACTTATTGCGGGTACGGTGCTATGCTTTAACCTATTTATAACTATGGCAGTAAATATATTTTCGCTTGTTAATTTAAGCGGTGATGTTCAAAGTTTTATAAAACTTTTTTTATCATCGATTTTTGAAATTACAAACGGTGTAATCTGTGCAAAAAACACCTTAAGCGGTTTTTCGCTTTTTATAGTACTTAACATTATAAACTGCTTTTCAGGGCTGTCGGTTGCCATGCAGATAAAAATGATTTCTTCTGATATTAAATTCAGTATGAAACCCTATTTTTATGTTAAAATAAAGCAATCGGCAATAGCTTGTATATTGGCATTTATTGTATATCTGTTGCCTATTTAACATCCTGCAAGCTTTTTTAGCTTTAAAAGGCACTTTTTCTCAATACGGGATACCTGTACCTGACTTATACCAAGCTCTTTTGATATTTGGGTTTGTGTAAGCCCAGAAAAATATCGCATATTAATTATCTTTTGTTCACGATGCTCCAGTTGTTTTAATGCTGTTTTAAGATTTATAATATCTACCTCATTGTCGGTATTATCCTCGGTTGAAAGGGTATCTAAAAGGTAAAGACCGTCGTCCTCTGCAATGCTTTGGTAAATGGAGCAAACAGGTTGACTTGCGCCAAGTGCAAGTGCGATTGTATCGGCATCTACCGATAAATTTTGAGAAATCTCAGTTATTTTCGGCTCTTTAAGATGCTTTTTTATATAATCCTCACGGAATTTTATAATTTTAAAGGAAACCTCTTTTAAGTTCCTGCTTACTTTTATATGACCGTCATCACGCAAAAACCTTTTAATCTCACCTGCTATCATCGGCACAGCATAGGTGGAAAACTGAGTACCCATAGATGTATCAAAATTTTTAACAGCTTTAATAAGACCCATCATACCAAGCTGAACAAGGTCGTCAAACTCTGTGCCCCGATTTATAAACCGCTTGGCTATGCTTATTACAAGAGGTCGGTTTTTCTCGGCAAGCTCTGACAGAGCCTCCTTATCGCCGTCCTTTGCAAGCTTTATTAAGCTTATATTATCCATAGCCCACCTCTAAATTGTGTTTTTACCAATTGTTTTAGTCATTGTTACCTTTGTACCAACACCTTCAACAGACTCTACCTCTACACTGTCCATAAAGGTTTCCATAACGGTAAAGCCCATACCGCTTCGCTCTCCGTCAGTATTTGTGGTAAACATAGGCTCCATCGCCTGCTTAATATCCTTTATGCCTGCGCCATAGTCCTTAATTGTAACGGTTACTGTATCGCCACAGGATATACATTCCATATATATGTACCCTTTTTTATCGGCATAGCCGTGTACTATCGAGTTTGTTACCGCCTCGCTTACTGCAGTTTTTATGTCAGATAATTCCTCAATGGTCGGGTCTAAGAGCGCTACAAAAGACGATACCGTCATTCGGGCAAATGCCTCGTTTTCTGATTTACTTAAAAACTCTATGCGCACCTCGTTTACATTTCGGTTTTTCTGTTTTTTTATTGTTGATGCTTTAACGCTTGTCAATTCAATCACTCCTTTACTTCGTTATAATGGGCATAAGTCTTGATATACCGCTCATTGACAGTATTTTATTTATGCATTTATTGTTGCCTGCTACAATAGTCATAGTACCGCCAATACCGCTTATAAGCTTGTACCTGCCGAGTATTAGACCAATGCCTGAGCTGTCCATAAATGACAGTCCTGTCAAATCAAGCTCTAGATTATTTGAGCCGTTTAGTATCTTTTGGTCAATACTCTCCCTCGCCTTTGGCACGCCGTGATGGTCAAGCTCACCCGTAAGCCTTGCGCCCAAAACTTTACCTTCGCTGTAAAAACTAATGTTCAATTATATCAACTCCTTTACACGCATAATTTCCACGCAATAAATAAAATTCCTTTGTCGGGAAATAGGAGCTTATGTAAAAGTATTTTTTGTTTTAAAATTGCTAAATTTTTACTTTATATTTTCAAAAAATCTGGCTATAATAAAATCGAGGCTGATGCCTAAACTTAAAATAATGAGGTGCTTTTAAAATGGAAAACAACAATAACAGAAACAACAATCAGAACAACAACCAGAACAATCAGAATAAAAACAACAACCAGAACAATAACAGAAATAAGGACAACAACAAAAACAACAATAA
>JAZSPJ010000146.1:0-12870 GCA_045537365.1 Clostridia bacterium
ATTATAGATGAGATTAATCGCCTTATTTCTACTGCTGACAGAGGAAAGCTTATAAGAAACGGCATTCAGACTGCAATAGTGGGTAAACCCAATGTTGGCAAATCGTCACTTCTTAATATGCTTAGCGGTGAAAACCGTGCCATTGTTACCGATATTGAGGGTACAACAAGAGATGCCATTGAGCAGTATATAAATCTTGGCGATGTAGAGCTTAAAATTATAGATACCGCAGGCATTCGTGAAACAGGCGATATTATAGAAAATATGGGAGTTGAGAAATCAAAGGAATATATAAAATCCTCCCAGCTTGTTATTTTTATGACAGATGGCAACAAACCGCTTGATAAAAATGATGATTATATTATAGATAATTTAAAAGACAAAAAAACAATTGTTCTTGTAAATAAATGCGAGGACGGTATTTTAGCCGATGTTGAGTATTTAAAACAAAAATTTGAAAATGTAATTCTTTTTTCGGTGCATAACGAGATTGGTGCAGACGAGCTTTCGGATACCGTTAAAAATATGTTTGAAATGGGAGACATATTAAATACAAATGATGCGGTAATTACAAATGTACGCCATAGCGATGCTCTTTTAAAAGCATCTATGGCAATGCAAAATGCATATAAATCGGTTTTGGCAGGCATACCTGCAGATATGACTTTTATAGATTTGGAGAATGCTATTTCGGCACTTGGTGAAATAGTCGGTCTTACCGTAGGCGAGGAAATTGTGGATAGAATTTTCCACAGCTTTTGTATAGGAAAATAACCTGAAAGGTACGATTTAATATGAACGAATATATGGCAGGTAAATATGATATAGCTGTTATAGGCGGAGGCCATGCAGGCTGTGAGGCGGCATTGGCATCGGCTAGGCTTGGTATGCAAACAATAATGTTTGCTATAAATTTAGACTCTATTGCCAATATGTTTTGCAACCCGTGTATAGGCGGTACTGCAAAGGGACATCTTGTGCGTGAGATTGATGCACTTGGCGGAGAAATGGGCAAAAATGCCGATAAAACCTTTATACAGTCAAGAATACTTAATAAGGGCAAAGGTCCTGCTGTGTATTCTTTACGAGTGCAATCCGACAGACGCCGTTATCAGGACGAAATGAAGCACACACTTGAACAGCAGGAAAACCTGCATGTTAAACAGGCAGAGGTTGTAAAAATAAATTTTGCCGACGATAACTCCGTAACATCGGTTGTAACACACCTTGGTGCAGTATACGAGGTAAAAGCCGCTATAATTTGTACGGGAACATTTTTAAAGGGCAGGGTAATAATAGGCGATGTAGCTTATGCAAGCGGTCCTGATGGCATATTCCCATCAAACGAGCTTTCTGTATGCCTGGCGGAGGCAGGAATACCGCTTATGCGGTTTAAAACAGGTACACCTGCCAGAATAAATAAAAATTCTGTTGATTTTTCCAAAATGGAGGAGCAACCTGGCGACGATACCATTACTCCGTTTTCTTTTGAAAATAAGGATATTGGTGTAAATCAGGTTTCCTGCTATTTAACCTATACTAACGAAAACACCCATAAAATTATTATGGATAACCTTCACCGCTCGCCTCTTTATTCGGGTATGATAGAGGGTGTAGGTCCGAGATACTGCCCGTCAATTGAGGATAAAATTGTTAGATTTAAGGATAAGGAGCGCCATCAGCTTTTTGTTGAGCCTATGGGTATGTCAACTGATGAGATGTATGTTCAGGGCTTTTCTACAAGCTTACCTGAGGATGTGCAAATTAAAATGCTCCGTTCATTAAAGGGACTTGAAAATGCTCAGATGATGCGAACAGCTTATGCCATTGAGTACGACTGTGTTGACGCAACCGAGCTTTATGCAACGCTTGAGTTTAAAAAATTCAAGGGGCTTTACGGTGCAGGTCAGTTCAACGGAAGCTCAGGCTACGAGGAGGCTGCGGCACAAGGTCTTGTTGCAGGCATAAATGCGGCACGCAAAATTCAGAACAAGCCACCTTTTATTATGGATAGGTCGCAGTCTTATATAGGTACTTTAATTGATGACCTTACAATAAAAGGCACAAACGTGCCATACAGAATGATGACATCGAGAAGCGAATACAGGCTTTTACTCCGTCAGGATAATGCTGATTTAAGACTTACTCCGCTTGGCTATGAGCTTGGTCTTATAAGCGAGGAAAGATATAATAGGTTTTTAATTAAAAAAGAAACTATTGAAAACGAGATACAAAGAGTTGAAGGTATTAATGTTGGCACAACCGAGTCAGTACAAAAATGCCTTGAAAAATACGGCAGTACACCGCTTAAATCGGGTGCAAAGCTTTCCGACCTTATTAAACGGCCCGAACTTGATTACGAAAAGCTTGCCGAGATTGACCCGACCCGTCCCGACCTTGATGCGGATGTTAAAGAAGAGGTAAATATTCAGATTAAATATGATGGATATATAAGGCTTCAGATGCAACAGGTAGAGCAGTATAAAAAGCTGGAGAGTAAAAAAATACCTCAAAATATTGACTATAAGGATGTTAAGGGTTTAAGAATAGAGGCAATGCAAAAGCTTGAAAGAATAAAGCCTCAATCTGTGGGACAGGCATCAAGAATATCGGGGGTTTCCCCTGCAGATATGAATGTACTGCTTATATATTTACAATCCTTTAATAAATAGGTGTGTTGAACCAAGGGGGGAATTATGAATAGTGTTATTAATATTTTAAAAGAAAATGGGATTGAATATACACTTTGTGAAAAATTTAACAAGTATTATGAAATGCTTGCAGACTGGAACGAAAGAATAAATCTCACCGCTATAACCGACCCCGAGGGAGTAGCCTATAAGCATTTTCTGGACTGTGTAAAGGCGTTTGAGTGCGACAGCCTTTTAAAGCTTACAGGCGCATCGGATATAGTTGAAATGTTTTCAAACAAATCGGTTATAGATGTTGGCACAGGCGCAGGCTTTCCGGGAATACCTTTAAAAATATGTGTGCCCGATGCTAAAGTAACATTGCTCGATAGCTTAAATAAACGAATTAACTTTTTATGCGAGGTTTCAGGTAAGTTGCAACTAACCGATGTTGAAGCAGTACACGCAAGGGCAGAGGAGCTGGGTAAAAATAAAAAGTACCGTGAAAAATACGATTTTTGCGTATCACGTGCCGTTGCAAACCTTTGTACCTTAACAGAGCTTTGCCTGCCATTTGTTAAAGCGGGCGGATACTTTATAAGCTTAAAAGGCCCTAAAGGTGAGCAGGAAATAAGCGAGGCGCAAAGAGCTATAAAACTGCTTGGCGGAGAGCTTGCAGGTCTTTACACATACAACATCCCCCAAACAGATTTAAGCCACAACATAGTGGTTATAAAAAAAATATCAGCTACTTCGGGGCAATTCCCCCGAAAAGCACCAAAACCGTCAAAAGAACCGCTTTTATAAAGCGGTTTTTATTTTTTTGTGTGTTTTTATGTAATAATAACCCGACCGAAACTGTTTTACACAATGCATATTCTGTGATATGATTATATTAAAGTGAAAATGAGCTGTATACGGAAGGAGAATATTATGTTAAGCGACACTAAAACAAAGGGTAATATTTTTACCAGAAACACAACAGGCAAAACCATAGTTTACATACCGATAAAAGCAATAAGAACAAATCCTTATCAGCCAAGAAGGGTGTTTAACGGGCAACTATTAGAGGAGCTTGCAAATTCTATAAAGCAATACGGTGTGCTTCAGCCGATTTCTGTGCGTCGTCTTGACGATAAAAACTTCGAGCTTATTGCAGGCGAGCGAAGGCTTAAGGCTTGTGCTATGGCGGGCCTTAACCGTATACCTGCTATTATTTGCGAGTATCAGAATCAGGATAGTGCAGTTGTTGCTTTAATAGAAAATATTCAGCGTTGCGACCTTACATATATGGAGGAGGCAGAGGCATATAATAAGCTTTTAAAGGATTACGGCATTACCCAAAGCCAGCTTGCTCAAAAGGTTGGTAAAACCCAGTCGACCATTGCAAATAAAATAAGACTTTTAAAGCTTCCTCAGCTTGTGCGGGATATTATTAAGGATAACGACCTTACCGAGCGCCACGCAAGGGCACTTTTAAGACTAGAGGATGCAGATATGCAGCTTGAGGCTTTAAATACAGTGCTGGAAAACGAGCTTAATGTAAACGAAACCGATAAGCTTATAGACAAAATGCTTATGCCTGATGAAAGCGAGCCAAAGCCAAAGCGTAAGCCCACTCGCCTTAGAAGTATAAGTATTTTTACAAAGGCAATATCTAAAACTCTTTTAGCTTTAAAGGATAAGGGTATAAATACCGAATCTAAGGAAAAAGAGTACGACGATTATTTTGAATACTCCATAAAAATATATAAGTAATTCTCATCCCCCAAAAGGCGGTGCGTGTAAATTTGAGTTTGCGTACCGCTTTTTTTAATTGTTTTTTTGTGTTTTTGTTCCATGTGGAACATTTTGTTGTAAAAAATTAATTATTTAGTTTAAAATTTTTATGTATAAATACAAAAAAACAAAAAAATATAAAAAAAATGTTCCATATAGAACATTTTTGTGTTATACTATGATTATGATACAACAAAAGTAGGTGATGTTTTGAGTAAATGTATTGCAATTGCAAATCAGAAAGGCGGTGTCGGCAAAACCACAACCGCAATTAACTTAAGCTCATGTCTTGCCGCTCTCGGCAAAAAGGTATTGCTAGTAGATACCGACCCTCAGGGTAACGCAACAAGCGGTGTTGGTGTTGAAAAGCGTGAGCTTGAAAAGTCGGTTTACGATGTAATTATAAACGATGCCGATATTAAAGAGGTTATAGTGCCTACAGAGTACAAAAACCTTATGCTGTGCCCGTCAAGTATAGACCTTGCAGGTGCAGAGGTAGAGCTTGTCACACAGGAAAACAGGGTAAACCATTTAAAGGATGCGGTTCAAACCGTTAAAGGCGACTACGATTTTATTATAATCGACTGTCCGCCGTCACTGGGCTTAATTACACTTAATTCATTTGTATGTGCCGACAGTATTATTATACCTATTCAGTGCGAGTACTATGCTCTTGAGGGCTTGAGCCAGCTTACAAATACAATAAAGCAGGTTAAAGGTAAGCTCAATCCTCAAATTGAAATAGAGGGTGTATTGCTTACTATGTTTGATACCCGTACAAATCTATCGGTACAGGTAGCTCAACAGGTTAAAAAGTATTATCCCACAAAGCTGTACAAGGCGGTTATTCCCCGTAATGTACGCTTAAGCGAGGCTCCAAGCTACGGTCAGCCAATCAACATATACGATAAATCATCAAAGGGATGCGAAGGATATATGCAACTTGCCCGCGAAGTTATAAAGGCTAACAGTTAAGGAGGGTAAGTGAATGGCGAAAAAAGGTCTTGGCAGAGGTCTGGATGTATTTTACGGTGATTATGCCCCGGAGGTATCTATAAATACCGAGGCGGTTAAGCCATCGGCAGATGGAATTACCGAATTAAGGCTTATGGATATTGAGCCTAATGCAAACCAGCCACGCTATATATTTGATGATGAAAAGATACAGGAGCTTGCAGATTCCATAAAGGAACACGGTGTTATAACACCCATACTTGTAATAAAATCGGATAATGGTTATTATAAGATTATAGCAGGCGAGCGCAGATGGCGTGCGGCAAAAAAAGCAGGCATTAAAACAATACCTGCGATTATCAAGGATTACGATAACGAAAAGCTTTACGAGGTATCGCTTATTGAGAACCTGCAAAGGCAGGATTTAAATATTGTTGAGGAAGCACAGGGCTACAAACGGCTTATGACGGAGTTTAAGCTCACGCAGGAGCAGGTGGCTCAAAAGGTGAGCAAAAGCCGAAGTCAGATTGCAAATTCAATCCGAATTTTAAACCTTGATCCAAAGGTGCTTGAGTTTTTAAGTATGGATAAAATAAGTCTTGGACACGCAAAGGTTCTTTTGGGCGCACCTGAGGAAACCCAGCTTGCTTTAGCCCGAAATGTTATTGAAAATCAGCTAACCGTACGTGAACTTGAAAGGCTTATAAAAAAACGTGATAAAAAAGAGCCTTCGGAAATAACCGATATTAATTTAAAACTTGCCTTTGACGATATAGAGGAAAAAATATCCAACGCCCTACATACTAAAGTTAAAATTTCTAAAAAAGGCGATAAGGGAAAAATCACTATTGATTATTATAGCACAGGTGATTTGGAACGACTGATAAAAATTTTAAGCAAAGCAAAATAATTGCCAGAAATTGGAAAAATACACCACAAAACCCATCGTCTCTAATGAACTTTTACGATATGGGTAATGTAATTATACATTTTTGGGCAAAATGCTCTTAAAACAGATTTTTAAAGGGTTTTAAAGGAATGGCTGTTTTGTATAAAAGGAGTTTGAGTAAATGAAAAAAAACACAAAAAATTTAATAGCTTACATTGCGGTTTTATTTGCTTTTGCTTTGGTGTTGATTTTGTTTGCAGGTTTAACACAAAATGATAAGGCAAAACTCGAAGCCGAAAGCAAGGGTATTAAAAACAATTTAATAAAACTTACAGAAACCAATCAGGCATTAACCGACAGCGTGAATTTATTAAACACAGAGCTTAATGAAAGCAAAACAAAAATAGGCGAGTTGGTTTTGGAAAAAGAAACAACCGAAAAGCTGGTCGAAATATTAGAGCTTTATGAAACAGGAAAGACCGACGAGGCAAAAGCGAAAAAAGAATCAATTAATGCTGACGGACTTACAAAGACACAATTATATATTTACAATAAGATTAAATAAGGAGAGATACAAATGTTAGATATAAAATTAATAAGAACAGAACCTCAAAAAGTTAAGGATGCACTTAAAAGAAGGAAAATGGACATTGATATAGACAAGCTTTTGGAGCTTGACGGCGAAAAAAGAGAGATTATATATAAAGTAGAAGGTCTTAAAAGCAAGCAAAATGATGTAAGCAAGCAAATTCCTGCTATGAAAAAAGAGGGCAAGGATGTTTCCGCTGTATTTGCTGAAATGAAACAGCTTTCAGAGGATATTAAAAGCTTTGATGAGCAGGTAAGAGTGCTTGACGAAAAAATAGATGAAATAATGTATTCAATACCTAATATTCCAAACGATGAAGTTCCCGATGGCGATACTGACGAGGATAATGTTGAAATAAGAAAGTTCTTAGAGCCAACAAAATTTGACTTCGAGCCAAAAGCACACTGGGATATAGGCACAGGTCTTGATATTTTAGATGCACCGACTGCAGGCAAAGTAACAGGCACACGCTTTACTTTTTATAAAGGACTTGGTGCAAGATTAGAGCGTGCAATAATAAACTTCTACCTTGACACACACACAACCGAGAGCGGATATAAAGAAATATTTCCTCCATTTATGGTACACAGAAGAAGTATGGTTGGCACAGGTCAGCTTCCAAAATTTGAGGAGGATGCTTTCAAGGTTGCAGGAACAGATTATTTCCTTATTCCGACAGCAGAAGTACCTGTTACAAATATGTACAGAGATTGTATTTTAGAGGCAGACCAGCTTCCGATTAAGCATGTTGCATATTCTGCATGCTTCAGGGCAGAGGCAGGCTCGGCAGGTAAGGATACAAGAGGTCTTATAAGACAGCATCAGTTTAACAAGGTAGAGCTTGTTAAATTTGCAGACCCCGAAACATCTTATGAAGAGCTTGAAAAGCTTACAAACGATGCCGAAAAAGTCCTTCAGCTTTTGAAAATACCATACAGAGTCGTAAAAATCTGTGTAGGAGACTTGGGCTTTACTGCGGCTAAAAAATATGACATTGAGGTTTGGATGCCAAGCTACAACAGATATGTTGAAATATCGTCATGCTCTAACTTTGAGGACTTCCAGGCAAGACGCGCAAACATTAAGTTTAAAAGAAATCCAAAGGATAAAGCACAGTTTGTACACACATTAAACGGAAGCGGTGTTGCTATAGGCAGAACTGTTGCGGCAATACTTGAAAACTTCCAGAACGAGGACGGAACTGTTACAATACCTGAAGTTTTAGTACCTTATATGGGCGGAAGGACCAAAATCGATTAATATAATGTGAAATGAAGGAGAAAAATAATGAACAAAAGAATAACAGCTTTAATAATTTGTTTTGTATTTATGGTATCGTGTATGTCCGTAAGTGCAAAAACATTGCAGTTTACTATGAACAGCACTGATGCAGATATATTGGAGGACAAGGTTTCAACACAGGTAATTGAAACTGCACCTTATACCAAGAACGACAGAACAATGGTACCTGTAAGGCTCATAAATGAGCAATTCGGTGCAACTGTTGGATGGAATGAGGACACAAAAACAGTTACAATTACAAAAGGCACAGATGTAATTAACCTTACACTTGACAACACCACAGCCATAGTAAACGGCGAGGCGGTTACTCTTGATGCAGCACCCGAACAGGTTAACGACAGAACAATGGTGCCTGTAAGATTTATTTCGGAAACACTTGGATATAATGTTAAATATGTAGAGTCTACCGAACAGGTGCTTATAACCGATGAAAAGCCTTTGTTTGAAATAAACGGCGTAAAAATTTTCCCCTGCGAATTTGGCGCAATGGTTAATTTTGAAAAACAGTCATATACGATTAATGAGGATAACATAAGCGAGTTTATAGCAACAGAGCTTAATAACTTTGAAAATCATTATAAGCTTGTAGGCACAATAGGCGAGGAGGAAAAAAACAACGGTGCTGCTTTATCATGGGAATTAAAAAATCAGTTTAAAAAAGCTGTGCCAAAGTATATGGAAAATTGCTCGGATGTTGCACTTAGCGGTGCAATGGCGCTTGTTATTGAAAATATGAATTTGTCGGGTATTTATCAGAATTACCTTTTTGATAAAGCAATGGAAAGCGTTGACAGCACAGCGGTGCTTGATGAATACAAAAACAATTATGTTTGTGCAAAGCATATACTTGTAAGCAAAGAGAACGAGAATGCAGAGAAAAACATAGCAGAAATAGAAAAAGCTCTTAAAAATAAAACCGATTTTGACAGCCTTATAGTTAAGTACGGCGAGGACCCCGGTATGGCAAACAATCCAAACGGATATGTATTTACAAAGGGAGAGATGGTAGAAGAGTTTGAAAAATCAGCATTTGAATTAAAGGAAAACGAGGTAAGCGGTGCGGTTGAAACATCTTTCGGTACACACTTTATTAAAAAGCTTGCGCTTCCTGAAATTACAGAGAATACAAAGAATGTAATTGCCGAAAAGCTTGCATATCCTGTTTTGGTAGAGGTTATAAATGCAAAGGTTGCAGGTGTTGACGCACAGGCAAATTACACTTTGGAAGAGCTTGCAGGCCTTATAAAATAAAAGAAATATAACAAACAGCTGTAAAAACTTTAGGTTTTACAGCTGTTTTTTACTGTTTAAATTTTGCTATGCGGAATTTTTCGCACGGCCAAAAATTAGATTTAAAATTAAAAAGATGCCGCATATACTTTATACGACAACAAAAAAACATTTAAATATTATCTAATTACGAGCGTAAAAAATCAGCATAGCGAGATTTTGGCGTTAGAAAACAAATGAAGTGAATTTAAAAATTGAGCAAAGCGTAAGTCTGTCACAATTTTTAAATGAACGAACTGTTTTCAGCCAAAATTGAAGCGTGGCTGAGAGGGCGGGGCGTGGGGTGTGCCGGTAAACACCCCACAAAAAGAAAAGCTTCAAAGTGTTTACTTCGAAGTAAAAATAAACATTAATATATTTAAGAGGCTTTTTGGGTATTGCTCTTCAAAAATCACGCAATAAATTGCTACCGATTTTTCCAGAGCAATACCCAAAAAGCCGCATAGATTTTAAGTGCAAATAACACCGCAGTGTTTTAGCTATACAATACTTTTTTTATATGCCATAGGCGAAAATCCCACGCTGTGCTTAAAGGCTCTTGAAAAAATATGTATGCTTGAATATCCAAGCATGTCCGATATTTCACTTATGGAAAGATTGTTTTCCCTTATAAGCTGTTTTGCTTTGCCTATTTTAAGGCTGTTATAGTATTCCATAGGCGCCATACCCGTATAATCTTTAAAAATTATACTTAATTTTGATTTACCTATTAAAAACTGATTGCATATATCTGCAAGTGAAAGGTTTGAAAAAATATTGTTTTTCATATAGTCGCAAATAAGCTCCGTAAACTGATTTTGCGAAAACTCAACCGAATCTCTTGCGGTTTTTTCATATTTGCGGGCAAAATTTAAATTTCGTATAAGGCGTATTATAAGCTCATTTAAATATGCACCCAAAAGCTGGCTTGACCCAAAGGGGGCATCCTTAAAATCGAGTGGCTTATCCATAGTAAAATTATTCGGTATACCGCCAAGTGCAATATCAGCTTCGCTTTTAAATAAAGCCAAAAGATTTTTTTCTGTATGATTAAGGTTAAAAATCTGCTTGCCTAATTGATTAATTTGTTCTCCGTCACAGTCAAAGGATATAATAAGCATATTGTTTGCAACCTTTTTGTTTGAAATATGTGCGTGATACTCCCCGGGTGCATGAAATATTACCTGCCCCTGTGTAAGTGTTGTCTGCGTGTTGTCGCTCACCGCAACAACAGTACCGTTATCAACATATACCATTTCCCAAAAATCGTGTACTTCGGGCTTGTGGTAAAAGTCTTTTCCGAACTCAAAATAGTATATACTGTGAAATCCTTTTACTGTAATATCAGCCGTAATTGGTTTTAATTCAAACAAAAAATCACTCCTTTGCGGAAAAAATGATAAAAATAAAACGCATATTGTTAAATACATAACTATATTTTAAGTATATAATAAAGGCAGTAAAAAGTCAATAAAATTGACAAAAAAACGGAGGATTTGTTATGAACGTATTAGCAATTGGTTGTCATCCGGACGATATTGAAATTAACTGTGCCGGAACTTTAGCAAAATGTGTTAAAAGAGGCGATACCGTTACAGTGTGCCATGTGGCAAACGGAAATCTCGGCCACGAAATTATAACACCTGAAGAGCTCAGAGTTATTAGAGCAAACGAGGCAAAAACCGCAGGTGCAATGGCAGGTATTAATGTAGTAAGCCTTGATATAGGCGACTGTCTTGTTTTTGACAGCAGTAAAGAACAAAAGGATAAAGTTGTTGAGCTTATAAGGAATACAGATCCCGATTTTATTATAACACATGCTCCAAACGATTATATGCCTGACCATGTTCATGTATCAAGACTTGTATTTGATGCATCGTTCCTGGCAAGCGTACCTCACTATGAGCCAACAATAGGTGCAAAGCCTGCAAAGGTTACACCGATATTTTATATGGATAACCTCGGCGGTGTTGATTTTGTACCTACCGAGTATGTTGATGTTACAGATGAGATTGACTTAAAGCTTGAAATGCTTGAGTGCCACGAAAGCCAGCTTAAATGGATGCGTGACCACGATAATATAGATTTTGCGGATTTTGTTAAAACATGTGCAAAATACAGAGGCTTACAGTGCAACAGCCAGTATGCAGAGGGCTTCAGACAGTGCCTTGTATATCCTAAAATTTTGCCAAAAAGAATGTTGCCTTAATTAATATTTTACTTTATCCGAAACAATTTTAGGGGGAATTTACATAATGAGTAAAGTATATAACATTGCCCTTCTTGGCTGCGGTCAGATGGGCGAAGCACATATTGACCATATATACGATAAAGAAAACGCTCATATTCGTTATGTTTGCGATTATAGCAAAGAAAAAGCAGAAAAATTCAAGAAAAAGTATAATGCAGATTATGCCGAGACCGATGTGGAAAAATGTATATCGGACGAAATGGTGGATATTGTTATTTGTGCAACATATCCGTCATCGCATCTTGATATTCTTAAAATGTGCGTTAAATATAAAAAGCATCTTTTATGCGAAAAACCTATAACAAACGACCTTGAGTCGGGCAAGGAGTTTTATGAAACAGTTAAAGCCCATCCCGAAATCAAAGTGCTTGTAGGTCATATTTTAAGGCATAACGAAACTTATGACAGAGTTGCAAAAATGATAGAGGCAGGCGCAATCGGCAAACCGATTGTAATGCGTATGGCGCAGAACCACCACACTATGAACTGGCCAAGATATAAAGAGCTTATTAAGGAAACCTCGCCTATTGTTGACTGCGGTGTACATTATACCGATGTTATGCAATGGTTTACAGGCGAAAAAATAACTGAGGTTTCAGGCATTGGTTTCAGAACCGAGGAGGATGTACCGGAGGGTAAATATAACTACGGCTTAATTACAGTAAAGCTTTCGGGCGGAAGCATAGGCTATTACGAGGCGGGCTGGGCAAACACAATGTCGGCAGACAATTTAAAAGAATTTATAGGGCCAAAAGGCAGAATAAGGCTTTTATTCAGCAACGCAAGGCATAATCATCAGGAGGAGGGCGACCTTATAGAGTATTATAAGTACCCCGAAAAAACCTATGAAACCATAAATGTTTTGTGCGAAAGAAAGCCAACCGATCAGGAGCTTTTATACCTTATTGATATGATTGAAAAGGATAAAACACCAAAGCCTACAATTGATGAGGTTTTTGAGTGCTTTAAAATTGTGCTTGAAGCCGACAGAAAAATTAAAGAAGGACTTAATTTAAATTAAGAAAGGATGTATAAAAAAATGGATTTTAACAGTACAGTAAAAGGAAGTTTGCTTGAAAACTTCTACCCAAAGGGATGGGATATGGTAAAGATTGATAAATGCTGTGACATGGGTGTTGCAAGAGAGGATTTCTGGAATAAGGATTTTAATCCTATAGAGTGCGAAGGTCTTGCAGAGTTCGATACA
>JAZSPJ010000122.1:0-6907 GCA_045537365.1 Clostridia bacterium
GCTTGGCCTCCGACTTGAATCGGTTTGTATATCGTTTTCTATTTTTTTAATATTATGAATTATTGTTGAATGGTCCATACCGTTAAAATACAAGCCTATATTTTTTAAACTCATATTCATAAGCTTTTTCATAAAATACATCGCTATCTGTCTTGGATAAGAGATATTTTTTGCTTTTGTTTTTAATTTTAATGCATTTTTATCAAGATTAAAATATCTTTCTATTTTTTCACATATACTGTCAGCTGTAACAATACCTGCAGAATCGGTAATATAATCCTTAAGTGCTTCTTTTGCAAGAGCTAAAGTTACTTCTCTGTTCATAAGTCTGTGATATGAAACTATCATTTTCATAGCACTTTCAAGCTCACGGTTGCTTTTTGTTACATTATCGGCAATATAATGGCAAATATCATCAGATATTTCTATATTAAGCTGTTCTGCTTTCTTTTTAAGTATTGCAACTCTTGTTTCAAAATCAGGCGACTGAATTTCATATACAACACCCGATGCAAAGCGTGTAATAAGTCTTTCCTCAATTCCGAATAATTCTCTTGGCGGTTTATCGCAGGAAATAATTATAAACTTTTTATCCTGAAACAAATCATTGAAGGTGTGGAATATTTCTTGTTGAATACCTTCCCTTCGGCTTATAAACTGAATATCATCTATCATTAATATGTCAACAGTTCTGTATTTTTTACGAAATTCCTGATTTGTATTTGTTGTAATTGCATTAATAAGCTCGTTTGTAAACTGTTCGCTTGTTACATATAATACTTTTTTATCAGGTGCTTCGGATAAAATTTTATTACCTACTGCATGCATAAGATGTGTTTTACCTAATCCCGCACCGCTGAATAAAAACAGTGGGTTATAATCACAAGGCGAATTTACAATACAAGCAGATGCAACTGCATTTGCAGCGGCCTGAGCAACCTTATTAGAATCACCAATAATAAAATTATCAAATCTGTATTCTGAATTAAGTCCCATAAAGCTAACATTCTTTTTAGAAAATTCATCTTTTTGCAAAGCTTTTTTATCGGTATCGTTACTTATAATACTAATTTCAACTGTATAATCTTTATTTGTAAGTATCATAAGTGCATTTTTAATTAAATCCTTGTAGCGTTCTTCAATCATGGTTCTGTTCCATTCATTGGCTACCTCTAAAACAAATGTGTTATTATTATCTGAAACGGGAACGATTGGTTCAATCCATGTAGAATAACTTACAGGAAGGATTTCGGGTTTTATGGTTTCAAGCACTTTAGTCCATATTTTATTAATATCAGACATATTTTTTCCTCCATGTAAAAATAAATTTTTTTATAAAAAACATATTATGTGGATAAATATTTTTGTTTTTAAAAATAAAGTTTATTAATAAATATTTATACATAATTATTATAACAGATTTTATTTAAAATTTCAACACCTATTTTTATTAAAATTAAAAATACAACCGTTTTTTGCGGTTGTATTTAAAAAAACTATAAATTAATATTTTTTATTGTTTCAATAGCTCGTTGTGCTAAATAGGCATTTTTTTCGATTTTCTTTTTAAAACGCTTATCAGACGGGGCAATTATACCAAATGTAACATTCATTGGCTGAAATTCACCCTGAGAGTTTTCACTGATATAATGGCTGAGTGCTCCTATGGCAGTTTTATCTGTAAAATCTATTTTTTCTTTATTTAAAATATGGTTTGCAATATTAATTCCTGCAACCAAGCCTGACGATGCAGATTCAATATAACCTTCAACACCTGTTATCTGACCTGCAAAAAATATTTTTTCATTTTTTAAGGTCTGATAATATTTATTTAAAAGCATTGGCGAATTTATAAAAGTATTTCTGTGCATAACACCGTATCTTACAAACTCTGCATTTTGTAGGCCGGGTATCATAGAGAAAACTCTTTTTTGTTCACCAAATTTTAAATGTGTCTGAAAACCTACAATATTATAAAGTGTGCCGTCTTTATTATCCTGTCTTAACTGAACTGCTGCATAAGGTATTTCACCTGTTTCGGGCAGTTCAAGACCTACAGGCTTTAAAGGACCGAATAAAAGTGTATCTTTACCTCTTTTAGCCATTGTTTCAACAGGCATACAGCCTTCAAAAACAGTTTCATCCTCATTTTCAAAGCTATGTAAAACAGCACATTCGGCATTTATAAGTTCATTATAAAATGCTTCATATTCTGTTTTATTCATAGGGCAATTAATATAGTCTGCCGTTCCTTTATCATAGCGGGCTTTTTTATATGCCTTTTTCATATCAACACTCTCAAAAGTTACAATAGGTGCGGCGGCATCAAAAAAATGCATATATTTATCACCGAAAAAATCTTTTATATCATCATATAAACTGCCTGCTGTAAGAGGTCCTGTTGCAACTACTGTATATTCATTTACGGGAATTTTTGTTATTTCCTCATTTATAATATTAATAAGCGGATGGTTTTTTATTTTTTCGGTTACCATTTTTGAAAAACCTATTCTGTCAACTGCTAAAGCACCGCCTGCAGGTACTTGTGTTTTATCTGCACATTCCATAACTACGGAATTAAGCATTCTCATTTCCTCTTTTAAAAGACCTACAGCATTTTCTATTGCATTTGAACGCAGGCTGTTTGAACATACAAGCTCACATAAATATTCAATACTGTGTGCAGGAGAATATTTTTGAGGCTTCATTTCATATAAGTTAACCTTTATACCTCTTTGGGCAATTTGCCAGGCGGCCTCGCATCCTGCAAGACCGCCCCCTATTACATTTACTTTAATATTATTCATATTAGCTCCAATATTATTTTTTTTGATTTTTTTCGCAAACAGGACAATAATATTTTATTTCCTTACCCTTTTTTTCAAACATAACATTATTACATTTCGGGCAAAGCTTTGAGGTTGGTTTATCCCATGAGGTAAAATTACATTTCGGATAATTATTGCAACCGTAAAATACTTTTCCTCTTTTAGACTTTTTCTCTATTACCTCGCCGCCGCATTCAGGGCATTTAACATTAATCTCTTTAACAATGGTTTTAGTATTACGGCATTCGGGAAAACCTGGGCAGGCAAGAAATTTGCCAAACTTTCCGTGCTTATATACCATTAGTCTGCCGCATTTTTCGCAAGCCACATCGCTAACTTCGTCTTTTAATTCGATTTCGCCGATATTTTTTTCGGCTTCTTTTAAACTGTTTTCAAAAGGTGAATAAAACTCGCTTATTACATCGTGCCAGTTTAAAGTACCTTCCTCAATTTTATCAAGGTCGTCCTCCATATTTGCAGTAAAGTCAACATCAACAATATCTTTAAAGTTTTCTTTCATCAATGCATTTACTATTTTACCAAGCTCTGTCGGAACTAAACTTTTTTTGTCGGTTACAACATAACCTCTTGCAATAATTGTGGTTATGGTAGGCGAATATGTTGACGGTCTGCCTATACCAAGCTCCTCAAAGGTTTTAATTAAAGATGCTTCGGTATACCGTTGTGGAGGCTGTGTAAAGTGCTGTTGTTTGTCAAGCATATTAAGCTCTAATACTTCGCCTTCCTCAAGTGACGGTAATTTACTTTGCTTTGTTTCGTCAGTATTTTCTATATAAACCTTTGTAAAGCCTTCAT
Source organism: Clostridia bacterium (assembly GCA_045537365.1). Lineage (GTDB taxonomy): Bacteria > Bacillota > Clostridia > UMGS1810 > UMGS1810 > UMGS1810. The sequence goes on from JAZSPJ010000122.1 coordinate 3,645, forward strand.
TTTTAATTTCTGAGCCTGATGTTTTAAAAACATATCCGTTAGCTGTAACCGATACAGAAACAGTATCATACAAAGCATCGGTCATCTGGCTTGCAACAAATCTTTCCCATATAAGCTTATATATTTTATACTGGTCGCTTGTTAAGGATTCCTTTATACTATCAGGAGTGTATTCGATATAAGACGGTCTTATTGCCTCATGTGCATCCTGTGCGGATTTTTTGGTTTTATAAATTCTTTCGTTTTTAGGCACATAGTTTTCACCGTAGGTTTTTGCTATAAATGCTCTTGCATCTTGCCTTGCATCGTCGGATATTCTGAGAGAATCTGTTCTCATATAGGTTATTAAACCAATCTGACCCTTGCCTTTAATATTAATACCTTCATAAAGCTGTTGTGCCGCCTGCATTGTGCGTTGAGATTTAAAGCCAAGCTTTTTACCTGCATCCTGCTGAAGTGTACTTGTTATAAACGGCGGAGCAGGTGATTTTTTCTTGGATGCAGTTTTAATTTCTGTTATCTTATACTCGGCATTTTCAAGATTTTTAATTATTTTATCTGCATCGTCACCTGATTTTATATTAATTTTTTTACTGCCTTTGCCGTAAAATTTAGTATTTATTTTTTTCTTTCCTTTTAAAAGATTGGCATCTAATGTCCAATATTCCTCGGAAACGAATTTTTCTATCTCTTCTTCCCTGTCGCAAACAAGCTTTGTAGCAACCGACTGTACTCTGCCGGCACTTAAGCCTTTTTTAACCTTTTTCCATAAAAGAGGGCTTATTTTATAACCTACAATTCTGTCAAGCACACGCCTTGCCTGCTGTGCATCAACTAAATTCAAATCTATTTTTCTCGGCTCTTTAATACCCTGTGTAACTGCCTTTTTTGTGATTTCGTTAAAGGTTATTCTGCATTTTGAGTTTTCATCTATATCAAGCGCTTTCGCAAGATGCCAGCTTATTGCCTCTCCCTCACGGTCGGGGTCAGTTGCAAGGTATACTCTGTTTGCATTCTTGGCAAGCTTTTTTAAATTTTTTATAAGGTCGCCTTTTCCTCTTATTGTAATGTAACGGGGTTCAAAACCATTCTCAACATCTATTCCAAGCTGGCTTTTAGGCAGGTCTATTACATGGCCGTTGCTGGCTGTAACCAAATAGCCTTTTCCTAAATACTTCTTAATTGTTGTTGCCTTCGACGGTGACTCCACTATTACAAGTTTTTCTGCCATTTTATTTTAATCCTCCTGATTTATTTGCGAATTTAAGCTGTAACAATTGCCCGGATGACTTACTATTTTTTTATTTAATTCAAGAAAAAGCAAAATTGAGTTTGCATCTTTAACACTAATTTTACTTTTTTCGCACAGTTTATCTATATGCATTGGCTCATAAGTTAAGTTTTTTAAAATTATATTTTCCAAATGACTTAAACCTTCATTGCTTACCTGTTTAACAGGTTTTTTTGGCTTTGTATAATTTTTTTCAGAAATTTCTTTTGTGGGTTTTGCAACTAAATCTCTGTTTAAAAGCATTTGAGAGTAATCGTTTCTGTATGAAAACAAAATATCCTCGGCGCAGGTAATAGGAAAAGCGCCGTCCTTTATAAGATAGTTTGTACCTTTTGAATAAATTGAATTTATGTTGCCCGGTACAGCAAAAACATCACGGTTTTGCTCATAAGCATATTTTGCAGTAATGAGCGAACCGCTTTTTATATCTGCCTCAACAACTGCACAGCCATAACTAAGACCCGATATAATACGGTTTCTTTCCGGAAAATGGTATCTTTCAGGCTTTGCATTTAAAGGATACTCACTTATTACCATACCCGTTTTTATAATTTCTTTCATAAGTGATGAGTTTGATACAGGATATGCCACATTTACTCCTGTTCCTATAACTGCAACCGTAGGCATATTAGCACTCAATGCTCCCTGATGTGCTTTTGTATCTATGCCAAGAGCCATACCGCTTACTACAATAGCACCTGCTTCGGCCAACTCACGGGCAAGATTATATGCAACATCCTCGCCGTATTTGGTAGCTTGTCTTGTACCAACCATAGCTATTGTAAGGTGCTTATTCAAGTCAATAAAACGCCCTCTCATATATAAAAGAACGGGCGGATTTGAAATCTGCTTCAATAAATTAGGATATTCGGGCATATCTATGCTTACAAGCTTAACCGAATTTTCAGAATATAAATCTATAATCTTATCATATTGACCGGCATCCTTATTACACAGGTCGTCAATATTTGCATCTGTTAAATAAGGAAGCTTTTTGTAATCGCTTAAATTTGACGAATAAATTTTTTCAATACTTCCAAAATCGCAGTATAGTTTGTATTTTTTTACACAATTAAGACTGTCCTTATCAGACAGCCATATCCATAAATTTAAATTTTTGTTACTATTCATTATGTTTCACCTATGCCTTTTATATTTAAGTTACTATAAAAATTTCATTTTGTAAAGGGGTTTTTTAAAATTTTTTTATTTTGTTTGAAAAAAATATTTATTTTTATGTATGTTTCGTAGTGCCTTATTAGTGATTTCCATAAAAAATAACGCCAGCCGGTCAAAGCTATTGCGTTATTTCTAAATAATCTTAATATTTTTCTACTCGCCAAATTCATACATTTGCGGGTCGATGTCAATAAAATCATCATCCTCATCATCTAAACTTATTATTTCGGCATTATTATACTCATTCATTTTAAGTACCTTTAAAGCGTTATTTTCATTTTCTGTCATTTCAAGATACATATTTTCACATTCAATCTGTGCCTGCTGTATAATATGCAATGCTTTAGTTGATGCCGAAAACATTTTACAATATAATTTTTTGTAATCTGCCATGGTTTTTCCCTCCTAATAAAAAATGCGTTCCCGAAGGAACGCACGAAAAAGTGAATTCCCTCATTGTTGTCACACAATTACTATATCACCATAGGTATAGAAAAAGAGAGAAAACACCTTTTACCAAGGCATTTTCCTATGGCGATTTTTAAATTGTAATTATGTGACAAAATCATTATATCACACAATACAACAATTTACAAGAAATTTCTTTCGACATTTTTCGCAGATTTTATAAGAAGCTGTTGAAATAACATAAAATATGTTGTATAATGTTTTTGTCGGAGAAATCTGACAAAAAGGTAAGACCAAAAAACAGTGTAAAAGCTGGGCGGTTATGCCATCATCTCTTTGATAAGGAGGTGGTAGCTTATGGAATATGTGTACATAATGATATACA
>JAZSPJ010000228.1:0-4901 GCA_045537365.1 Clostridia bacterium
GCCTCCGACTTGGGAGGCTCTGGAATGCCTGCTGGAAAGCCGGCGGACACGGTTCTGAAACCTTTGTTCAGGGTGTTTACGGTTCGTGTAATCCTGTATTTATGACAATAGGCGCAAGGGTTGGTCCAACCAATTTTTATAAATATTATAAGGCATTCGGCTTTACCGAAAAAACAGGCTTTGACCTTCCGGGTGAGGCAGTAGGATCGTTCCACAGCCTTTCGAATTTTAATGACGTTGAAATTGCCACAAGCTCTTTCGGTCAGACATTTACCGTTACACCGCTTCAAATGATAACCGCATATTCGGCTATTTGTAACGACGGTCAGATGGTGCGCCCACATGTTGTTAAGGAATATCTTGACGATAGCGGTAAAATTGTAAAGAGCTTTGATACAGAGGTAATAAGAAATGTAATTTCTGCAGAAACCGCACAGACCGTAAGGGGTATACTTGAGGGTGTTGTGTCTGAGGGTACAGCGAAAAATGCATATATTAAAGGCTATCGTGTTGCCGGAAAAACAGGTACAAGTGAAAAAATACCGAGAGGAAACGGCAAATATATAGCATCCTTCTGTGGCTTTGCACCTGCAAATGACCCTGAAATAATAGGAATATTAATGCTCGACGAGCCAATGGGCTCATCACACATGGGCGGTCAGATTGCCGCACCGACATTTAAAAATATGTTTGATAATATTTTAAGATATATGGGTATGCAACCGCAGTATACCGAGGAAGAACTTGCATCTATTGATAATACAGTTCCAAACGCTGTTGGCGCAGAGCGCAGTAAGGTGGCAGGCTTGTTTGAGGGAAGCGGTCTTAAATACAGCATAATCGGCAAAGGCCCGACAGTATTGAGCCAGATACCAAAGGGCGGTGCTACACTCCCTGAAGGCTCAACAGTTATGCTTTATACCGAAAATGAAAATGCCGAAAAGGTAAAAGTACCTAACCTAATAGGAATGACTGCATCACAGGCAAATGCGGCACTTACAAACAGCGGTCTTAATATGCGTATATACGGCAGTCAGGAGCAAACACAAAGTAATGCTGTTGTAAATAAACAAGAGCCTGAGGCAGATAAAGAGGTAAGTCGAGGCAGTGTTGTAAGCGTACAGTTCAGCTTCAGCGATGTGCATTAAATTTGAGAGGTCTTGATTTAATGAAATTAAATGATTTAATTAAAAATATCAATGTTATTGATGAAATAAACAATACAAATCCTTCCGTGACGGGAATGCATTATAACTCTTCAAATATAAAGGACGGCGATTTGTTTGTTGCCATAAAAGGCTTTAAAACCGACGGTCATAAATATATGTCTGATGCCGAAAAAAAAGGTGCATGCGCTATTTTGTGTGAGGAGTATAATCCCGATATAAAAATACCGCAGATAATTGTTGAGAATTCAAGAATAGCGGAGGCGCAGGTTGCAAGTGAGTTTTTCGGCAACCCATCAAAAAACTTTAAACTTATTGGAATAACCGGTACAAACGGCAAAACCACCTGTACGTATCTTGTAAAGCAAATTCTTGAATATTGCGGATATAAAACAGGGCTTATCGGCACAAATCAGAATATGATTGGAAACACGGTTTTTGAAACAGGCAGAACAACCCCTGATTCCTTTGAACTTCAACAGCTTTTTAAAAGAATGAGTGATGAAAATGCCGATTATGTTATAATGGAGGTTTCAAGCCACGCACTTGAATTAAACCGTGTATACGGATGCAGGTTTGAAGTTTCGGCATTTACAAATCTTACACAGGACCATCTTGATTTTCACGGCACTATGGAAAATTATGCCGATGCAAAAAGTAGGATTTATAATATGAGTGAAACTGCTGTAATAAATACAGACGATATTTATGGCAAAAAAATGGCAGATAATGCACCATGCCAAGTGCTGACTTATGCAGTTGAAGCAGGTGCTGATTTAAAGGCGCAAAACCTTAAAATGACTTCTAAAGGAATAGAGTTTAATGTTAACGGCTGTGATTATTTCCTTGGTATACCCGGAAAATTTTCCGTATACAATGCGCTTTGTGCCATAGGAATATGCAAAAGCCTTAATATATCCGACGAAAGTATTATAAAGGCATTAGACTCGGCTTTGGGCGTTAAGGGAAGGGCAGAGCTTGTGCCAACCGACAGGGATTTTACAATAATGATAGACTATGCACATACACCTGACGGAATAGAAAATATACTTACAACAGTAAAAGGCTTTGCAAAGGGCAGGACTGTAATAGTATTTGGTTGCGGAGGCGACCGTGATAATACAAAAAGACAGATTATGGGAGAGGCTGCGTCACGCCTTGCAGATTATGTTGTTGTAACAAGCGATAATCCAAGAAGCGAAGAACCAATAAAAATTATAGATATGATTGTGGAGGGTGTGAAAAAACATCCTACACCTTACACCGTAATTGAAAGCAGAGCCGAGGCAATAGAATTTGCAATAAACAATGCAAAGCCCGACGATGTAATAGTTCTTGCAGGTAAGGGGCACGAAACATATCAGGTGCTTAAAGACGAAACAATTCATTTTGACGAAAGAGAGATAGTGGCACAAATATTAAATAAATAATTTGTGCATAAAAAACGGGGGTTAATTATAATGGGTAATGTTCATTCTGTAATATTAAGTATACTAGTCAGCTTTTTAATATCGGCATTGGCAGGACCGATTATAATACCGTATCTTATAAGGCTTAAATTCGGTCAGGAAATCCGTGAAATCGGACCAAGCTGGCATAAAAGCAAAAGAGGTACTCCCACAATGGGCGGTATGATATTTATACTTTCAACCCTTGTATGCACAGCACTTTTTATGCGCAATAAAACGAATTTGTGGCTTATGCTTTTTGCCTTATCCTTTGGCATTGTAGGCTTTGCCGACGATTTTATAAAAGTAGTAAAAAAACGTAATTTAGGTTTAACCGAAAAGCAAAAATTTACCCTTCAGCTTGCAATGGCAATATTGTTTTTATATATTGGTTTGTATATGGATATAATAACAAATGAGGTTATAATACCGTTTTTTGGAAACAGTGTAAATTTTGGCTGGCTTTATATTCCTTTTGCACTTTTTGTAATAATTGGCACAACAAACAGTGTAAATTTAACCGACGGAGTTGACGGGCTTGCCACATCGGTAACAGTAACAGTTGCTTTGTTTTTTGCAGTTATAAGCGCATTTTACGGCGATTATGAAACAATGGCGTTTTCACTTGTAATAATGGGAGCGTGCCTTGGATTTTTAATATTTAACCGCCACCCTGCAAAAGTATTTATGGGTGATACAGGCTCGCTGTTTTTAGGCGGTGCTGTTTGTGCAATTGCAATGCGCTTAAAATTACCGTTTTTGCTGATTGTTGCAGGCGGTGTGTATGTAATTGAAACATTATCGGTAATTATACAGGTTGCAAGCTTTAAGCTTACAGGAAAACGAGTGTTTAAAATGAGCCCGATTCACCATCATTTTGAAATGTGCGGTTGGAGCGAGGTTAAAATAGTTACAGTAGCGGTTGTAGTTACACTTTTATTATGTGTAACAGCATTTATAGGAGGTTATAAAGTTGTCTGATTTGCCTGCTTCGGAAAATAAAAAGACATTCAGAAAAAAGAATACAAATCCCATAGATTACACCTTTTTGGTACTTGTGCTTGCATTGGTTGTTTACGGCTTAATAATGGTGTTTTCGGCAAGTACGGCATCGGCATACTACATACATGGCGACGCACTGTACTTTTTTAAGCGTCAGTTTGCGTGGGCACTGCTTGGTTTGGTTTTAATGTATGTATTAAGCCATGTCAGGTATAAATTATGGTATAAATATGCGGTATGGGTTATTGGTATAGCGCTTGCACTTCTTGTTTTGGTAATGATTGCGGGTAAATCCGTAAACGGCGCTAAAAGATGGATAGGTGTAGGACCGCTTACAATCCAGCCGTCAGAGATAGCAAAATTTGCGCTTGTAGTTTATATGGCAAGGCGCTTAAATCACGACCATACTATACTTTCAAGCTTTAAAAAGGGCTTTTTCCCAAACCTTTTGGTTGTATGTATAGTAAGCGGTCTTGTAATTATAGAACCGCATTTAAGCGGTGCGTTGGTTATTATGGGTGTAGGGCTTGCAATGCTTTTTATATCGGGTGCGGATATTAAGCATTTTTTAAAGCTTATGTTACCGCTTCTTGCAGGTGTTGCAATTTTAATTATTGCCGAGCCTTACAGAATGAAACGAATGGTTTCGTTTTTAGACCCGTTTAAAGATGCATCGGGTGACGGCTATCAGGTAGTACAGTCGCTTTATGCAATTGGCTCAGGCGGTCTTTTCGGTCTTGGACTTGGCAGAAGCCGTCAGAAGTTTTTGTATATACCTGAACCGCAAAACGATTTTATATTTTCCATACTTTGCGAAGAACTTGGCTTTTTCGGCGCATTGCTTATGATAATACTTTTTGCACTCTTAATATGGCGCGGAATTAAAATTGCAATGAGCTCGCCCGATATGTTTTCGGCGCTTACAGTATGCGGAGTTATGGCAATTATAGCAATTCAGGTAATATTAAATATAGCGGTTGTTACATCGTCATGCCCATGTACAGGTATAACACTTCCCTTCTTTAGTGCAGGCGGAACTTCGCTTTGCATACTGCTTGCCCAGATGGGAGTTGTATTAAATATTTCCCGTTACAGTAAAAAGAAATAAAAATGAAAGGAATGAGCCAAATGAGAATTCTGCTTGCAGGCGGAGGCACAGCAGGGCATATAAATCCTGCACTTGCAATAGCACGCTATGCCCAAAGTGTTGACAGTAACACTAAAATTATGTTTATAGGCAAAACAGGCGGAATGGAAAGCAGGCTTGTTCCAAAAGAAGGATATG
>JAZSPJ010000143.1:0-29157 GCA_045537365.1 Clostridia bacterium
CATGGCTACGATCCGACTTACCTGTGGAATATTGATTGCTGTAAATGAAAAGTAAATATTTAAACCATTAGTATATTAAAAAAGCATCGGCATAAGAGGCGTACTCATAGGGACAGTAATTTAAAAAGCAGAAACGATTGATTTCGTTTCTGCTTTTTAAATTACTGTCCTTTAGAGTACACTTCATAAGTCGGTGCTTTTTTGTGTTAAATTCCAAAAAAAGTGACATACGGGAACTTTTTAGTGTTATTACTGAATTTACACAGATGCCTATTTATGATATAATAATTATGGACATATTTTAAAAAGTATAGTTAGGAGTATTTTGAATATGAAAAAAAACGTTTCTCTATTGTTAATATTTACATTATTTGCATCACTAGTGCCGTTTACAAGCTTTGCTGACAGTGACGGATACTTTAAATATGTAGCTTTGCCGGGAATTATAGAAGGTGAAAACTACGACAAAGGTGCAGATGGTTGTTATAGTATAGATGGCGTAAATAACGGCGGTATGTACAGACCTCTTGACCCTATAGATGTTATGCCCACAAATTGTGAATATCAAATTGTGCTTTTAGACGGCGAGTGGACAAAATATACCTTTAATGTGCCTGTAAGCGGAGCTTATTTAATCAGATTAGACGGTACCGGCAATGGAGCAATGAGCATAGACGATGTTACAAATTACATTGAATTTGAAACAGATGGTACAAATAAAGCTGATATTGTATCAGTATGGTTTGAAGCCGGAAGCCATAGTGTGAAAATTAAAGCAAGAAAATCACTTGTTGTAAACTACATACAGTTTTATGTAACAGGGAAAAATTACAAAACCATAGAGGAACTGAAAAACTATGTTAAACCTGAATATGAACTTAATGATAATGTATATATGAACATCTATGTATCTGTCGGCGGCAACGATAACAACAACGGAACAAGTGAGCAGGATGCATTTTTAACTCTTGAAAGGGCTATAGGTGAGGTTGAAAAAAATACATCATCTATGACAGGACATATTGTAGTAAATGTATTACCCGGATATTATCATATTGACGAAAAACTGATATTAGGCGTGCAGACGGGCGGTAAAAACGGCTATAATGTAATTTTTAAAGGTACAAGCAACTCTGATGATACCGTTATAAGCGGCGGTACTCAGATTACAGGCTGGCAGGATACAGATGGTGACGGTATATGGACAGCACCTGCAAACATTACCGACACAAGAACTCTTTATATAAATGGATTTCCTGCACAGCGTGCTAAAAGTAAATATCTTTATAATATTCTTGAAAATTATTCCGATGGTATAAATGATACTACCGTTAAGTACTATCATGGTCAGTCGGATGGATTTAAGGTTTCATCTGAAAACTTTTTTGCAAATTTTTCACAACCCTCTGAGCTTGAGGCGGTATGGCCGCTTTTGTGGACACATCAGAGAACACCTGTAAAAAATGTTTTTCAGGACCCGACCGATAGCGGAAAAATAGTGTTTGAAATGGAACAGCCCGCATGGAATATTGCCAGAACAAAGGGTATGGATGGCACAAATCCAATGTATTTTGATTGGGAGGGCAATGGTGTTGTTGTTGACCAAAGTAAGGAATTTTATCTTGAGAATGCAATAGAACTTTTAGATGAACCCGGCGAATTTTATTTTGATAAGTTAAATAAAAAAATACATTATTATCCTTATGCACAGGAGGATTTAAGCCAAACTGAAACTTATGTGGGTACAACAGAGCTTATGGTTGATATAAAAGGAAATAGTTCTGCCGATAAAGTTCAGAATATAGTTTTTGATAATATTAAATTTAAATACGGCGCTTGGAATGAGGTTACAACAAGCGGTGTTATAGGTACTCAGACAGACCACCTTGCAAATAAGATTGAGGGTGATGTGGGAAGCGGCGGTATTTCGCTTCCTGCACAGCTTACAGTAGAATTTGCTAAAAATATTAAAATTCTTAATTGCGAATTTTCATCGCTTGGTTCAAGTGCTATAAAAATGGAAAATGGTGTTTCGGATTCTTTAATACAGGGCAATGTAATTAAAGATGTAAGCGGTACGGGAATTATGATAGACAGCTATGAGCATAAAGCAATTTTGCCTGAGGGCAGAGAGCGTTGCGACAATATAAATGTACTTAATAATGTTATTAACAGAGCCGCAACAGAGTTTAGGGGAATGACGGGTATATCAATGTATCTTCCGTCAAACACAACAATTTCACATAATATTATAAAAAATGTTCCATATTCCGGTATGTCACTTGGATGGGGTTGGGGCGGATACGATTGTCTTTCGGCTGTAAACAATGTTATATCACACAATTATATAGAAAATGTTATGCAGAACTGCGTAGACGGCGGACATATATATACACTTGATACTCTTAATAACTGCAGAATTTCCGACAACTATCTTGCAAAAGCAGAGGATTACAGAGGCGGTATATATTTGGATTCGGGTTCTGAAGGTTTTATTATGGAAAGAAATGTTGTTGAAAATTCAACACAATGGCTTTTCGCAAGAACCGGAGTAAATTTAAAGAATAATGTGGCAAAGGATAATTATTATGATTCAAGATGCGGTCAGGCTATTGATGCGCAGAATGTTCAAGCCTCAAACAACACTATTGTGCAAATAAATAGTGACGGCTCTGTAACATGGCCTGATGCCGCACAGAGCATAATAAACAATGCCGGCACAGAAGCTCAGTTTGATAGTCTTATTGAGGGCACAGAGCTTCCCTCATGGCGAACAAATGTACTTGATATGCAGCCAAAGTATAAATTCAGGAGCTTTGATAAATTCTGGATTGGCGCAGATGAATATTTTTATGGCACAAAAGCGAGCGGAAATACTATTTCATTATATCCTTATTCAGTTGTAGAACAAAAATTTGTGCCTGTTGGTAATATTGTATATGGAGATACTTTAAAGTTTAAAGTAAATGTTGAAAAAACGATGAAGTACGCACTTCAAATTCATATAGCCACAGGCGGTGCAAATTTTAAGGCAAATGTATATGTTGATTCATTGAAGTTAATCAGAGATGCAACGGCAGGCCCGACATCAACAAACTGGGATGAATACGAAACATTTGACTTGGGTAATCTTTATCTTTCTGCAGGCGAACATACTTTAATTTTTGAATTTTTAACAGGAGCGTCTTTTGCAAAATTCAGGCTTTATAATAAAGATTATTATAATGATACGGTGTACGATGAAGGCAACTTTGTTTCGCAAGCCAGCTTGTTTTCTGACATAAATGAACATTGGGCAGAAAATGAAATTACACTTTTAGCAAACGAGGGTGTAATAAATGGTGTTAGCGAAACATCATTTGCTCCCGAAGAAACACTTACTTTATATCAGGCAGTATGGCTTGTATCAAGATGTATAGGCCTTGATTATACTGATGATGCGTGTTGGAAAACAATTGCCGAGAAATACGGTCTTATGGAAAGCACACGTGAGGATGAAACTATAACCCGCGAGGAATTTGCCGATATAGTGGTAAAGGCATATAAACTGAAAAAAGGTAATGATGATATTGCTTATAAGCTCAATTTTGCCGATAGTGATTTGATTTCTGCGGAATTTAAGGACAGCGTAGGTAAGGCTTGTGCTCTTGGTTTTGTTCAGGGAGACGAAAACGGATGTTTTAATCCGCAAAACAGCTTAACGAGAGCAGAAGGTGCAGTTATAATAGCAAGGCTTCAGGATGTGATTTGATAATATTGTGCAAAGGCGGTAATTGTTATGAAAAAAATTGTAGCATTAATACTTACGGTTTGCTTAATAACCTCATTATTTACAATTAATGTTTTAGCAGACAATAAAAATGTTTATTTTAATATTTATGTATCCGAAAATGGTAACGATGCAAACGACGGAACGAAAAAAAGTCCGTTTAAAACTATTGAAAGGGCAAAACAGGAGGTTGAAAAAATTTCGCCTGAAATGACGGGAGATATTGTTGTAAACATACTTCCCGGAATTTATAATATAACTGACACACTTGTTTTTGACACAAAGTCCGGTGGAAAAAACGGTTATAATGTAATTTATAAAGGGTTGGGCAATGGGTCTGTTGTATTTAACGGAGGCACAAAAATTACAGACTGGACAGATGCCGATGGCGACGGAATATGGTCAGCACCGACTGATATAGTGGATACAAGAACACTTTATATAAACGATTTTCCTGCACAAAGAGCAGTAAGTAAGTATTTATATAATGTTGCCCAAAATTATACCGATGATATAGATAATGATGCATATCCGGATTATATGGGTCAGTCTGACGGCTTTAAGGTATATAACAAAAACTTTTTCGGCGATTTTGCACATCCTGAAGAACTTGAGGCAGTATGGCCTCTTTACTGGACAATGCAAAGAACTCCTGTAGAGGATATATTTGAGGATCCCGATGACAGTGCAAAGCTCATATTTAAAATGAAAAAGCCGGCCTGGGATGTGGCTATGACCAAAGAAAATGACGATACCAATCCCCTTGATTATACCTGTGAAGTTCCTCCAAGCAAATGCTTTTATTTGGAAAATGCTATGGAACTTTTAGATGAGCCGGGCGAGTTTTACTTTGATAAAACAAATAAAACAATTCATTATTATCCTTATGAGCAGGAAAACTTAAAAACCGCAGAAACTTATGTAGGTACAACAGATTTACTTGTAAGATTACAGGGTAATGGCTCGGATGATAAAATAGAGAATATTATTTTTGATAATATTGAATTTAAGTACGGCTCTTGGAATGATGCAACCTATAACGGCGTTATAGGCACGCAAACCGACCATCTTGCAGTTACAGTACCGGGTCCTGTTGCAAAGGGCGGTATATCACTTCCTGCGCAGTTTACAGTTGAATTTGGAAATAACATACAAATACTTAATTGTAAATTTATAGCACTTGGTTCATCGGCTGTAAAAATGGAAAACGGCGTTTCAAATTCTTTGATACAGGGAAATGTAATTAAAGATGTAAGCGGTACAGGCATAATGATTGACAGCTACGAGCATAGTGAGGTTTTAGCTGAGGGCAGAGAACGCTGCGATAATATAAAAGTACTTAATAATGCAATACACAGAGCTGCAACAGAATACATGGGAATGGCAGGTATTAGTATGTATCTTCCTTCCAACTCAACTGTTGCGCATAACGATATTAAAAGATTACCGTACTCAGGCATGGTGCTTGGATGGGGCTGGGGCGGTTATGATTGCCTTTCTGCTGTGGGTAATGTAGTATCAAATAACAAAATTGAGGATGTTACGACCTATTCGCACGATGGAGGACATATATACACACTTGATACAATACCCGATTTAAAAATTACAGAAAACTATCTTATTAATGCAAATGACTGGCGAGGCGGTATTTACCTTGATTCCGGATCGGAGGATTATAGCATTGAGCGTAATGTTGTTGAAAATTCGATACAGTGGCTTTTTGCAAGATCAGATGTAAAAATTAAGGATATTGTTGCAAGGGATAATTTTTATGATATTACATGCGGCGGTGTAATAGATAAAACAATCGTTGATTATGAAAATAACACAGCTGTTAAAAAGGATAAAAAGGGTAATTTGATGTGGCCTGATGAGGCTCAGAAAATTATAAATAATGCAGGCCTTGAGAACGGGTATAAAAATCTTTTGGTTGGTATAGAAAAGCCCCAATGGCGTAAGGATGCAATAGATATGCTTCCGAGAGCGTTGTTTGCAGATGATAGCTATATCTGGGTAAAGGCGACAGATTATACAGATTATTATAAAACAGATGATACAGCACCGGTGCTGTATCCCGGCTCTGTAAGAGAGTTAAGGTATGTTCCGATTGGAAATACCATACCGGGCGAATGGCTTGAGTATGATATAAATGTAAATGAGGATGCTGAATATAAAGTTGAAATAGGTTATGCAAATGCATTTGCACCAACTGATATACAGCCAAGAGTTAATATTTATGTTGATGGTAAGATTGTTGCCGAGGGAGCGCAAATGGAAAACACCTCAAACTGGGATACATATACAACAGGCGCTTTTGCAACGGTTAATCTGAAAAAAGGAACACACAAAGTAAAAATCGAGTTTGTTGATAACGGTTTTTCTTTTTTAAAACTAAGGCTTTATAATAAGGATTATTTTGACAATGCTGTATATGACGATGCAGGTTGCGAAAGACCTTTTGAAAAATTTGCTGACACAAAAGGCCATTGGGCAGAAAATGAAATTGCAGAGCTTGCAAAGACAGGCATAATTAACGGAGTAAGTGATGCAAAATTTGCACCTGAGGATAATCTTACACTTTATCAGGCGGTATGGCTTGTATCAAGATGCGTAGGTATAGATTGCTCTGATGAGGCTGCATGGAAAAATGTTGCCGAACAGTACGGACTTATGCAGGCTGCACGGGAGGATGTACCTGTAAGCCGAGAGGAATTTACTAATATAATAATAAATGGCTATAAGCATATAAAATCTGATTTACCTACAGCAGATCTTGCATTCCCTGATAAAGAAAATATTTCGGATGAATTTAAGGATGGAGTTAGCTCGGCTAATGCACTGGGCTTTGTAAGGGGCGATGAAAAAGGAATGTTTAATCCAAAATCAAACCTTACAAGAGCAGAAGCGACAACAATAATAGCAAGACTTTTAAAGGCAATATAAAATATTTAGGTGGTAGAGAATGAAAAAAATCGTATTATTTTTAACGGCAATTATACTGGTTTCAACGGTTTTGTGTGTGCACGCCTCGGCTGATGTACCAAAAAAGGTATATCAGGTTTTTGAGTGCGAGGAGAACGGCGTTGAGATTATGTATAATGGCAGTAATGAAACCGCATCAAGTACTTATGAAACCAGTGATGCAAGCAATGGAAAGTATATAAGATCGAACCTTCCTGAAATCACCTGGAAATTTACTCCTGATAAAACAGGTATTTATGAGTTTGAAATTATGGCAAGCGGAGATTTGCCGCTTGGCAACTCAATATTTTGGGTAAATGATGCATCAACATTCAATTCAATTATTAATACTGCAGGCAGTTGGCTGGTAACTACTGTTCAGGGAACACGCCTCGGAAGGTTTTATCTTTCCAAAAACACTGAATATACTTTAAAGTTGTCAGCAAATAACGGCACGGCAGTATATGATTATTTTAATATTTATTTTGAGAGCACCTATGAAGCAGAAAACGGAAAAACGGCGGCTCTTACATCTGCATATAATAATGGCGGAACACCTGTTGTAGGTGAGAAAAATATAAGTGCCAACTTAGGCAATGTATACACCATACCTGACGGCGGCAATGTGCGTATAACAGCTAATGTTGAAAAGAGCGGATTTTATAACATTTCTGTATGCGGTTTTTCAAATACAAATGTAAATGCAAAATTGCGTATAGACGAACTAACCGGTAAGTCAGGCAATTCGGGCAGGGTTACGATTACCCCAAGAATAATACCGTTGGCAAATACTGAGGGGAAAAGAGGGTTTAATGAGAATATTGCAACTATGTTTTTAAGCGAGGGTGAAAAGATAATATCACTTATTATAAATGGCGGAGCATATAGTTGCGATTATATAACACTTTCAGAAGCTGATGTGAACTTGTATTTGGACTACGGTATTGTAGAAGCAGAATTTTATGAAAAATCGGATGATAAGAATTGTACAAGGGCATTTTCAACTTTATATGATACATCAAGCAACAGAATAAGTTCCGGAATTGCAGGAGAAAATCTTGATGCAGAGTATAAGTTTTTTATTCCGACTGAAGGAAAATATACTTTTTATGCAATCGGAGCATCAACCGATGAAAATTCAAATGTAAATTTAATTGTAGATGCCGATAATGAACCGTTGAGCGCAGTTGTTGGCAACGGAGTGTTTACGGAACTGGAAACAGAGCTTGGGGCTTTGGAGCTTTCCAGCGGATACCATACATTTAAAATTACATGTGATGAGTACATAACATTAGATGCAATAAAGCTTAAAAAAGAACTTTCGCTTACTAAAGAAATAATAGTTAATGCAGAAACAGATTTTGACAGATATGCAGGACATAATATAGGTTGGTATGATACAACTAATCAGGGATATGATGATGATTTTCAGATAAGGGATACCTACGGTTTTGTAGATGTATATACAAACAGAGATTATTACAGCAATAATATCGGTCATGCAGTAGCATATATGTTAAGCAATGAGTGGTTCCGTTATACCGTTGATGTACCCCAAAGCGGATATTACCGTTTGCTTATGGGTATAAAGATTGCACGTCTTCAGTCTAACGGAGCACAAAGCAAGCTTACAGTTGTTGTTAACGGAAACACTATTTCAAAATCAATACCCGAAAGATTGGATTATTGGACAAATGATCCGCTTCCTTGGGATGATTTCGGACTTGTTTATTTAAATAAGGGCGCAAATGTATTTAAGGTTATGTTTGATAATTTGGGCGGTTCTGCAGAATTTGATGCATTTAAGCTTGTATATCCGGATGTTTCGATTTATGCTGTTGATGATAACGGAACAATAATATTTGAGGCGGAGGACAGTACAGATACAACTGCAAGCTATAAAAATGATACCCGTATTGTAGCAACCCCGGCACAGTATATTACAATACCGATTAATGCTACAAAATCAGGTGAGTATATAATTACCGCTGTTGCAAACGGTGACAAGGCAAGTGATACAGCTTCTCCGTCGGTAGATGTTTATGTGGGCTCAAAGAAAATCGGCAAGACATTTATAAATACAAGCGGAAGCTGGAATCCTGCAGCTGTACCGATAGAAACAAAGGTTATTGAGCTTGAGCTTACAGAGGGCGAACATATTATTAAACTTATAACAGGCGAAGGATTTTCAATAGCTTATGATAAATTTATAATTGATGTTCCCGATGATGAGCATGTACCCGAACAGCTTGAGAGCGGACAGTATAAAATTGTTGCCGATCTTAACGATTGGTATAAGGGTTATACAAAAACAGATGGAAATAATAAAATTTATTGGGATTCGGATGAATATATAAATTCTGTAGCTGTAATTGTGGCGGTGTATGATGGAAATACTCTAAAGTCAACTGCTGTATGCAAAGATGTAAAAAGCAATAATACAGCAGTAATAAATAATATTTCGGTTGATGAAGGAACCGAAATCAGGGTATATGTGTGGGATTTTGAGGATATTAAACCACTTGTCACCTACACAGTGTATAAGTAAGCAATCAAATATTAAATGATTAAAACACCTTATAAAAGTATTTTTAATGCTTATATAAGGTGTTTTTTAATGAAAATACACTAATAAACGAAACATTTTCATTTAACTGCTTGACTTTTATTTTAGTGGGTTGTAAAATTAAATTGGTACACAATTTTTTGTTATGGAGGCAACTATGGCAACAAATTATGAAATTGATATGACAAAAGGCTCGCTTGTAAAAAGCATTTTGCGGTTTTCTATACCGCTGTTGCTTACAAATGTACTTCAGCTTATGTACAATGCGGCAGATGTTGTGGTTGTAGGCAGATTTGTAGGCACTAATGCACTTGCCGCAGTTGGTGCAACAGGCTCGCTTATAAACCTTCTTATAAATTTATTCGTAGGTATGTCGGTGGGAGTAGCTGTACTTGTATCAAGATATTATGGTGCAAATGAATATAAAAAGCTTTACAGTGTTGTGCAGACATCATTTTTAGTAAGCATTATTCTGGGTGTTGCAGCAATGATATTGGGTGTATCAACGGCTAAAAAGCTGCTTGTACTTATAAGCACACCGTCCGAGGTTATGCCTGATGCTGTAAAATATGTAATGATTTATTTTATAGGTGTACCTGGTGCATTGGTATTTAACTTTTGTGCGGCAGTATTAAGGGCGGTAGGGGATACCAAGCGACCGCTTTATATACTTACATTTACAGGACTTTTAAATGTAGTTTTAAATTTAATACTTGTTGTGGGAACTGGTTTTGGCGTTGAGGGCGTTGCAATAGCTACAACTGTTGCCAATTATGCTTCAGCGGCACTTGTTGTATTTACATTATGTAAAACTGATTCGGCATATAAGCTGAATATAAGGGACTGCAAAATAAACAAAAAAGACCTTAAGGATATAATCTCGGTAGGTTTGCCTGCCGGTTTAAACGGCACAGTTTTCAGCCTTTCAAACACGGTAATACAATCAGCCATAAACAGCTTTGGTGCAAATGTGGTTGCAGGTTGTACTGCCGCAAGTAATATAGAGGGTATCGTGTGGTCGGGAATGAACTCTGTTCACCATGGAGCACTTACGGCTGCAAGCCAGAATTATGGTGCTAAAAACAAGAAAAGAATTTATAAATCCCTTTATGTTAGTATTTTACTTGTTGTTATTGTAGGTCTTTTAATGGGCTTTACTGCAATACTTTTTAAAAAGCCGCTTATAGGCCTTTATACAAGTGATGCCCGTGTGCTTGAATACGGCGAAATACGCCTTACTTTTGTATGTACATTTTATGCTTTTTGCGGTATTATGGATGTACTTGTAGGCTTTTTAAGAGGTATAGGCTTTTCGCTTACACCAACTATTGTAAGTATGGTTGGTACTTGCGGATTCAGAATACTGTGGGTATCAACAATTTTTAAAAAACTCAATTCGCTTACAGGGCTTATGGCATCGTGGCCGATTTCATGGGTTTTGGTTATAATTATTGATGCTATAATTATTTTAACTGCAGGCGGAAAAAGAATAAATAAACATATTAAGGAGGAGTAAAGCTATGTTAGGTTACGAATTACCTAAAATAAGCAATATGGCAGGTATATTGCCAAATCATTTTCCGACACAGATGCAGGCGGTTGTTTTCCGTATGTGGGATATGGTACCCAAGGCGAAGCTTGCAAAGATTATGGAAACAACAGTTGAAAATATTGATAAGCTTGCAAAAGGTCTTGGCTTACCCGAACAAGAAGTACACCCCGACTGGAAAAGCAAGGGCTATATAACAATAATCCGAAGTGCGTGGCATATATTACCCTATGAACAAATTTTAGATATTTTGGAGTGGGATGAATTTAAGCTTGCATATATATTAAAAGAGGATGATTTTCTGGACTTAAAGCTCGGTGCCAAAAAACCTTCTTGCCCGAAGGTCGTTTACCGTGAGCTGACCGAGGACGAGCAGAAAAAAACAGACGAATTTTTGCAGTATATGACCGATTGTGTAAATCCGTATTGCATAGATGATGCAAAAAAACCGTTTGACCTGTTTTGCCGTACAAGGCTTACAAAAATTGATATTCAAAAACAACCCGAAAATACAACTTATATTGACAATAGCTGGACATTAAATGATTGTACCGAAAATGCAAATACTGATTTTTATATGGATTTGTTTTTGAAAGATTTTTCGGATATGTTCGGCTATACCTTAAAAAAGACTGACGGTGAAAATAACATAGATTTGTATATTGACAGTTCAATATCAGATGATGAGGAATATTTTGTTATAGATGTAACCGAGAATAATATAAAAATAACATCGGCACAGCCTGTGGGTGTATTAAGAGGCTTAATGCACATTATACGAAATATGGGTACAAATAAAGGTCCTTTTGTTGAAACAGGGCGTTTTGAAATTAAAACAGAGGTTAAATCAAGAGTAATTTATTCTTTCTGTGGATTGTATACCAACACATTTGAGGTTGCGCCTGAAATTTCGTATCCGGAGGAGCTGTTGCGCTCTTATGCACGAATAGGCATAAACGGAGTTTTTACACAGCTTTTAATGTATAAAATGTCAGAATTTCCTTTTGATACATCAATATCCGAAGGCTGGCAGGAAAGGCTTGAAAGACTTAAACAAACAGTTGCCCTGCTTAAAAAATACGGAATAAAACTGTTTTTCTATGTTAATGAGCCACGTGCACTTTCACTCTCGTTTTTTGAAAAACACCCCGAATTAAAGGGCTTTGAGTACGAGGACAATGCGCACCTATGTACATCAACCAAAAGGGTACAGCAATATATGGATGAGGCAATTTACAATATTTGCAGTTCGGCTCCTGATATTGGCGGATTTTTTGTAACCACTCGTTCAGAAAACCATACAAACTGTTATTCACATATATATCCGTATAACAGCCAGAATTGCCCAAGGTGCATAAACAGAACTCCGGCAGAGGTAATAGCTGAGGTATGTAATATCATTAACAGAGCGGCAAAAAGGGCTAATCCGAATATTATTACAATTGCTGCAACGTGGGAGTGGATGAGTATATTCAGCCAAGAGGATTTAGAGGAGTGCTTAAAACTTCTTGACCGAGATATACCGCTTGAGCGTGTAAGCGAAGAGGGACTTGAGTTTGAGTGCGGCGGAATACTTAACAGCGTTGTGGATTACACTATGTCAAAGCCTGCACCCAGTAAGGCAACCCTTGATATATTTAAAACAGGAAACAAATACGGGCACGAGGCTTTGGCAAAGGTTCAGTTCAACAATACCTGGGAGTGTTCAACAGTACCGTATATTCCTGTTTACAGAGAGGTATGGGAGCACGCACAAAGATTAAAGAATGCAGGCGTAAATCATTTTATGCTTAGCTGGACTCTTGGAGGATATCCGTCACCAACACTTGATATAGTATATAATTTGTATTATAATGTAAATGGGAATACAACTGATTATGAAACAAGCGTAAAAAATCTTTATGGCGAGTATAGCGATAATGTACTTAAAGCGGTTGATGAATTCGGGAAATCTTTTTCGGAATTTCCGTTTGATGTGCAAACAGCGTATCTTGGACCTCACAATGCCTGTGTCTCAACTCTTTTGTATAAGGAGCCGACAGGTTATGAGGCGACAATGACCTGCTATTGCTATGATGACCTTGAAAATTGGCGGTCAAAATATCCTGTGGATGTATATGAAAATCAACACCGCCTTATGTACGAAATCTGGCATAACGGTATGAAGTATATCGAAAATATACCCGACTGTGAGTTTAAGGATGTATCAAAAGCCTGTGAGCTTATATGGCTAACATGTTATAATCAGATAAAATATATAAGGTTAAGGGACGAGTACATAAGTACAAATAACAAAAAGCTTTTGCCTGAAATTATTAATATAGTAAGTTCGGAGGAAAAGCTTGCACAGGATTATTATGTTTTAATGCAGAAAAATCCCGCAATAGGATATGAGCCTGCAAATCATTACTATTATAATTTGAGTATGATAGCTGAAAAAATAATATCCTGCAGACATTTAATAAATGAATGGAAAAAAGAAATATAAAAGGAGATAAAAAATGGATAACACAAAAGTAATAGCAACAGTACAGGGAAATCCTATAACAGAAAACGAAGTTAACGAAATGGTAATGGCTATGAGCGCAAGAGGACAGAATTTTGATAACCCTCAGGGCAGAGAAATGATTCTTGAGGAATTAATTGCAAGAAAGCTTCTTTTGGCGGATGCACAGAAAAATCTTTTGGAATATGACGCGGAGTTTAAAGCGGAGTTCCAGAAAGTAAAAGAAGGTATGCTTGCTGATTTTGCTCTTAAAAAAGCTTTGGATAAGGTGACTGTAACCGATGATGAGTCAAAAAAATATTATGATGATAATAAGGCACAGTTTGTTGCAGGTGAAACAGTAGGCGCAAGCCATATTCTTGTAGAAACTGAGGAAAAGGCGTCAGAAATATTTAAAATGATAGAGAGCGGCGAGCTTACATTTGAGGATGCGGCAAAAGCACATTCAACCTGTCCGTCATCAGAAAACGGCGGAAGCCTTGGTGTATTTGGCAAAGGACAGATGGTACCTGAATTTGAAAAGGCTTGTTTTGAAATGAATGTAGGCGAAATAGCCGGTCCTGTAAAAACACAGTTCGGCTATCACCTTATAAAGCTTACAGCCAAAAACGAGGCACAGGAAATGGCGTACGACCAGGTAAAAGAGCAAATTAAAAACAATTTGCTTGCACAAAAGCAGAGAGATGCATACAAGAGCAAAATCAACCAGCTTAAAATACTTTTTACAGTAAATAAATTTTAAAAGACGGTGAGTTAATGATAAAACCATTGGCAGATGCCGTAAGACCTCAGACACTTGATGAAGTAGTGGGTCAAAGGCATATTATAGGCGAGGGCAAACTGCTTACGGGAATATTAAAAGGCGGAGAAATCCCGAATATGATATTCTATGGTCCGTCAGGTACGGGTAAAACAACAGTTGCAAATATATGCGCCAGCCTTTCACAAAAAAAATTATATAAAGTAAATGCAACCAATGCCGGTACAAAGGATATTAAGGAAATTGCCGCAAGCATAGGCTCGTTTGATACATCATCAGGAATACTTCTTTACCTTGATGAAATACAGAATTTTAATAAAAAGCAACAGCAGGCACTTTTGGAATATATAGAAACAGGCGATATAACTTTAATTGCAAGCACAACAGAAAATCCGTATTTTTATGTTTATAATGCAATACTGTCCCGCAGCACGGTTGTGGAGTTTAAGCCTGTAAGTGCTGAGGATATAGCCCATAATTTAAAAAGGGCAGTAACCGAGGCGGAAAAAATATATCCCAAAAAGATAGTTTTAAGTGATGAATGTGCAGATATTATATCAAATGTGTGCGGCGGAGATGTAAGAAAGTCGGTTAATATACTTGAGGTTTGTATAAAATCAACCCTTTATACCGATGGCGATACTGTAACCATAACTGACGATATGATAGCTCAGGCAACAGGTAAATCCGGCTTTAGCTTTGACCGTGACGGTGATAACCATTACGATACTTTAAGTGCATTTCAGAAGTCCATAAGGGGAAGCGACCCGAATGCGGCTGTGCATTATCTTGCAAGATTAGTTGAGGCAGGCGACCTTATAAGTATATGCCGCAGACTGATGGTAATTGCCGCAGAGGATGTTGGTTTGGCATACCCTAATGCAATTACAGTTACAAAATCCTGCGTTGACTGCGCTATGCAGCTTGGCTTCCCTGAGGCAAGAATACCCCTTGCCGAGGCGGTAATATTTTTGGCATCTATGCCAAAATCAAATTCGGCGATATGCGCAATTGACGAGGCTTTGTCTGATATAAGAAAGGGCATTGCGGGCGATGTTCCAAATCATTTAAAGGATGGTCATTATTCCGGTGCCGTAAAGCTTGGCAGAAGCATACAATATAAATATCCCCACGATTATCCGGGGCATTATGTAAAACAACAGTATTTGCCCGATAATCTGGTGGGCAAAAAGTATTATAATCCCGGCGATAATAAAACTGAAAACAGTATAAAAGCATATCTTGATAGTTTAAATTAAAAGAAAGGTTGTGTTAATATGGATTGGTTTGAAAAAGTAAAAAAAGGTGTTACAAAAACAGCAAAAGGTGCTGTAAAGGTATCGGGCGATGCGCTTGAATTTACAAAGGCTAAAATAAAGCTTGCTGATATAAATTCAAGCATTGATGAGCTGTACACACAAATAGGTAAAAGTATGTACAAAAGCCTTAAAACAGGAGCAGAGCCTCAAATTGATATTGAGGAAATAATCGAAAAGATAGATGCTCTTAAAGAAGAGGCAAAAGTAATTGAAAAGAATCTTGCACAGGTTACAAATAAAATAAATTGTCCTGTTTGCGGTGCAAGATGCGACACACAAAGTCCTTATTGCCCGAAGTGCGGTGAAAAAATTCAATAAACAGCTTTTTTGAAAGCGGATTGCGATTTAATTTGCAGTCCGTTTTTTTATTGCTGTTTTTTGTCAAAATCCCCAAATGCAGTCGTAGAGCCATAGAACAGATAAATGCAAAAAGTCAAGCTATAAAATAGTAAAAATATTACCGAAAATGCCTGTAAATTTTTATGCAATATTTCTTTATTTTACATATTGATTTTTTATATATTGTGTATTATAATTTTATTTGTACAAGATGTTGTGGTATTTTAATGTAGAAAAGGTGATATAGATATGGTAAGTACAATCAGAAAAAGAGACGGAAGAATTGAAAATTTTGACAAGCAAAAAATCGTAAACGCAATATTAAAGGCTATGAATGTTGAGTTTATAAATGACCTTAAATGCGCAAACGATATAGCCGACAAATTGCATAATCTTCAGCAGGATACCGTAGATGTTGAGGATATTCAGAACTTTGTCGAAGTAGAGCTTATGAAATCGCAGTATAAAAATGTAGCGAAAGCATATATTTTGTACCGCGAAAAGCGTAATGTTGCCAGAGGCAGAAAAACATACGATATGTATATGGGTATAGTAAATACCATTGCAAACGATATTACAAAAGAGAATGCAAATATGAATGCAGAAACCCCTGCGGGTATGATGATGAAATTTGCAAGCGAAAACTCAAAACCGTTTGTTATGGATATGCTTCTTTCTCAAACCTCAAAGGATTATGTAAAGAGCAACTATATTCATATTCACGATGCGGATTATTATCCTACAAAATCCTTAACTTGCCTTCAGCATCCGCTTGATAAAGTGTTAAACGGTGGCTTCAGGGCAGGTCACGGCTCATCACGCCCTGCAAAGAGAATAGAAACTGCTGCTATAATTGCGTGTATTTCTATGGAATCAATACAGAACGAAATGCACGGCGGTCAGGCAATACCTGCATTTGATTTTTACCTTGCGCCTTATGTTCGCACATCTTTTGTAGAAGAACTTGAAAAGCTTGAAGAACTTATGCAGACAGACCTTTCCAAGTACAAAACAAAAGTGTTTGACGATTATGTTCAGCGTGAGCTGGACGGACTTAAAGGCGACGAGCGACTTGTGCAGCACGCAATGAATAAAACAATAAACCGTGTACATCAGGCAATGGAGTCGTTCATACATAATATGAACACAATTCACAGCCGTGGCGGTAATCAGGTAGTATTTTCATCTATCAACTATGGTACTGATACATCAGCCGAGGGCAGATGTATTATAAGAGAGATTTTAAACTCTACTTACAGAGGTGTAGGTAACGGCGAAACACCAATATTCCCTATACAGATATGGAAGAAAAAACGAGGTGTAAGCTATTTGCCTGAGGATAGAAACTACGATTTATACGAGCTTGCCTGCAAGGTAACAGCAAAGCGTTTCTTCCCTAACTTTGTAAACCTTGATGCAACCTTTAACCAGCACGATAAATGGGATATAAACGACCCTGAAAGATATAAATATGAGGTTGCAACTATGGGTTGCAGAACCCGTGTATTTGAGGACAGACACGGTGAAAA
This sequence comes from Clostridia bacterium, assembly GCA_045537365.1. Taxonomy (GTDB): domain Bacteria; phylum Bacillota; class Clostridia; order UMGS1810; family UMGS1810; genus UMGS1810. Next base: position 17,299 of record JAZSPJ010000143.1, read on the forward strand.
AACATCTATCGGAAGAGGTAATCTTTCGTTTACAACAATCAATATAGTTAAGCTTGCGCTTGAATGCAGAAATATTGAAAATTATGATGAAAGAATACGTACATTCTTTGAAAAGCTTGATAAATGTATAGATGTTGCGGCAGAACAGCTTTACGACAGATACTCCTTCCAGAGAACAGCTCTTATTAAGCAGTTCCCGATGCTTATGAAGGGTATGTGGAACGGCAGTGAAAATGCAAAACCTGATGAGCCTGTTAAAAATCTTTTGAAAACAGGTACACTCGGTATCGGCTTTATAGGTCTTGCCGAAACACTTATTGCTTTAACAGGCAAGCATCACGGCGAGAGCGATGTAAGCCAGGCTATGGGTCTTAGAATAGTATCCCACATGCGTGACAGAATTGCCGAGATTGCAAACGATAAAAATCTAAATTACAGCTTGCTTGCAACTCCTGCTGAAGGTCTTAGCGGCAAATTTACAAAGAGAGACCGTGAGCACTTTGGTATTATTAAGGATATTACCGATAAGGATTATTATACAAACTCATCTCATGTTCCTGTATGGTACAAATGTACAGTAGAGCATAAGGCAAAAATCGAGGCTCCTTATCATGAGTATGAGCTTGGCGGACATATATTCTATGTAGAGCTTGACGGCGATGCTACACATAATCCTGAATGTATTAAACAGACAGTTGACCTTATGGATAAATATAACATCGGTTACGGCTCGGTTAACCATACAAGAGCAAGATGCCTTGACTGCGGTTTTGAAAATGCCGACAAGGATACTGATGTATGCCCAAACTGCGGAAGTAAGAATATGGATATTATTCAGCGTATTACAGGTTACCTTGTAGGTAGCGTAAGCAGCTGGAATTCAGGTAAAAAGGCAGAGCTTAAGGATAGAGTGACACACGATGTTTGATTTGAAAAGGCTTGAAAATGTTACTTTGAGGATAAATAATATTATGCATAGCTCGTCGGTAGACGGTACGGGATTTCGTGATGTGGTTTTTGTAAACTACTGCCCGCATCATTGCGACGGTTGCCATAATATGCAAACCTGGGATAAAGCAAACGGAGAGATTGTTCCTCTTATAGATGTATATAACGATTTAACCGAAAGTGATATAACAAATGTTACTTTCAGCGGCGGAGAGCCTTTTGAGCAAAGCTATGAGCTTGCTTTGCTTGCCGATGCCCTGACAAAAAACACAGGTAAAACAATATGGGCTTATTCGGGATATACATTTGAACAGCTTATGGCTGACACTTCTAAAAAAAATCTGCTATCCAAAATAAATGTGCTTGTTGACGGCAAATTCGATAAAACTAAAACAGAGTTGAATTTGCGCTTTAAAGGCTCAACAAATCAAAGGATAATAGATGTGCAAAAATCATTAAAAAGCGGAGAAATAGTTCTTTTTGAGGATTAAGTAAAAAATATGCGGTGTGGATTTTTCCACACCGCTGTTTTTGTTATAATAATTATTTGAGGTAAACTTTTTCACCGTTTTTTGATGCTGATTCTTTTTCTGCCATAGCAATTCGGAGCGAATTAATAGATTCTTCAGGTGGGTTAACAGGGCTGACCTTTTTATCTCTTATACAGCAAACAAAGTCAATAACCTCGTGTAAGTAGCCGTCAATCGGAGGCATAACAAGGTCTGTTGCCTTATCCTCTTCATAAAGGGTAACAACATTGTTTTTGTATTCCAATGTAGCTTTTTCAAAGCGTACAGAGAAAGAGCAACCAAAACGGTATGTTTCAGACGGATGTCCCCAGTCGCCTGTTGCGGTAACAACAGTATCACCATACATATATGTAGTAGAAATGGCATCAAATTTTGTTTTTGCATGTGTTGCAAATGATACTACATAATCAGGCATACCAAATGCAAAGTTAATGTAATCTGTATCGTGTATATGAAGGTCAACAGGTGCGCCGCCGCTCTTTGCTTCGTCACAGAACCAGTTCTGCCAACCCCATATAGGTGTACCGGAAATTCTTTCAAAATTAGCTCTTACAACTTTTCCGTATCTGCCGCTTACTATCATTTCTTTAAGTGTTTTATATGGTGCAAAGTAACGAACACACTGGCCAATCATAAGCTTAACATTGTTTTCTTTTGCTGCATTGAGCATATCTTCCGCTTGTTCAATGCTTATAGCCATAGGCTTTTCACTGAATACATGAATACCTCTGTTCATAGCTTTAATTGCCATTTCTGCATGTAAATATGTAGGAAGTGCAGTAATTACAAAATCAAGCTGTTCATTGTCAAACATTGTGTCGGCATCAGTATAAAGCTTGTAATCCGAAAGGTCGAGGTTACTTGCGCTGTCACCCAAATTTGTAGCAGTTTGTGTTTTAAAACGCTCTTTATCAATATCACATATTGCAATGAGCTTAACACCGCCTGCTTTTTCACAGAGCTTAAAATAGTTGTTAAAATGAGTTTTTCCCAGGCCGCCAAAGCCTATAATTGCGTAATTTAACATAAAAATTACCTCCAGTTAATTAATTGACAAGATTAATTTATCACAGTATAAAACCAATGTCAACATCAAAATAACACAAAAAAGTACCCGATTGACACAAAAACACACAGCACCGCCCATAAATGAGTGATGCCGTGTGCAAAAAAGTTAAAAAGGTTAAAAGCTGAATTATGTAATAAGAATTATTTAAGGTAAACTTTTTCTCCGCCTAATTTAGCAGATTCTCTTTCTGCCATAACAATTCTTATTGTTTCATAAGAGGATTCAGGAGGGAGAATATCGCTCTCTCTGTCCTCAAGAATACAACGCATAAAATCACGTTCCTCATCGAGCTGATGTGTATCTTCGGGTTCTTGGAGAATAGATTTTGTGAATTCCTCGTAAAGATATATAGGATTATTCCTTCTGTATTCAATAGTTGCTTTTTCAAAGTGTACTGTAAACGAATATGAAAATGCATCATAAGATTCAGATGGTGCAGCCCAGTCGCCTCTTGATGTAACAATCTTGTCACCGTAAACATAAGATGTGTTTATTGTATCAAAGCCTGTTTTAAAGTGGGTAGCAGTAGATGTAACATAATCAGGTGTACCAAAGAGCCAACTTACCATATCGGTATCGTGGCAATGTAAGTCCATAGCACAGCCACCGCTCTTTTCTTCATCACAGTACCAGTTTTGCCAACCCCAGATAGGAGTACCTGCGTGTCTGTCAAATCTTGCGCTTATAACTTTGCCGTATTTACCGCTGTCAATAACCTCTTTAAGCACTTTGTACTGTGGCTCGTGACGGCAAACCTGACCAATCATAAGCTTAACATTGTTTTCCTTTGCAACTTTAAGCATGTTTTCAGCTTGTTCAAGGTTGATTGCCATAGGCTTTTCGCTGAAAACATGAATGCCGCGTTTCATAATTTTAACATCAATCTGTTCGTGGAGGTATGTAGGCAGTGCTGTTATAACAAAATCGATTTTTTCTTTGTCAAGCATCTCGTCTACATCCGTATAAAGATTGAATTCCGAAAGGTTTAAATCTGTCGGACCTTCGTCAAGGTTTGTAGCTGTCTGTGTTACAAAACGGCTTTCGTCAATGTCGCAAATAGCAACAAGCTTTGCTTCGCCTGTTTGCTTATAAGTTCTTGGGTAATTGCTGAAGTGTGATTTACCCAAACCGCCAAATCCTACAATTGCATAAGTTAACATAATAAATGCCCCCTGATTCATTTTTTAAGTTTAATATAATCTATCACAAACAAGTATTAAAGTAAATACCCAAACAGCACAAAAAAGTACCCGTTTGACACATTAGGGTTGAATAAATAAGAATTTTTAAACAAAAAAGACAAACATATACCATATTTGTTAAATGTTGAATGCTCTTACTGATTTTTAATCCACAGTACCGCAATAAATACCCCTTGTAATTTACAAAAATATTTATGTTGTAAATCGATTATAACATACTAAAGTTGCAATTTCAATTGCATATTATGGCAAACACATTGCAAATTTCCGCCTTTAAATCTCTTTGTTTGGTAATTTTGAAAATTTTATTGTTGCTTCAGTAAATTCATCCTGCTTGCTTTTGTATGAAATTGAAAAATCATATCCGTAAATAAGTTTCATTCGTTCATAGGTGTTTTTTATACCATAGCTTCCTGATGTTGATGTCATAGAATTAAGTTCGTTCAAGGTTTGTGCGTTCATACCGTATCCGTTATCGTAAATGGTAAATACAACATAATCGCCGTCAGAGTATCCCTTAATTTTAATAAGGCAGTTTTCACGGCTTCCCGAAAGCCCGTGCAATACCGAGTTTTCCGCAAAAGGCTGAAGCATCATGTGCGGTACAACAATGGAGCTTACATCAGGCGTCACATCAATTTGCAACTCGTATTTCTTGGAGTGGGATATTTCAACCAAAAATACATATTTTTTAATAAGCTCAAGTTCCTCTTTAAGGGTTATAAAATCCTTACCTTTTGCAAGTATCATACGGTAGTATGCTACAAGCTCATTTATTATGTTTACGGTTTCTGTATCCCGTTTTTTAATCTCCCTGTATGATATAACCGAAAGTATATTGTAAAGAAAATGAGGGTTCATTTTGCTTTGCAAAAGCTTAAGTGATATATCCTTCTTTTCAAGCTCCATATCTGCTTTTTCACGGTTTATTTCCTGAATTTTGTTAATAAGATTTCTTATAGAGCCTTTAATTTGTTCAACTTCGCTGTATTCAGAGGTTTCGCTTAAAAAAGATGTGTTAAGTGATTCACTGTAATTTAAAGATGCATATTCAACCAGCTTGTTAACCTCGTTTACGGTTTTGTTGTTAATTTTCTTGGTAATTACAAGCGACATAAGCAAAAGACCCATTTCAAGTATAAAGAACAAAAATATAAAAAATACTCTCTGCGCTCCGAGCTTTTGCATATCAAGTGTTGAAACTGCATACCACACATCGTTTAAGGGCTTGTTTATGTATTCTCCGGTGCTGTATCCTTTTAAGGTATCGGTTAAAACTATGTTTTCGCCGGAAATATCGGGCATGTGAACATCAATACGCAAAACCGTATCGTGGAGTATGTTCATTCTGCGGTAAACTGTAAAACATAAATCCTCGTTTATGTTTTTGTAAAAATTATCGTCTATATACAAAACGCTGTTTTCGCAAAGCGCTTTGTAGGCAGTAGTGTTTTGAATTTCATCAATATTTTTAATATATTCATCCTTGAAAAGTGAGCTGTTTGCACTGTATATTGTAATAGCCTGTACAGAATCGTCATACAAAGAGTTTATAAACGAAAATAGCTGAAGCGATGCGCTGTATTTTGACGATAATCCGCTTATATCCGAGTTTAGTAAGTCGATTATAATAAGGTTTTGTGTGATGAGTTCACATTTTGAAACAGCACTGTTTACTGCCATCTGGTAATTATTGTAGTATGTATCAAGATTTTTTTGTACATAGGTTTCCTCGTTGTTTTTATAGTTTGTGTATAGCATGGAAAACACAACTGTATTTATAATAGTAAGCAAAATAAAAGTAATAAGCACGCTGTTAAGTAAAAAATTGTACAAAAAACTTTTTTTGTTATTCCTGATTAATTTGAACATAGTATACTCCTTCAATTAGGATTTTGCTGATATTCTTTTGGTGTTTTGCCTGTTTTGCGCTTAAAGACTTCAGTAAAATGTGCCTTACTCTGATACCCAACCATTTCCTGAACCTCGTATACCTTTATATCGTGCCTTTTAAGAAGGCGACAGGCATTTTTCATTCTTACATCCAAAAGATATTCACTTATTGTAAGACCGGTATGCTTTTTAAATATATTTTTTGCATAGCCCGAACTTATGTAAAGCTCATTGGCAATTTGCGATACCGATGTGATTGTAGCATAGTTTCTGTCGATAAACTCTTTTATAGCTGAAACTGTACGGGGAAATTTGGATAATTCCTCGCAAACAGTAAAATCGTAGCAGGCAATCAAAAAGTTTTTAATCCATTGCTTTACATTTAATATAGACGAAAAGTCGGAAAGCTTTTTCCATATAATATTCGGTTCGTCAAAAATCTGGTCTATACTTATGTTGCGCTCTAAAAATAAAAGTTGTGTAATTGTAACAACGGATAGGCATATCTGATTAAGCTCGTTAGCTGAATAAACATTATTCTTTTCAAAATACTTTTCCATAAAATCGTCAATCGAAAATTCTGTATTGTTTTCAAACAGGGTATAAACATCTGTTTTAAGCTCGGATATATTAAAGGAGTTTGCTGTATATATGGAGTCCTCGTAAAAATAAAGCTCGTTTTCACTTATTGTATCAGAAATATTCAGGGCATTTGTTGCCTGCTCAAGCATAGTTTTAGCATGTCTTATACTGTCGCTTGTTTTGCTTATTCCTGCCGCAACCTTCAAATCGGTATTTTCACAGATTGATTTAAGGTTAGAGCCTATGCTGTCAAAGAACACTTCTAAAAAGCTATCCGTTGAACAGGTGTTTCCCATAAACATAACTGCAATTTCGTTTGTCGACAGAATAATTGACTTTATATGGTAACGGCTTTGAAATTCCTTTTTAATCAATTCTTCAAGCAAATGTACATTTGAGTAGTTTTGATTGTCGCCAAGCAGTACATATTTTACCATAACCATACATTTGAAATTTGAAAAACCAAATGTTTTTTCAAGGTTTGTCAAAGCATTATCATCTGATTGCTTTGAGTACAGTATATTGTAGAAAAAACAGTCGGATAGATGTTGTCTTGTTTTAAAGGCTTCCTGTACATTAATTACTGCAGTTTCAAGCTCGGTGGGGTTTATGGGTTTTAATATATATGATGCGGCATTTGCATCAAGCGATGCTTTAACATAGTTAAAATCCTCATAACAGCTCATAAAAATAACGGCGGTAGATGTGTCGCTTTTTCGTATTTGTTTAATCATTTCAATACCGTCCATATCAGGCATTGCAACATCGGTAATAATAAGGTCGGGCGAAAGCTCGTTATACTTATTGAGTCCGTCAATACCGTCACGGGCGGTATAAATATGGTCAAAGCCCATAGCATTCCAGTCAAGGCTGTCTGTAACAAAGTTGATATGTGTGAGATTATCGTCTACTATCAAAAGCTTGTACATTTTTACTCTCCTTCGTTTAAACCTGATTTCATAGTTAAAGTATACAACAAAAAAATTGATTTGTAAAATATTTTCGCCAAAAATGTGACAAACGGGTACTTTTTAGTGCTGATTGGATTGTTTACAAAAGGCATGCTATATTTTATAATTGTTAGTATAAGACATATTGGGAAAAGGAGAGGAGTTAATTGTCTAACAGCAATGTTCTAAAAACAAATAAAAAGAAGGGGGAAACCTGGAGATATATTAAAAAGAAAAAGTATCTATATATGTTGCTTATACCTGCAGCAATATGTACTTTTATTTTCAGCTACCTGCCAATGCTCGGTATAGGTATTGCATTTAAGGACTACAATGTTATCGACGGTATTATGGGCAGCCCTTGGGTTGGATTGGATAATTTCAAAGAAATCGTAAATATGCCCAGTGTATTGCATGCTCTTAAAAATACATTTAAATACGGTTTTATTTTTCTGTTCGGCGGTACACCCTTTGCTGTTGTATTTGCGCTTATGATTAACGAAATTAAAAATATGCGTTTCAAAAAAATAGTTCAGACTATATCATACCTGCCTCACTTTTTATCGTGGGCATCGGTTGTTGCTATATTCTACGGTTTTTTCTCATTAAGCGGTCCGTATAATGAAGTAATGGCAAAAATCATAGGCGACGGGTACGAAGCAACAAACCTTCTTATGAACTATAAAAACTTTACACCTATACTGTTTGTATCGAATGTCTGGAAAGGGCTTGGCTGGTCGTCAATACTTTATCTTGCGGCAATTGCAGGTATCGACCAAGAGATGTATGAGGCTGCCGAAATTGACGGTTGCGGCAAGTTTAAACAGGCAATATATATAACACTGCCTTGTATAGCAGTAACAATAGCAATGTCGCTTTTGTTATCTGTCGGTTCGCTCATCAATGTAAACTTTGAGCAGGTATACGGCTTCCAGAACATATATATTCAGGAACAAACAGAAACCATCAACACATTGGCATACAGAATGGGTATTGAAGGCGGCGAGTATTCGCTTTCAACCGCATTTGGTTTACTTCAGGGTCTTGCTTCCCTCACAATTATGTTGATAGTAAACGAGCTTTCAAGAAAATTTGCACACATGAGCGTATGGTAATAAGGGAGGTTAGAGCAAATTGAGAAAAACTAAAGGTGAAAAAATATTTGGTGTATTTAACGGCATAGTAATGATATTTATTATTATTGTAATGCTTTATCCGTACTGGAATCAGGTTGCAATAGCACTTAACGAGGGTATGGATTCAATGCGAGGCGGCATAACATTATGGCCCCGCAAATTTACACTTATAAACTTTGAAACAGTAATGTCTGATGACGGATTTTTACAGTCGGTATTTATTACAGTATCGGTACTTGTTATAAAGGTTTTCACATCAATACTATTTACATTTGCATGTGCGTACACACTTTCAAAAAGAGGGCTTAAGTTCAGACGCCCCATTACATTGTTTTTCCTTTTACCGAATTACATTCATGCAGGCGTTATACCGGGTTTTATTCTCTTTAGATATTTAGGCCTTATAGATAACTATCTTGTGTATATAATACCGGGACTTTTTGTTACCTATAATATGATTATGATAAGAGCCTTCCTTCAGGATATACCTGCCAGTGTAGAGGAAAGTGCAATGCTTGACGGTGCAAACGATATTATAATAATGCTTAAAATAGTTGTACCAATGTCAATGCCTATTATAGCAACAATCACTCTTTGGACAGGTGTTAATACCTGGAATGACTGGGTAACATGTCTTACATATATTACCGACTCCGACCTCTTTACAATGCAGTTCATACTTATGCAGATGGTAAAACAGGCAGACCGAGCATCGCAGATGGCACTTGAAATGAGTATGAATAAATCTGCAGAAGCGGTTGTGCTCCCAACAACACAGGCAGTACAGTCTGCGGCACTTGTTGTAACAACACTTCCTATTATAATGCTTTACCCGTTCTTGCAGAAATACTTTGTAAAAGGTGTAAGGCTTGGTGCGGTTAAGGAATAAATTACCGCTGTAAACACAAGGCTTTTTATAGTATTATTATAATGTACATAAAAGGGTATAAGTGATAGATGCATCACTTCCTTTCAAATAATAAATATAAAAAAGGAGAGAAAGAAATGAAAAAAGGATTAAAATTTATAGCATTAATGCTTACAGTTTGCCTCTGTATGTCATTATTTGCAGGATGTAAAAAAGAAACAACCTCCAGCGGTCTTGAAAAACTTGGCCTTGAGGTATGGAACACACAGGGTACAGATTATACCCCTACAGCTTTAGCTAAAAACCATCATTTAAAAAACTGGCTTGAGGAAAAAACAGGTGTATATATTGAGGATATTTACGGTAACGGCGGCAGCCAGTGGGATCCAAAGCTTACTAAAATTATAGCAAGCGGTAACATACCTGATATTGTACTTTGCGGTGCAGGTCAGGGCGGTGCACACTTTAAAAAACTTGACCAGCTTAAAAAGCTTGTAAAGCTTTCACCTGAAATGCTTAAGGAACACGCTCCAAACCTTTGGAAAAAAACTCCTGCAAGCTACTGGAAGGCTTTAGAGGATGAAGAAGGCAACATTATGGGTATTCCATATTCGGCACCACCAAGCATAGAGGTTGTTAGCGGTGCAACAGAGGAGGATATGCAGTTCCTTGCAGACAATGCCCTTCAATTTGAAAATGATGTAATGTACTTGAAAGATGCTTGCTTCTGGATAAGGGATGATATTTTAAAAGATATTTATCCCCAAGCAAGATCTTATGATGAGCTTGTAGCTCGTATGGAAGAGGTTAACAGACCTATCGGTGATGAACTTTTGGATATTCCGATTTATTCTACTCAGGACTTTGTAGACTTTTTCTATAAAGTAAGAGATAACAAATATACAGTAGACGGTAAGCCTGTATATGCATTTGGTTACACAGGCGGTGATAACTGGGTAGGTCTTAACTGGTTTGGTGCTGATATGATAGGCTACAAAGGACACAACTACTCAAGTACATGGAATGCGTCAGAACAGAAAATTGAAATTCCTCTTATGCATGAGGCTGTAAAAGAGGCAGGAAAAATACAGAACCAGATGATAGCTGATAAGGTTATTGACCCTGAGAGCCTTGTTAACACAACAGCACTTTATAAAGAAAAGGTTATGAATGGTCAGTACGCAGTAGTTGTTATGAGCTTTCTTGGCACAGGTAATATTATTAATGAGGAGCTTAAAGCAGCAGGAAAGGATTTCCAGTTCCGTCCGTTCATTACACAGGTTCCTGCACTTGAGCAGTACCCTGCATATAAAGAGGAAGCACTTTGGAATTCTGCATTTTGTATGCTTAATACATTAACAGATGAAGAAGTTATAAGAGTATTAGAATGGGTAGACATTCAGTTTACAGACGAATACGAAAAAGCATACTACTGGGGCCCTGAAGAGGCTGGCCTTTATGAGGAAACAGAGGATGGCAAGCTTGTATTTAAAAATGAAGTATACAATGATTACTTTATAAACGGTATCGGCAAACTCGAAGCAGATGATAGAGAAGGTCTCGGATTGCCTGTTTCACACCTTGGAATAAGACCTACAACTGTTAGTGTATGGGATCCAAGAACTATGCACAGAAAGCTTATATACTATCCAAACACATCAAGCGGATTTAAATTCCCTTACGATAGTGAGCATGTAACAAGCGTTAAGCTTCACCCTGCATCACAGATTTGGGATGCAAGATATGCAGACCTTCCTGAAGTAGTAGCTTTCTGGAACGAGCGTTCTAAATGGGAGAGCAAGTTTACAATGGCGCTTGCTGCAGAGCCAAAGGATTTTGAAACAAAATGGCAGGAGGCAGTTGATACAGTTAACTCAATTGTTAAGCTTGAGGACCTTGAAAACGCTATGACAGAGGTTGCAAAACCTTTGGCAGATGAAATTGCAAACAGAGCAGAATAATTTTTTAACATATAATTTAAGACAGGAGTTATAAGATGAAAATAAAATTTAAAAAAGCGTTGTCACTTTTAATTGTTTTCACTTTGGCTTTATCAAGTCTTTACATTCCAACAGGTGCGTTGGCGGAGGAAAGTACCCCCGCCGGCGGACCTTATGCAAACCACAGCATACCCGGCTTTATTGCATTACCTGAATTTGATTACGGAGGTATTGATAAAGCCTTTTCAAAGCCATTTACAAAGCAAAGCAATTATGTATTCCGTGAGGATGCAATGGAGCTTAACTTTTACGATAGTCCTTATGGTACAACAATGGCTTTTATGGGCAGTGAGTGGCTTAATTTTACTGTTGATGTAAAGAAAGCAGCAACATACGAAGTGAATTTTCACTATGCTACAACTGTTGAGAAATGTACAATACAGTTTTTTCTCGATGGTGACAAAAATTTGCATGGTGAATGTATATTCGGACCTACAGGCGACTGGAGCGAAATTAAAAGCGTATACGGCGGCTTGATAGACCTTCCCGAAGGTAAACACACAATAAAAATATCTTGCTATAACGGTTCTATGACAGCAAGAGGTGTCAGCTTTAAGGAACATGAGGAAAAGGCATCAACCGATTATAAAAAAACTATTGGTGCATACAGATATACCGAAATTCCAACTATTATTGAAGCTGAAAACTTTGATAAAGTCGGAGGCCAAGCGGTCTTAGGAA